>NZ_JACHMQ010000001.1:7800000-8100000 GCF_014208105.1 Actinomadura coerulea
TCAGTGCGGGCGCGGGTTCGGCGAGCATGATTCGCACGCTACCCGCATGACGGGCATGAATCCTCGGCCGCCGACGCGCCGGAGGCGCGGGCGGGGCGCATGAGGGGCGGGGACGGGGGTAGCCCCGCCTTGTGAACGCCGACCTGGTCGAGGACGGCCCCTACCGGTTCCGGATCGAGCCGACCGGCGCCATGCGCGTGCCCGGCGTGGTGTTCGCGTCGCGGGAACTGCTGGCGCCCGCCGAGAACGCGATCGGGCAGGTCGCCCACGTCGCCGCGCTCCCGGGAGTGGTGGAGGCGTCCTACGCGATGCCGGACATCCACCTCGGATACGGCTTCCCGATCGGCGGCGTGGCGGCGACCGACCCGGCGGAGGGCGGCGTGGTCTCGCCCGGCGGCGTCGGGTTCGACATCTCGTGCGGCGTCCGGCTGCTGGCGGCGGACATCGACGCCTCCGGCCTCGCCCCCGTCCTGCGGGACCTGATGGACGGCCTCGACCCCGTCATCCCGCGCGGCATGGGCAAGGGCGCGGTGTGGAGCCTGCCGGGCCGGCGGGAGCTGACCGGCATCCTCACCGGGGGAGCGCGGTACGCGGTCGAGCGGGGCCACGGGGACGAGCGCGACCTGCGCCGGTGCGAGGACGCGGGGGCGGTCGCGGACGCCGACCCCGGCCAGGTGGGCGAGCGCGCGGTGGAGCGCGGCGCCCGCCAGGTCGGCAGCCTCGGCTCGGGCAACCACTTCCTGGAGGTGCAGCGGGTCGCCGAGGTCTACGACGCCGGCGTGGCCGGGGCGTTCGGGCTGCGGCCGGGACAGGTCTGCGTCATGATCCACTGCGGGTCGCGCGGGCTCGGCCACCAGATCTGCACCGACCACGTCCGGGCGATGGAGGCGGCGATGCCGCGGTACGGGATCGAGGTCCCCGACCGCCAGCTCGCCTGCGCCCCGGTCGACTCCGCCGAGGGCCGCGCCTACCTGGGCGCGATGGCGGCGGCGGCCAACTACGGCCGCGCCAACCGGCAGCTGCTCGCCGAGGCGGCGCGCCGGGTGTTCCGGCGGGTCGCGGGCGCCCGGCTCGACCTCGTCTACGACGTCTCGCACAACCTGGCCAAGATCGAGGAGCACGTGGTGGACGGCGTGCGGCGGCGGCTGTGCGTGCACCGCAAGGGGGCCACCCGGGCGCTGCCGCCCGGCCACCCCGACCTGCCTCCCGACCTGCGCGGGGCCGGCCAGCCGGTGCTGATCCCCGGGACGATGGGGACCTCGTCCTACGTCCTGACGGGCGTGCCAGGTGGGCCCGCGTTCTCGTCCACGTGCCACGGCGCCGGACGGGTCCGGAGCCGCCACCAGGCGGCACGCGGCGTCAGCGGCGAGCGGCTGCGGGCGGTGCTGGAGGAACGCGGCATCGCCGTGCGGCCGTCGTCGTGGCGCGGGCTGGCCGAGGAGGCGCCGGACGCCTACAAGGACGTGTCCGCCGTGGTCGAGGCGGGCGAGGGCGCCGGGCTCTGCCGCAAGGTGGCCCGCCTCGTCCCGCTGGGCGTCGTGAAGGGCTGACCGGCCGGTCGCGCGCGCCGGTCGCGGGGCGGGCCCCTCACACGTCGATCGTCACGGCGCAGGACCAGCCGCGCGCGTCGCGGCCGAACCGCAGGTCGTGCAGCGACACCGCCTTGGGCACGGCGCCCGTCCCCACCGCCTCCGCCGCGTCCCCGGTCGCCAGCCGGGCGGTGAGCCCGCCGTCCGGCGCCCCCGCGATCTCCGCGTCCACGACCAGGACGCCGTCGACGTCCAGCCGGTAGATCACCTCGTCCAGGACGGCGACGAGCAGGTCCGCGGCCGGGCCCGGCGGCACGTCCACCCGGACGCCGCCGGACGGGCGGACGCCGGAGACGTCGGCGAACGACTCCACGAGCCCGGCCACCGCCTCGGCGACGCAGCGCTCCCGCGTCGGCCCCCACGCCTCGATCCGCAGGTCGGCGGGGTGGGGGACGCCCCGGTGCCCGCTCGCGCGCGACATGGTCGGACGGCTACCCGGCGCCGGCCGCGGGAAACCGGCCGGGCCGCCGCGGCGGTGACCGGGCGCGCCGGCGCCCTCAAAGATCAGCTACGGCCCTGACCTGCGGCATGACGTCGCAAAATCGCGCGCGGCGCGGCGCCTGCGGGGCGGAGGGCGGGAACGGTGCCCTCTGGAGGTGAAGCGTGGACAGGAGCGCGAGGGCGAGGGCGTGCGCGGCGGCGCTGGCGGGTGCGGCGGTGCTCGCCGGGTGCAGCGGGAACTCCGAGAACGCCGGGAGGGCCGGGAACGCGGGACCCGCGTCGGTGCGGACGTCGGCGCCGGTGTCGGAGTCCGGTTCGGACCTGCAGCAGCAGTATGTGAAGGTCGTGGACGCCGTCCTGCCGTCGGTGGTGAAGATCCAGACCGATCAGGGGGAGGGGTCGGGCGTCGTGTTCGACGCCCAGGGCGACATCGTCACCAACGCGCACGTGGTCGCGGGGGCGAAGAAGATCCAGGTCACCTCGTCCGGCGGCGGTTCCCCGATGACCGCCTCCCTGGTCGGCGAGTTCGCCGCCGACGACCTGGCCGTCATCAAGGTCGGCGGCGGGTCGCTGAAACCGGCGTCGTGGGGCGAGTCGAGCGCGGCGCAGGTCGGGCAGATCGTGCTGGCGATGGGCAACCCGCTCGGCCTCGCCGGAAGCGTGACGAACGGGATCGTCTCCGCGCTGCACCGCACGGTGTCGACCAAGGGCGAGGGGGCCTTCCAGGGCTCGACCATCGCCGACGCCATCCAGACGAGCGCGGACATCAACCCGGGCAACAGCGGCGGTGCCCTGGTCACGCTGGACGGGCAGGTGATCGGCATCCCCACCGCGGCGGCCTCCGACCCGCAGATCGGCGCGGCGGCGCCCGGCATCGGGTTCGCGACGCCGAGCGACACGGTCAAGCGGATCGTCCCGCAGCTCATCGAGTCGGGGAAGGTGTCGAACTCCGGCCGGGCCGCGCTCGGCGTGGTGGTGCGCACGATCGTCGACCCGCAGACCGGCCGGCGGTCGGCCGTCGCGGTGGTGGAGGTGCAGAAGGGCGGCGGGGCCGCCCGGGCCGGGATCCAGGCGGGCGACCTGATCCTCTCGGTGAACGGCACCGCGACGCCCGACCAGACGGCGCTGACCACCGTCCTCGCGAACCTCCGGCCCGGCCAGACGGTGAAGGTCGAGATCCAGAAGCCGGACGGCTCGAAGAAGCAGGTGCAGGTGAAGCTCGGCGAGCTGCCCGGAGGCGGCTGACCCCGCGCCCGCATCGCCCCGCCCGCACGGGTTGACGGGGGCCTGTACGCGAGTACAGTGTACAAGCGTACAGGCAACTGAACGTGCGTACAGGGGGTGGGGATGGCGGCGCGGGAGCGGGCCGAGGACCTGACCGGGCGCGCCCGGATCAGGGACGCGGCCCTGCTGGAGTTCGCCGAGCACGGGGTGAAGGGCGCCACGATCCGGGGCATCGCGAAGGCCGCCGGCGTGTCGCCCGCCCTCGTCCAGCACCACTACGGCACCAAGGAGGCGCTGCGCGCCGCGTGCGACGAGCACGTGATCGAGGTGATCCGCGAGACCAAGCGGGAGGCCCTGAACGGCGGGATGGCGAGCCCGAGCTTCCTCGCGATCGCGATGAGCACGGCCCTGCCGGTCCAGCGCTACCTGGCCCGCGCCCTGACCGACGGGTCGGGCGCCGCGTCCGTGCTCTTCGACGAGGCGATCGCGTTCAGCGAGGAGATGCTGGAGCGCGGCGCGCCCGGCATGGCCGCGCCGAACACCGATGACCTGCACGGCTACGCGACCGTCATGACCGGCATGAGCTTCGGCGTGATCGTCCTGCACGAGCACATGTCCCGGGCGCTCGGCGCCGACGTCCTCCTGGGCGACGGCTACCCCCGCATGGCGCTGGCGATGCTGGACGTCCTCGACGACCGGCTCCTGTCGCCCGAGCTGGTGGCGCAGGCGCGCGCCGCCCTGAAGAGCCTGCCCGCCCCCGGCGGGCGACCCCTCGACGAGGAGGACCGGTGACCACGAACACGCCCCCCATTGCCCTCTCCGGCCTGGTCAAGAAGTTCGGCCGGACCCGCGCGCTGGACGGCCTGGACCTGACCGTCCAGCCCGGCGAGGTGCACGGCTTCCTCGGCCCGAACGGCGCCGGGAAGTCCACCACCATCCGCGTCCTGCTCGGCCTGCTGCGCGCCGACGGCGGCACCGCCCGGCTGCTCGGCGGCGACCCGTGGCGGGACGCGACCGAGCTGCACCGCCGGCTCGCCTACGTCCCCGGCGACGTGACGCTGTGGCCGAACCTGTCCGGCGGCGAGGTGATCGACCTGCTCGGCCGGATGCGCGGCGGCGTGAACGCCCGTCGCAAGGCCGAGCTGCTCGACCGGTTCGAGCTCGATCCGCGCAAGAAGGGCCGCGCCTACTCCAAGGGCAACCGGCAGAAGGTCGGGCTCATCGCCGCGCTGGCGTCCGACGCCGAGCTGCTGCTGCTCGACGAGCCCACCTCCGGGCTGGACCCCCTCATGGAGGAGGTGTTCCAGGAGTGCGTGCGGGAGGAGCGCCGCGACGGCCGCACCGTGCTGCTGTCCAGCCACATCCTGTCCGAGGTCGAGGCGCTCTGCGACCGGGTGACGATCATCCGCAAGGGCGTCGCGGTGGAGTCGGGGACGCTGGACGAGCTGCGGCACCTGACCCGCACGTCCATCGACGCGGAGCTGGCGTCGCCGCCCGACGGCCTGCCGCTGCCGGGCGCGCACGACGTCCGCATCGACGGCAACAAGATCCGCTTCGAGGTGGACACCCCCGAACTGGACGCGGCGCTGCGGCAGCTCACCGAGGTCGGCGTGCGGAGCCTGAGCAGCCGCCCGCCGACGCTGGAGGAGCTGTTCCTGCGCCACTACAAGGACGAGCTCGCGTCGGAGGCCGCGCGATGAGCGCGGCGGTCCACGGCTCGCGCGCGGCCGCGCCGCCCCGCTCGAAGCCGCTGCGGTCGCTCACCGGGACCGGCGGGCTGGTCAGGCTGATCCTGCGCCGCGACCGGTTCCTGCTGCCGTCCTGGGTGATCGTGCTCGCGCTGATCCCGATCAACTTCGTGGCGGCCACCGACAGCCTCTACCCCACGGCCGCCGAGCGCCTCAAGTACGCGCAGACGACGGGGAACAACCCGACGTTCCTCGCCCTGTACGGGCCGCTGTACGACACGGACCTCGGCTCGATCATCGCCCAGCGCTCCGGGTTCATCCCGGTGGTCGTGGCGCTGATCAGCGTGCTCACCGTCGTCCGGCACACCCGCACCGAGGAGGAGGCGGGCCGCCGCGAGCTGCTCGGCGCCACCGTCACCGGGCGCGGCGCGGGTCTGGCCGCCGCGCTGGCCGTGACGATGGCGGCGAACCTCGTCCTCGCCGGCCTGCTGGCCGCGGGCATGGTGGCGCAGGGCCTTCCCCTCGCGGGCTCGCTGGCGTTCGGCCTGCAACTGGCCGCCGCCGGATGCGTCTTCGCCGCCGTCGCGGGCGTCACCGCCCAGCTCAGCGAGGGCGCGGGCGCCGCCAGGGGCACGGCGATCGCCGCGCTCGGCGCCGCGTTCGTGGTCCGGATGGCCGCCGACGCCGGCGGCGCGGGCAACGGGCTGTCGTGGCTGGGCTGGCTGTCGCCGCTCGGCTGGGAGAACCGGCTGCGCGCCTACGGCGAAGAACGCTGGTGGACCCTCCTTCCGGTCGCCGCGCTCGCGGCCCTCCTGGTCGCCGCCGCGGGCCTGCTCTCGGCGCGCCGGGACGTGGGCGCGGGCGTGCTGCCGCCCCGGCTCGGCCCCGCGGACGCCCCGCGCCTGCTCTCGGGCGCCCTCGGCCTCGGCTGGCGGCTGCAGAGCCGCGCCCTGTACGGCTGGCTCGCCGGGTTCGCCGCCCTCGGCGTCGTGTACGGCGCCGTGGCGGGCGGCGTCGGCGACATGGTCAAGGACAACCCCGAACTGGAGAAGATCTTCACCCGGCTCGGCGGGCAGGGCGGGATCATCGACGCCTACTTCGCCTCGATCATGAGCATGCTCGGCCTGTTCGCCGCCGCCTACGCGGTCTCGGCGACCCTGCGGCTGCGCACCGAGGAGACCGGGCAGCGCGCCGAGCCGGTGCTCGCCACCCCCGTCGGGCGGCTGCGGTGGGCGTCCGGCCACCTGGCCTTCACGCTGCTCGGCCCGGTCGCCGGCCTCGGCGTCGCGGGCCTGGCCGCCGGGCTCGCGCACGGCCTGGACACCGGCGACCCCGGGCGCGAGGTGCCGCGCGTCCTCGGCGCCGCGCTCGCGCAGCTTCCCGCCGTGTGGCTGGTCGGGGCGATCGCGCTCGCGCTGGTCGGCCTCGCGCCGAGGCTCACCGGCGGCGCCTGGGCCGCGGTCGGCGTCTTCGCGGTCGTGACGCTCTTCGGAGCCGGGCTCGGCCTGGACCAGTGGGCCCTGGACGTCTCACCGTTCACCCACGTCCCGAAGCTGCCGGGGCACGACCTCGCGGTCACGCCGCTGCTCTGGCTCCTGGCGGTCGCGGCCGTCCTGGCCGCCCTCGGCCTCGCCGGTCTCCGCCGCCGGGACCTCTCCACGGCGTGAGGCCCCGCCGCCGGGAAATCGGCGGGCCTCCCCGGACCCCAGCCGTTAGATTGGCCGGGTGACTTCCCCGAAACCCCTCGCCGTCTGCGTGTTCTGCTCGTCCAGCGGCACGATCGACCGCCGTTACGTCGACCTCGCCGCCGAGGCCGGCGCCGAGCTGGCCCGGCGCGGCCACAGCCTCGTCAGCGGCGGCGCCCAGGTCTCGTGCATGGGCGCCGTCGCCCGCGCCGCGCGGGCCGGCGGCGCCCGCACGGTCGGCGTGATCCCCGAGGGCCTCGTCAGCGTCGAGATCTCCGACGAGGAGAACGACGAGCTGGTCGTCACCCCCGACATGCGGGCCCGCAAGGGCGAGATGGACCGGCGCAGCGACGCGTTCCTCGTCCTGCCCGGCGGCATCGGCACGCTGGAGGAGCTGTTCGAGGTGTGGACGGCCCGCGTGCTGACCATGCACGACAAGCCCATCGTCATCCTCGACCCCACCGGCGTCTACGAGCCGCTGCGCGAGCTGATGAAGGGCCTCACCGAGCAGGGCTTCGCCCGCCCCAAGATCTGGGACGCCGTCGGCTGGACCGGTTCGGTCCCCGAGGCGTTCGACCTGCTGGAGCGGTCCCAGCCCCGCATCGAGTTCTCCCCCGAGGACTACGCCGAAGCCGAACTCTGACCGGCGGCCGCTCCCGTCCGCTAGTCGTGTTTCCGGCCCGGCATGTTCTCGTACATGTCGGTGAGCTTCTGCCGGAAGCCGCGGGCCGCGATGCCGAGCTTCTGCGGGTCCTTGATGCCCGCCTTGACGGCCTTCTTGGCCTGGTCCTTCATGATGTGCGGCGGGATCGGCGCGATCTCGTTGTCGACCACGAACTCCAGGACCACGGGGCGGTCGCTCGCCAGGGCCTCCCGCCAGGCGTCGGTGACCTTCCCGGGATCGTCGCAGTAGACGCCCTTGAGCCCGCAGAGCTCGGCGTACTTGGAGTACGGGAAGTCCGGGATGCTCTGCGAGCCCTCGTACTTCGGGTCGCCGCCCATCGCGCGCTGCTCCCAGGTGACCTGGTTGAGGTCCTGGTTGTTGAACACCGCGAAGATCAGCGGCGCGCCGGCCATCCGCTCGGCGTACCGCTTCACGGTCAGCATCTCGTTCATGCCGTTCATCTGGAACGCGCCGTCGCCGACGAAGCAGATCACCGGCCGGTCGGGGTGGGCGAACCGGGCCGCGATCGCGTACGGGACGCCGGGGCCCATCGTGGCGAGGGTGCCCGACAGCGACGCCCGCATGCCGTCGCGGAGCTTGATGTGCCGGGCCCACCAGTTGGTGGCCGAGCCGGAGTCGGCGGTGAGGATGACGCCGTCGGGGAGCAGCGGCGACAGCTCGTGCGCGACGGCCTGCGGGTTGACCTTCCCCTCGAAACTCTGGCCCGCCCTCTTCTCCATGACCGTGTTCCAGGTGCGGACGTTCTCCTCGATCTCCTCGCGCCAGGAGCGGTCCTCCTTGCGGCGCAGCAGCGGGATCAGCTCCCGGAGGGTCTCCCCGGCGTCCCCGACGACGTGCGCGTCCATCGGGTAGCGGATGCCGATCATGCTCCCGTCGATGTCGATCTCCACGCCCTTGCAGCTGCCCTCGTCCGGCAGCCACTCGGCGTACGGGAAGCTCGTGCCGATCATGAACAGCACGTCGCAGTTCATCATCATCTCGTCGCTGGCCTTGGAGCCGAGCAGGCCGATGGGGCCGGTGACGAACGGCAGGTCGTCCGGGACCACCTCGCGGCCGAGCAGCGCCTTGGCGATGCCCGCGCCGAGCAGCTCGGCCGTCTCGATCACCTCGGCCTCGGCGCCGGCGGCGCCCTGGCCGATCAGCATCGCGACCTTCGTCCCCTCGTTGAGGACGTCGGCGGCCTTGCGCAGCTCCTCGGGGTCGGGCAGGACGCGGGGCCTGCTCCAGCCCACGCTGGAGTACACCGAGCCGTGCTCCTTCGGCGGCGACGGCACCGCGTCGGCCTCCTGGACGTCCTCCGGAATGATGATCGTCGAGACGCCGCGCGTGGTCAGGGCCGTCTTGAACGCCCGGTCGATGACGTGCCGCATCTGGCCGGGGTGCATGACGATCTGGCAGAACTCCGAGACGTCGGAGAACAGGTTCTCCAGGTTGACCTCCTGCTGGTAGTGCGTGCCCTGCGCCAGGCGCTTCTGCTGCCCGACGATCGCCACGACCGGCTGGTGGTCCAGCTTCGCGTCGTACAGGCCGTTCAGCAGGTGGATCGCGCCCGGCCCGGACGTCGCCGCGCAGACGCCGACCTCGCCGGTGAACTTCGCGTGGCCGCAGGCCATGAACGCGGCCATCTCCTCGTGCCGCGTCTGGATGAACTCCGGCTTCCCCTCGGCGCGGTCGAACGCGCCGAGCATCCCGTTGATGCCGTCGCCCGGATACCCGAAGACGCGCTTCACGCCCCACTCGGTCAGCCGCTGGAGGACGTAGTCGGCCACTTGCTGCGCCATCGCTCTCTCCTTCGTCGTCGGTCGTGCGTCATCGCCGCAGCAGCCGCGCCGCGCCCGCCGCGGCCCCCGCGGCGGCTCCGGCCGTCGCGGCCCCCACCAGGTACTTGTGGCGGCCCGCCCACATCTGCGGGCTCCGCGCGTGCGCCTGCTCGTCGAACCGCCCGTGGCTGCCCCGGTCGCCGCCCGGGGCCTCGTCCGCCGGCTCCCACAGGTTCGCCGGCTGGTCCGGACGCGTGCGCATCTCGGTCTGCTGGGACTTGAAGCCCGTCCGGGCCAGGTAGCGGTCCAGCAGCCCCGTGGCGAACTTGTCGGCGAGGATCGTGCCGACGGTGCTGCCGCCGACCCAGTACTCCCGGCGCCGGGGATGCTCGGCGGCGTAGACGAGCGCGTCCGCCGCGATCTCCGGCTGGTAGATGGGCGGGACGGGCTGCGGGCGGCGCGGCATCCGGTTCAGCACCCAGTCGAACTGGGGCGTGTTGACCGCGGGCATCTGCACCATCGTGAGCTTCACGCCGCTGCGCTCGTGCATCAGCTCGGCCCGGAGCGAGTCGTGCAGCCCCTGGACGGCGTGCTTGGAGCCGCAGTACGCGCTCTGCAGGGGGATGCCCCGGTAGGCCAGCGCCGACCCGCACTGGACGATCACGCCGCGGTCGCGCGGCATCATCCGCCGCAGCGCCGCCCTGGTCCCGTTGGCGTAGCCGAGGTAGGTGACCTCGGTGGTGCGCCTGAACTCCTCCGGATCGATCTCCCAGAACGGCGCGAACACCGAGGAGAACGCCACGTTGACCCACACGGCGATCGGCCCGAGCTCCTTCTCGGCCCGCTCCGCCGCCTCGTCCACCGCGCCGGGGTCGGCCACGTCCACGCTGATCGGCAGGGCGCGCCCGCCCGCGGCCTCGACGTCGGCGGCGGCCCCCTCCAGTCCCTCGTCCCCGCGGGCCAGGAGGGCGACCCAGGCGCCGCGGCGGGCGAACGCCGCGGCGGCGGCGCGCCCGATGCCGCCGGAGGCTCCCGTGACCACGACGACCGTGCCCTTGTCGATCTTGTAGTTCATGTCCATTCCCCATGACGGCGATGCTGGATCCGGCACAGGAACCCACTGCCCGAGCCGAGGGCTCTGTAACAAAGGGCCCGCCCGGATGCCTTGCGGGACTCGGATACGGTCGTGATGTGCGCACTCGTGACCTTGCCGTAACCGAAGGAGACCGATGAACGCTGCCGTCCCCGCCTCGCGGGAGCTCGCCGGGATCGCCGAACTCGCCGCCCGCGCCACCGGGGACCGTCTGCGGACGGCGTTCCGGTCGCGTCCCGAGGTCGACCTCAAGCGCGACATCCACGACCCGGTCACCGAGCACGACCGGGCGGCGGAGGAGACGATCCGCGAGGTGCTCGCCGAGCACACCCCCGGCAGCGTGGTCGTCGGTGAGGAGGGCGGCGTGGGCGGCGGCGACGGCGACCTGCGCTGGTTCGTCGACCCCATCGACGGGACCGCCAACTTCGCCGTCGGCCTCCCGTTCTTCTGCGTGTCCATCGGCGCGGCCCTGGACGGTGAACTGGTCGCGGGCGTGGTCTACGACCCGGTGCGCGACGACATGTTCACCGCCTCGCTCGACGGCGCCACCTGCAACGGCGAGCCGATGCGCAGCCGCGGGGCGGTCCGCGACGAGACCGCCGTCGTCGCCACGTCCTACCCGAGCGCCTACGACCTGAGCCTCGGGCGCGAGGAGGCGCTGCGGCGCTACGGCCGGATGGTCGACGCGTTCGCCACCGTGCGCCGCCCGGGCAGCGCCGCCCTCACCCTCGCGCACGTCGCCGCGGGATGGACGGACGTGGCCTACGACTCGTCCATCAACGCGTGGGACATCGCCGCCGGACTGCTGCTGGTCAGGCAGGCGGGCGGGACGTACGTGCCGCTCCGGGGCGAGCCCGGCGGCGACGACTGGGAGGCCCCCGGCTACCTGGCGTGCGTGGACGGCTTCGACCTCGCCGGGTCCGTCATCGCCGAGGTCGCGGACTACAAGGGCGCCGGGGCCTGAGCGCCCGCCCGCGGGGCGCGCCGGCGGACGCGCCCCGTGGCGGATTGACAGCCGTTCGTGATCTTGACCAGACTCGGCGGTGCCGGTGGCGCGACCCGGCGCCGCGCGTTTCGCGGACAGGGACGGTGAACGATGATCGATGCACTGGTGGGGCGGGGGCCCTGGTGACCCCCGCCGGTGCGCGGGCCGAGCGGATCGCGGGGCTGGCCGAGGTCCGGGCGGTGCGTCCGGGGGCGATCGCGGAGGCGGCCCGGGTCCGGGTGCGGCGTGCGTCGCTGCTGGGCGGGTCGGGGCGGTTGATGCTGGTGGCGGCTGATCATCCGGCTCGGGGCGCGCTGGCGGCGGGGGGTGATCCGCTGGCGATGGCCGATCGGGGCGAGTTGCTGGACCGGCTGTGCACGGCGTTGGAGCGTCCGGGCGTGGACGGGGTGCTGGGGACGCCGGATGTGGTGGAGGACCTGCTGCTGCTGGGGGTGCTGGACGGCAAGGTCGTGATCGGTTCGATGAACCGGGGCGGGCTGGCGGGGTCGTCGTTCGAGATCGATGATCGTTTCACGGCGTACGGAGCGGGCGCGATCGCGGCGTCGGGGCTGGACGGCGGGAAGATGCTGCTGCGGGTGGATGACGCCGATCCGGCGACGGTGCGCACGTTGGAGGGCTGCGCGGGTGCGGTGTCGGAGTTGGCGGGGCGCGGGTTGATGGCGATGGTGGAGCCGTTCGTGTCGCGCCGGGTGGCGGGCCGCGTGCGCAACGACCTGTCGCCGGAGGCGATGACGCGCGCGGTCTCGATCGCTTCGGGGCTGGGGTCGACGTCGGCGTACACGTGGCTGAAGGTGCCGGTGGTGGCGGACATGGAGCGGGTGATGGCGGCTTCGACGCTGCCGGCGCTGCTGCTGGGCGGGGAGGTGGCGGCCGATCCCGTCGCCGCGCGGGAGGGGTGGCGGCGGGCGCTGCGGCTGCCGACCGTCCGGGGCCTGGTGGTGGGCCGGTCCCTGCTGTATCCGCCGGACGGCGACGTCGCCGCGGCCGTCGACGCCGCGGTGGAACTCCTCTGAGACCGCGCTCCGAACTCCCGCCGGCACTCCCGGTCAGCGCGGACCAACGTTGTCCTGGGGTTTCTCCTCCCGGCCAGTGATCGTTCATACGCGGTTCAGGGACGGCGACCAGGCTCCCGCGTGATCCCCTTACGTGAAGGAGTGCCCATGTCCGTGACCCGTCGCGGAGTCGTCAAGGGCGGCGCGGCCGGCGCGCTGTCCATCGCCCTCGCCGGAAGCCTGGAGGGAATCTTCCAGACGTCCGCCGGAGCCGAGACCGGGGAGGCGTACGGCTACGGCCCGCTGATCCCCGACCCCAAGGGCGTCCTGGACCTGCCCAAGGGCTTCTCCTACAAGACGCTGTCGGTCGAAGGCGAACCCATCTCCGAGGGCGTCGTCGTCCCCGGTCACCACGACGGGATGGCCACGTTCTCCGGCAGCCGCCACGGCCGCACCCGGCTGGTGCGCAACCACGAGCAGAGCAACAACGGCACCCGCGCCGTGGGCCGTCCCGAGTGGACCTACGACCCCGCAGCCAACGGCGGCACCACCACGCTCGAGGTCGACAGCCAGGGCAACCTGCTGTCGCAGTACGTCAGCCTGGCCGGGACGTCCACCAACTGCGCGGGCGGGCGGACCCCGTGGGGGACGTGGCTGACCTGTGAGGAGACCGAGGGGTTCACTGGCCAGACCAAGAGCCACGGGTGGGTGTTCGAGGTCGACCCGACCGGGCGCAAGACCGAGCCCGTCCCCCTCACCGGCCTCGGCCGCTTCGCGCACGAGGCCGTCGCCGTCGACCCGCACACGCTCACCGCGTACCTGACCGAGGACGCCGCCAAGCCGTTCGGCCTCTTCTACCGGTTCCGTCCCCGCGCCCACCACGGCGGCTACCACGCCTACATGTCGGGCGGGAAGCTGGAGGCGCTGAACGTGGCCGGCGTCCCGGACCTGTCGGCCGTCCAGGAGCCGGGGACGCGCCTGCGCGCCGGCTGGGTGGAGGTGCCCGACCCGTCGGCGAGGCAGACGTCGGTCCGCAAGCAGTTCGACACGATCACGCGGAGCCAGAAGCTCGAAGGCGCCTGGTGGGGCCACGGCAAGGCCTACTTCGTGTGCAGCTTCTCCCGGAAGTCCGACGGCGGCGCCGCCGACCACGCCGGGCAGGTCTGGACCTACGACCCGCACCGCGGCGAGATCGAGCTGCAGCTCGTCTTCAAGCCGGGTGGGCGCTTCGACGGCCCCGACAACATCACCGTCTCCCCGTACGGCGGCGGCGTGATCCTCGCCGAGGACGGCGACGGCGAGCAGTACCTCATCGGCACCACCCGGCGGAACACGCCGTTCGCGATGGCCCGCAACGCCCTCAACGACAGCGAGTTCACCGGCGTGACCTTCTCCCCGGACGGGCGGATCCTGTTCGCCAACCGCCAGTCCGACCCGGGCGCCACCTTCGCGATCACCGGCCCCTGGCACCGCCTGCGCGGCTGAGGACCACCCGCACGGCGTCCCCGGACGACGAGCCGCCCACCCGGCTCGCCGGGGGCGCCGTGCCCGCGTCCGCGGCCCGGCCGGGAAGCGGCGCGCCCGGTGGAAGGACCGCGCGCTCTTGCATCCCCATGCCGCCGGGCGTGGCACGATCGGGGGCGGGGGATCGTCTTCCCGATGGGGTGCCGTCAGATCGGAGCGTGATCGTGGTCGTGGTTCTCGTCCTGGCCGGCGTGGCCGTGCTGGGCGCCGTCGTCGTCCTCGCCATGGGCCGGGGCGGCGGGCTGGCCGAGGCCCATCCCGACTATCCGCCGGTCAGCGTGGACGCCGAGGGGCGGCCCGTCATCGGCTGGGAAGGCTCCCACCTGCGCTTCCCCCGGACGCTGTGGGGGTATCAGCCGCACGTGACCGACGACGCGTTCCACCACCTCACCGAGGCCCTGCACGAGCGCGACGCACGCGTGGCGGACCTGGAGCGGCAGCTCCACGACGTCCGCGAGCGCGCCCGTGAAGCCGAACCGGCCGGCCCGGTCGGGGCCCTGTACGGCATCGAGGAGCCCGGTGCCCGGGTACCGCTCCGCGAGGAGGCCTTCGAGGCGGACGCGGAGGAGAGCCGGTGAGCGCGGTCGCGGTCCACGCCGAGGCGGTCTCGGCGGCCCCGCCCGAGCGGCTCTTCGACGTCCTCACCGACTGGCCGCGGCACGCCGAGTGGATGCCGTTCACCAGCGCGGAGGGCGGCGACAAGGTCGGCGACGAGCTGCGGGCCCGGACCGGCGTCGGCCCGGTCGGCTTCCTCGACACCATGGTCATCACCGACTGGCGGGCCGGCCGCCGCGTCGCGGTCCGGCACACCGGCCGCGTGGTGCGCGGCGAGGCGTTCTTCAAGATCGTCCCCGAGGGCTCGGGCAGCCGCGTCATCTGGGCCGAGCGCGTCGACCTGCCGCTCGGCCCCCTCGGCCGCGCCGCCTGGCTGGTCGCGGGGCCGGTGGTGAAGGCGTTCATGGCGCTCGGGCTGCGCCGCCTCGCCGCTTTGTCGCAGCCATGAGGTAGAACGGGCGCGTGAGCACCGCGATTATGGGCGAGGACGGGCTGGCGCGCTGCCCCTGGGGGCTGTCGGCGCCCGACTACGTCGCCTACCACGACGACGAATGGGGCCGTCCGGTCC
Source organism: Actinomadura coerulea (assembly GCF_014208105.1). Classification (NCBI taxonomy): domain Bacteria; kingdom Bacillati; phylum Actinomycetota; class Actinomycetes; order Streptosporangiales; family Thermomonosporaceae; genus Actinomadura; species Actinomadura coerulea. Next base: position 7,814,811 of record NZ_JACHMQ010000001.1, read on the forward strand.
GCGACGACCAGGGCCTCTACGAGCGGCTGTGCCTGGAGGCGTTCCAGTCCGGCCTGTCGTGGCTGACGATCCTGCGCAAGCGCGAGGGCTTCCGCGCCGCGTTCTGCGGCTTCGACCCCGAGAAGGTCGCGGCCTTCGGGCCGGGCGACGTCGAGCGCCTGATGGCCGACGCCGCCATCGTCCGCAACCGCGCCAAGATCGACGCCACGATCGCCAACGCCCGCGCGGCCCTCGACCTGCCCGGCGGCCTCGCCGCCACCGCCTGGCGCTACGCCGACCCCGACTCCCCGTCCTACACCGACATGGCCGACGTCCCCGCCTACACCGACGCCTCCAAGGCCCTCGCCAAGGAACTGAAGAAGCACGGCTTCCGCTTCGTCGGCCCCACCACCGCCTACGCCCTCATGCAGGCCTGCGGCCTAGTAGACGACCACCTCACCGGCTGCCACCGCCACGGCGGGGCTTAACGCGTCGACGCGATGGCCACGGCTCTCCTTGCGGGGAGGGCTGAGACCGCGAAGGTGACGGCGGCGGCGCCGGTGACGACCGCCGCGTACAGCCACCAGGGGGCGTTCGGGGCGAGGAACGAGCTGCCCGTGGCGACGTGCAGCAGGGTCGCCGTGCCGAGTGCGGTGCCCAGGCCGAGGAGGCTGCCGAGCAGGACGACCGTCGCGGCCTCCCAGCGGACGATCGAGCGGATCTGCGCCGCCGTCGCGCCGACGGCGCCGAGCAGGCCGAACTCGCGGGTCCGCTCGCCGACGCTCATCGACACCGTGGTCGCCATGCCGAAGAGGGCGAGGACGAGCGCCATGCCGATGAACCCGTAGATGACGCTCATCCCCTTGGTCATCGCGTCGGACGCCGTCTTCACGTAGCCGGCCCTGTCGACCACCTTGAGGCCCGGCGCGTCCTTGAACGCGCGGGACAGGGCCTGCTCGGCGCCTCCGCTGACGAGCACCACCTGCGCGGGCGCGGTGGGGTCGAGCCGCTCCATCGTCGCGTCCGAGACGAGGGCCTGGTCGGCGAACAGGTGGGACGGGTCGTGGTAGGCGGCGGCGACGGTGAGCGCGACCCTGCCGCGGGTGCCGCGCACCGTGATCCGCTGCCCCTTCTTGATCTTCTGGCCCTTCATGACCGTGGAGGTGAGGGCGATCTGGCCGTCGCCGAGGCGGGGGAGGCGCCCGCCGAGCCTCAGCACCGACGGCACCGCGTTCTGGTCGGCGCCCGTGACGGTGAGGTAGACCGGCTCCGGGGCCTCCTCCGGCGACGGCCTCCTGGGCGGGGGAGAGACGAGCTTGACCTGCGCCATCGTGAGCGCCGCCGCGGCGGACACGCCGGGCACGGCGGCGGCCTTGCGGGCGGCGTCGCGCGGGAGGGGCGCCTGCCCGTCCGAGGTCATCCCGGTCGCGGTGATCGCGTGGTCGGCCCGCATCACCTCCCGGCCGGTCTCGGCGAACCGCGCGTCCACCGACAGGACGATCATCGCCGTCGAGGCGACCAGCGCGACGCCGAGCATCAGGGAGGACGCGGCGGACGAGACGCGGCGCGGGCTGCGGGTGATGGTGGCGCGGGCGAGCCGGCCGGCCTCGCCGCTCACGGCCGTCCCGACGCGGCCGACCAGGCCGCCGAGGGGGCCGACGAAGAACGGGGCGAGGACGGCGAGCGCCGCCACGGTCGTCATGCAGCCCATGAGGACCATCGCGCTGGTGCCGGCGGTGCGTTCGGGGCCGGGCGGCTCCTCGGAGCGGATCCCGAAGACGCCCCCGAAGAAGATCCAGGCGCAGGCGAACACCGCCAGGGCGCCGAGGACGCGCGGCCAGCGGCGGCCCGCCGTCTCGGTGCTCGCGGCGCGCAGCGCCTGCATCGGGGAGATCTTCGAGGCGCGGCGCGCGGCGCGCCGGGCCGCGAGCTGGGTGACGAGGATTCCCGCCGCGGCGGGGACCGCCAGCGCGATCCAGCCGTACTGCGCGTCGGCGGCGGAGATGTCGAAGCCGTCCTCGGCGAACAGGTGCGTGAGCAGGGCCGACACCGGGAAGCCGAGGGCCACGCCGCCGGCGGAGGCGACGGCGCCGAGGGCGAGGGCCTCGAACCGGATCAGCCGCCTGATCTGCCGGGGCGTCGCGCCGATCGCGCTGAGCAGCGCGAGCCGCCGGGTCCGCTGCCGGACGAGCGTGCCGAACGTGTTGGCGACCACGAACAGCCCCACGAACACCGCGACGGACGAGAGCATGCCGATGGCGCCGCCGATCGACGCCCCGGCGCCCCGCAGGTCGGCCGACTGGGCATCGCGGACCTCCGCCGCCGTCCGGACGGTGACGCCCTTCCCGAGGTCGCGGGCGAGGGCGGCGCGGAGTCCGGGCACCGACCCGCCGGACGCCTTGACCCAGACGCTCTGCCACGTCCCCGCCGGAAGGCCCGCCTCCCGCGCGACGGTCCCGGGGGGCGCCAGGACCAGGTCGCCGCTCGCGACGGAGCCGTGCCCCCGCACGGTGACGATGCCGACGATCTTCATGTCCCGGCTCTGCCGCGGGAGCAGCACCTTCAGGGTGTCGCCGACGCCGAGCCCGCCCGCGCGGGCGACGTGCCTCGTGACGGCGACCTCGCCGTCGGCGGCGGGCCCGCGGCCCGACTCCAGGCGGTAGGGGTTGAGGCGGCCGTCGGGAGTCCACGGGCGGAGCGCCGTCCCCGCCCCGGCGGGCGGCAGGATCGGCTCGCCGTCGGCGCCGCTCGCGGTCACCGGGACCGACGCGTCGCCCGCGACCGCCGCGACGCCGGGACGTCCCGCCACGGCGCCGAGCGCGACCCGGCCGTCCGGCGCCGAGTACGGGTCGTCGGGGTCGGCCGAGCCGCCCTGGACGAGCACGTCCGCGCGGGAGTACTCGCTGGCGTCGCTGCCCGACACCGCCTCCTGCGCCCGCAGCGTGAACTGCAGGGCGCCCGCGATCAGCCCGATGGAGAACACCGCCGCCAGCAGCGTGGCGGCCAGCCGCGTCCAGCTCTCGGCGAAGGAGCGGCGAGCGATGAGCCACATGACCGTCAGCCCTCCATCCGGCGCATCACGGCGTGGACGCCGTCGATCGTCGGCGCGGGCAGCTCGTGCACGATCAGCCCGTCGGCGAGGAACAGCACGCGGTCGGCGTGCGCGGCGGCCGCCGGATCGTGCGTCACCATGATCACCGTCTGCCGGTAGGCGTCCACCGCGCGGCGCAGGAAGCCCAGCACCTCGGCGCCCGACCGGGAGTCGAGGTTGCCGGTGGGCTCGTCGGCGAACAGCACCTCCGGCCGGGTCAGCAGCGCCCGCGCCACCGCGACCCGCTGCTGCTGCCCGCCCGACAGCTCGCTCGGCCGGTGCGCCAGCCGGTCCCGCAGCCCGAGCGAGTCCACGATCGTGTCGAACCACTCCCGGTCGGCGCGCCGGTTCCCCAGGCGCCCGGTCAGCCGGATGTTCTCCTCCGCCGTCAGCATCGGCAGCAGGTTGAACGACTGGAACACGAATCCGAGCCGGTCGCGGCGCAGCCTGGTCAGCCGGGTCCGCGACAGCCGGGTGATGTCCACGTCCCCGATCATGATCGAGCCGGAGGTCACGGTGTCGAGCCCGGCCATGCAGTGCAGGAACGTCGACTTGCCCGAGCCGGACGGCCCCATGATCGCGGTGAACCGGCCCCGGGGGAAGGCCGCCGAGACGCCGCGCAGGGCGGTCACCTCGTTCTCGCCCGCCCCGTAGGACCTGACGACGTCGCGCGCGACGGCGACATGGTCGTGGACCTGCTCGGCGAGGGATGCGGCGGCTGTCTGCGTCATGCCGTCCAGCAAACCGCCGGGCACCCCTCGCTCACATTGGCGCGGCCTCCCCACTCGATGCGGGGGAAGCCCCCACCCTCACCCCAGGGGCAGCCCGAGGACCTAGCGGCCTTCGAAGACGGGCTGCCGCTTCTTCAGGAACGCCTCGGTCGCGTTGTGGTGGTCGCTCGTCTTCTCGCACTCGTCCTGGAGCTCCGCCTCGCGTTCGAGCGCGGACGCGAGGTCGTGGGTCGCGGCGTGGTCGAGCGCCGCCTTCACCGCGCCGTAGGAGGCCGTCGGGCCGGACGCGAGGCGGCGCGCCAGCTCCATCGACGCCGGGGCCAGCTCGTCGGCCGGGACGACCCGCGTCACCAGCCCCAGCTCCAGGGCCTCCGGAGCCTTCACCGGCTCGCCCAGCAGCAGCAGCTCGGCGGCCTTGGCGCGGCCGACGAGGCGCTGGAGGGTCCACGACATGCCGCTGTCGGGAGCGAGGCCGATCCCGGTGAACGCGGTCGCGAACCGGGCCTTGTCGGACGCCACGATCAGGTCGCACGCGAACGCCAGCGACGCGCCCGCGCCCGCCGCGACGCCGTTCACCGCCGCCACGACCGGCTTGCGCATGCCCGCGATCGCCAGAACGATCGGGTTGTAGTGCTTGCGGACGGTGTCGTCCAGGCCGCGGCCCGCGGCGAGGTTGTCGCCGTGCTCGCGCAGGTCCTGGCCCGCGCAGAACGCCCGTCCCGCGCCCGTCAGGACGACCGCGCGGACGGCCGGGTCGGCGGCGGCCCGCACCACCGCCGCGCGCAGGGCCTCCTTCATCTCGACGGTCAGCGAGTTCATCCCGTCGGGACGGTTGAGTGTGATTGTCCCCACTGCGTCCGTCACGTCGTAGAGCACGGTCTCAGACATCGTCGTCCTCTCGGTCCTCGGTAGATCTTCCCCAGGCCACCTTCGACGAACACCGGCGCCCTGGGCAAGGGCGGTCCCGCCCGGCGGGGCGCCCCGCCGAGCGGGAGGAGCGGCCGTCCGGCTCCCGCCGATCCGGACGCCCGAGGAGGCCCGCGACCTGCGTCCGGGCGCCCCGGCTGCCGATCTGGAGGCTGATCGTTACCACTTCGCGCCCGGAAGACGAGATAATGGACCACTACTGATGACGCGGATGCGACACGCGGCCACGCGGCCAGAGGTGTGCGAGGCCGCGGCCCTACTTAGGAAGGGGATGCACGCATGGCGGCGATGAAGCCGCGGACGGGAGACGGTCCGCTCGAAGTGACCAAGGAGGGACGCGGAATCGTCATGCGGGTCCCCCTCGAAGGCGGCGGCCGCCTCGTGGTCGAGCTCAACGCCGACGAGGCCAAGGAGCTCGGCGAGGCCCTCAAGGACGTCGTGGGCTGACGGCCCCGGCCATCCCGGCCTTCTGGTGACGGTCCCGGCGTCGACGCCGGGGCCCTTGCCATTTCTGTGACCGTTTCAGCACGACCAGGGGGGACCACCGCCATGCCCATCGAGACCCGCATCCACGGCGCCGGCGGCACCGTGTCGCAGACCGCGGTCGACCTCGGGGCCGAGGTGGTGGCGGTGCCCGTCCGGTCCGGCCCCGCCGCCCCGGCGGCGGAGGTGGCGGCCTCCCTCCCCTTCACGCTGGACGAGCTGCTCGCGCTGCACCAGGCCAAGGGCGAGCCCGGTGAGATCGTCGCCACGCAGGTCCGCGTCGGCGACCGGGTGCGGGAGCTGCTCCTGTACGGCGTGGGCGAGGCGGCCCCGGCCGACCTGCGCAGGGCGGGCGCCGCGCTGGCCCGCCGCGGCAGGGGGCGCACGGCGCTCGTCGCGGGCGTCCCGGACGGCGACCTCGCCGCCTTCGTCGAGGGCGCGCTGCTCGCCTCCTACGAGTTCAGGATCGGCGCCGCGCCGCCGAAGAAGGCGCTCGGCACCCTCGCGGTGCTGACCGAGGCCGGCCCCGGGGCCGACGCCCCGGCGATCGAGCTCGGCACCGCGCGGGCACGGGCCACCGCCCTCGCCCGCGACCTGGCCAACACCCCCTCCGGCGAGAAGGACCCGTCGTGGCTGGCCGCCGAGGCCGAGCGCGTCGCCGGCGAGTCCGGCCTCACCGTCCGCGTGCGGGGTGAGAAGGAGCTGGCGGACGAGGGGTTCGGCGGCCTGCTCGCCGTCGGCGGCGGCTCGGCCCGCCCGCCCCGGCTGATCGAGCTCGCCTACGACCCGGGAGACGCCGGGGGGTCCTCCCCGCGCCATGTCGTCCTGGTCGGCAAGGGCATCACGTTCGACAGCGGCGGCCTGTCGCTGAAGCCGAACGAGGGCATGAAGACGATGAAGACCGACATGGCGGGCGGCGCCGCCGTCATCGCCGTGATGAGCGCGCTGCGGGCCCTCGGCGTCCGCGCCCGCGTCACCGGTCTGGTCGCCGCGGCCGAGAACATGCCGTCCGGTTCGGCGATGCGCCCCGGCGACGTGATCACCCACTACGGCGGGACGACGTCGGAGGTGCTGAACACCGACGCCGAGGGGCGGCTCGTCCTCGCCGACGCGCTCGCCTACGCCGACGCCCGGCTCGACCCCGACGCGGTGGTGGACGTCGCCACGCTGACCGGGGCCGCCAAGGTCGCGCTCGGCCTGAAGCACGCGGCCCTGTTCGCGAGCGACGACGCGCTCGCCGAGGAGCTCACCCGGGCCGGGGCGGCCGCCGGCGAGCCCGTGTGGCGGCTCCCGCTCGTGGAGGAGTACCGCGCCGCGATCGACTCCGACGTCGCCGACGTCAACAACATCGGGCGCGGCGGCTACGGCGGCGGCTCGATCACGGCGGCGCTGTTCCTGCGCGAGTTCGCGGGCGGGCGGCCCTGGGCGCACCTCGACATCGCCGGGCCCGGCCGCTCCACCTCCGAGGACGCCGAGATCACCCGCGGCGCCACCGGCTACGGCGCGCGCCTCCTGCTGGACTGGCTGACGGCCTGACCGGGCCCGCCGGTCACCTGTTACCTGTTCCGGCGGTCGATCACCGGGACGCGGCGCCGCCGCCGGGCCTGCCTGACGATCTCAGGGAGCGTCGCGTCCCAGCCCGCCTCGACCGCGAAGCACCACGGGACGGCCGCCTCCGTGGCGGGCACGTCCCGCATCGTCAGCGCCACCAGCGGCGCCCGCTCGGACGTGCGCGCCATCTCCGCGAGCTCCGGGGTGGGCAGGAACACCAGGTAGTCCTGCTCGCCGCGGCGGGTGCCGCCGACGCCGCGCCGCAGCGCCGTGATCGCCGCGACGTCGTCCCAGGGCAGCGTCCGCCCGGAGCGGCGCGGCAGCGGCCAGCGCGCGGGACGCCGGACCCCGCCCGCGTCGAGTTCCAGGACGGGCCGCCGCGACAGCATCGCCCCGGCCGACACCAGCAGACCCGCCCCGAACAGGCCGAGCCCCGCCACCCCCAGCACCGTGACCGCGACGCCGGCGGCGTCCGCGCCGCGCGTCGCGCCGCCCGCGACGAAGGCCGCCGACGCCAGGAACAGGATCAGGAACGCGGCGGCGCGCCACATCCCGCGCCAGGTGACGCGCACCCGGACCGCGAACGCCTCCGCGGCGGCCCGGTCGCGCTCGACGTCCTCAGTCACGCCTGACGGCGCAGAGCAGGCCGTCGCCCACCGGCATCAGCAGCGGGACGAGCCGGTCGTCCTCGCGGATCATGCGATGCACCTCGCGGATGGCCTCGGTGTCGGGGTCGCGCCGGTCGGGGTCGGCGACCCGGTCGTGCCAGAGCGCGTTGTCGAACGCCACGACGCCGCCCGGCCGCAGCAGCCGGAGCGCGTCCACCAGGTACTCGGGGTACTCCCGCTTCGCCGCGTCGCAGAACACCATGTCGTAGGCGCCGTCGGTGAGGCGCGGCAGCACCTCCAGCGCCGGGCCGATGATCATCCGGGTGCGGAAGCCGGACAGGCCCGCCTCACGGTAGGCCTGCTTGGCCAGCCGCTGGTGCTCCGGCTCGATGTCGACGCTGGTCAGCACCGCCTCTTTCGGCATGCCCCGCATCAGGTAGACGCCGGACACGCCGCAGCCCGAACCGACCTCCACGACCGTCCGCGCGCCGATCAGCGTGGCGATGAAGCGCAGCGCCGCGCCCCCGGCCGGGCCGATCGGCATGGCGCCGACCTCCTGGCCGCGCCGCCTGGCGTTCAGGAGCGGCTCGTCCTCGGGGAGGTAATCCTCCACATAGGCCCGGGTGGCCTCAATGGCGTCGATGGCTGCCTCCTCGTGGGACCCCCGCATGGCTCATGCTGGAAAGACCATATCGCTGCAGGGGAACCAACTGGCGTTTCAGTGCGTTGTTACCAACACAGGCAAGCACCGAGTCGGTATCAGAACCGCCCCAGCCCAGGCGAGACCGTGCCGTTCCAAGGCGAGACCTTGGCTCACGAGAGAGGAACAGCCCGGCACCATGGGAGTCGCAGCACTCAGTTTCAGAAGCGCTGTGGGGGTCGGCGCCAGGCAGGGTCTGGGAAACGCCGCTCGCACCCGAGAGAACGCACCCGAAGCGGAATGGGCGCCGCCGTCCTGGGACGAGGTCGTCCGCGAGCACTCGGCCCGCGTCTACCGTCTGGCCTACCGCCTCACCGGCAACCAGCACGACGCCGAGGACCTCACGCAGGAGGTCTTCGTCCGCGTGTTCCGCTCGCTGTCGAACTACACGCCGGGCACGTTCGAGGGCTGGCTGCACCGGATCACCACGAACCTGTTCCTCGACATGGCCCGGCGCCGCCAGCGCATCCGCTTCGAGGGCCTCGCCGACGACGCCGCGGAACGCCTCCAGGGCCGCGAGCCGACCCCGGCGCAGGCGTTCGACGACAACAACTTCGACGCCGACGTCCAGGCCGCGCTCGACGCGCTGGCCCCCGACTACCGCGCCGCCGTCGTGCTGTGCGACATCGAGGGGCTGTCCTACGAGGAGATCTCCGCGACCCTCGGCGTCAAGCTCGGCACCGTGCGCAGCCGCATCCACCGGGGGCGGGCGCAGCTGCGGTCGGCGCTGGAGCACCGCGCGCCCACCCGGCGCCGGCCCGGGACCAGGAACGACTACCAGCCCGCCGACGCGGCCTTCGAGGGCGAGCCCGGGGGAGTGCACGCGGCGGGCGGTGCCCGGCCGCTGCCGGAGGGCGTGTAAAGCTGTGCACCGCGCGCGGGGCGGGACCGCGCGCCTGACCGAACGGAATCGACGGAGGCGGCGTGAGTTGTCTGGGGGAGCGTCTGACCGCGCTGGTCGACGGTGAGCTGGGGGACGAGGAGCGCGAGCGCGCCCACGCCCATCTCGCGGGATGCGCCCGCTGCCGCGAGGAGGCCGACCAGCTGCGCAAGCTGAAGGGGCGGCTGCGGGGCCTGTCGGAGCTGCCGGCGACCGACGGCACCGACGACCTGCCGTCTCCCGACTTCCTGAGCCGGCTGCGCACCCTGCCCGAGCTGTCGGGTCTGCCCGACGTCCCCGTGGCCCCTGACGCGCCCGTATCCGGCGCATCGCCCAAATCCGCCGTGCCGCACGCGGGTTCGCGCCCCCGGCACCCCTCCCGGCCGATCCGATCATCGGCCCGCCCCGTCAGGGCCCCGCACGCCGTCCGCCCGCGCGACGACCGCCCGGTCGGGCACACGGCCGCGATCCGCGTCCCGCCCCGGCGCCGCTACCTCGTGGTCGGCGCCGCCACCCTGTTCCTCGGCCTCGGCACCGCCTCCTACGTGGCGGGCGGCCGTCAGGACAGCCCCGCCGTGACGCCCGCCTTCGACCGGTTCGCGGTCGAGCACGCGCTCACGTCCGGCGACGCGCCGATGACCGATCCGCTCACCGACCCGGTCAACCAGGTCCAGGTCTCCCCGGGGCCGTGAGGCGGGCGGCCCCGCCCGGGCGGTGCCGCCGCGGCGCCGTCCTGGCAGGCGGGCTCGCGGGCGCCCTCGCGCTGGCCGGGGCGCTCGCCGGCGACCCCGCCCCCGTCCGCCGCGCCCGTACCGACCCGGGCGCCGTCGGGCTGCTGCGCGCAGCCGCGGACGCGGCCCGCCGCGTCCCCTACGAGGGCCGGCGGTTCCTCACCACCCGCGGCGGCGGCCGGGCCGCCACCTCCCGCGTCGTGGTGTCGCACACGCCGGGCGCGGGCATCCGGTACCGGTCGGGGCCGAGCGGCGAGGGGTACCGGCCCGAGTCCTCCGCCGGGGACACCACCGGCTTCACGCCCGCGACCCTGGCGCTGCTGACCGGCAACTACGCGGTGGTCCGCGCCCCGGACGCCTCCGTCTGCGGCCGTCCCGCCCGCGTCGTCGAGGCGCGCCGCGCCGACGGCAGCCCCGCCGGGCGCTTCTGGATCGACCGGGACACCGGCCTGATGCTGCACCGCGAGCTGATCGACGCCACCGGCCGCCCGGTGATCACCACCGGCTTCACCGAGATCAGCTTCACCCCGTCGCCCGCCGAGCCGTCCCCGCTCGGCCGCCCCCTCGGCGGGATCTCCCGCTTCCCGGGGGCGAGCGCGGACGGCCCGGTGGAGTCCGCCGGCGCCCGCGCCGCGGGCGCGTGGGGCGAGCGGCTGGACCGCTCCGGCCTCGCCGGCCTGCGCGGGCGCGGCTGGCCCGTACCGGAGGGCCTGCCGGGGCGGCTCACCCTCTACGAGGCCCGTCGCGAGCACGGCGGCGGGACCCTGCACCTCAGCTACTCCGACGGCCTCGCCGCCGTCTCGGTGTTCGTGCAGCGCGGCACCCTCGACGAGCGCGGCATGGCGGGCTGGCAGCGGACCGTCCGGCGGGGCCGGACGGTGTACCGCCGCGAGTCCCTGAGGCGCTGGGCGGTGTCCGGCGGGAACGGCTACGTCTACACCGTCGTGACGGACGCTCCGCAGAGCACGGCCACGGCGGTGGCGCTGAACATGCCGCGCGACCCCGCGCCGTTCCTGACGCGCCTCTCCCGCGGTGCCCGGCGCCTGGCCTCTGCGGCGAATCCGTTCGATTGACCCGAGATATGGGTATTGGCGGCGAGTCTTATGCTCGCCACATGCCCCGCGCGGCAGCATGAGCACCGATAACGAGGACCATGCTCGGTAGGAGAGATGGGGATGACGGAAGACAACCGCGGCCCGGTGAGGGCGCCGTCGGAGGACGACGACGTCGTCCCCGGGCAGGAGCCTGAGCGGCAGGAGGCGGCGGCTCCTCCCGAGACGGTGACCGACCAGGGGATCCCCGTGGAGCAGCCGGCGGACGAGCCCGAGGCCGACGACCCCGAGCCCGGATCCGCCCGCGACGAGGACGGCGCCGGGACCGCCCCCGCGAGCGGCGACGGGCGCGACTCGGGCGAGAAGGGCGACCGCCTGGTGGCCGGGGGCTTCGCGCCCCCCGACTCGCTCGGCGGGCCGCCCGACACCAGCGAGGACGTGCTCTCCGGGGCCGCCGCGGACGTGCCGCGGGAGGTGCCGCTGCAGGACGCCCCGCCGCGCGACATGCCGCAGCCGCCGCCGCCCGTCCCGCTCGACAAGCCGCCCGTGGAGGCGCCCGACGACCGGATGCGGCCCGGGTTCGTGCCGCCCAACCAGGACCCGAGGGCCGCGCAGGGCGCCCCGTACGGGGGCTGGCCGCAGCAGTCCCACCAGGGCCCGCCGCCGCCCGCCCACGGCCGCCCGCCGATGGGACCGCCGCCCGCGCCGCCCGGCCCGCCGCCGCCCGGCGGCCCGGGACCGCGCCCGCTGGCCGGGTACGGGATGCCGCCCGGCGGCACCGGGCCCAACTGGGCTCCCGTCCCCGCGCCCCCGTCGTCGTCGCGCGGCGGGCCGGGCCTCGGCCTCCTCGCCGTGGTCGCGCTGATCGTCGCGCTGGTGGCCGGGGCCGTCGGCGCCGGGATCGGCGTGATCGCCACCGGCGGGTCCGACGACTCCGGCTCGGTGAACCTCGGCGGCAGCGACAGCAACGACACCAAGGTGCAGAACCGTCCGCCGGACTCGGTCGCGGGCGTCGCGCAGCGGGCGCTGCCGAGCGTCGTGATGATCCGCGTGCAGTCCGCGCAGGGGGAGATCGGCGGCACCGGCTTCATCGTCAACGGCGGCTACGTCATCACCAACAACCACGTCGCCTCCGGCGGGGGCGGCGGTGGCGGCCAGATCCAGATCGTCTTCAACGACAAGAAGACGCTGCCCGCCACGATCAAGGGCGCCGACCCGAGCTCGGACGTCGCGGTGCTCAAGCCCGAGGGCCAGCACTCGCTGCCGCCGCTGCCGGTCGGCGACTCCAGCGCCATCGCCGTCGGCGACCCGGTGATCGCGATCGGTTCGCCGCTCGGCCTGCAGGGCTCGGTCACCACCGGCATCGTCAGCTCGCTGAACCGGGCCGTGCCCACGCGGGGCGAGGGCGGCGGCGGCGACGCGTCCTACCTCAACGCCATCCAGACCGACGCCGCGATCAACCCGGGCAACTCGGGCGGACCGCTGGTGGACGCCAAGGGCCGCGTGATCGGCATCAACACCGCGATCGCGACGCTCGGCGGCCAGTCGCTCGGCGGGGAGCAGCAGAGTGGCAGCATCGGCCTCGGCTTCGCGATCCCGATCAACCAGGGCAAGCGGATCGCCGAGGAGATCATCCGGACCGGCACGGTCAAGCAGGCCAAGCTCGGCGTGCTGCCCGACCCCCGCTACCAGGAGGGCGGCGCCCGGATCATGCCGCAGCCGGTCAACGGGCAGGACCCGGTGACGAGGGGCGGCCCGGCGGACAAGGCGGGCCTCAAGCCCGGCGACGTCATCACCAAGGTCGACGACAAGCCGATCGAGGACGCCACCGACCTGATCGCCCAGATCCGCAGCCGCGCGCCGGGCGACCGCGTCACCCTCACCTACCAGCGGGGCGGCAAGGAGGCCACCGCCCAGGTGACCCTGACCTCCGACTAGGGCAGAGATGTTCAAGTCCGGTTCATCCGGGCTGGGGATACGCTGGGGGGACCGGCCCGTCTCTGGGCCGGTCCCCTTCGGGTCGTGTGCAGGCGGTCGCGCCGCGGCCTGCCGTGTGTGTGGAGGACGGGTTGTTCGACGTCGGACTCGGTGAGATGGCGGTGCTCGTCGTCCTCGCCCTGGTCATCTTCGGCGACAAGCTGCCGCAGGTCGCCGGGCAGGCCGGCCGGATGCTGCGGCAGTTCCGCGAGATGGCCAACAGCGCCAAGGCCGACCTTCAGGAGGGCCTCGGCCCGGAGTTCAAGGACTTCGACCTCAACGACCTCAACCCGAAGACGTTCGTCCGCAAGCACCTGTTCGAGGACGGCGACACCTACCTGAAGAACGACCCGGGCATCTTCGACGACGCGCCCTCGTACGCGACGTCGGCCGCGGGCCTCGACCCGAGCGAGAAGCCGCCCTTCGACAACGAGGCGACCTGAACCTCCGCCGCGCCGCCCGCCGGGGCCGCGGCGCCGCCGCCGGCTCCGCCCGGCGGCGGGCGCCCGCCCGGGGAGGCCCCGGGCGGGCGGTGGTCAGCGGCCCTTGGGGCTGATGCCGAGGGCCATGCCGGCGAGGCCGCGGCTGCGGCCCGCGAGCTTGTCGGCGATCGTGCGCAGCTCCTTGGCCGCCCCGGCGTCGGGGTCGGAGAGCACCAGCGGGACGCCGTTGTCGCCGCCCTCGCGCAGGCGCGGGTCGATCTGCACCTGGCCGAGCATGGGGACGCGGGTCCCGAGCGTCTTCGTCAGCGCGTCCGCGACCGTCTGGCCGCCGCCCTCGCCGAAGATGTGCTGCTGCTCACCGCAGTGGGCGCACGCCAGGTAGGACATGTTCTCGATCACACCGACGACCTGCTGGTGGGTCTGCGCGGCGATCGCCCCGGCCCGCTCGGCCACCTCGGCGGCGGCCTGCTGCGGGGTGGTGACGACGAGGATCTCCGCGGACGGCAGCAGCTGCGCGACGGAGATCGCGATGTCGCCGGTGCCGGGCGGCAGGTCCATCAGCAGGATGTCGAGGTCGCCCCAGTACACGTCCGCGAGGAACTGCTGCAGCGCGCGGTGCAGCATCGGCCCCCGCCACACGACCGGCTGGTTCCCGGCGGTGAACATGCCGACCGAGATCACCTTCACGTCGTGCGCGGTCGGCGGCATGATCATGTCTTCGACCTTGGTGGGCGAGGTGTCCACGCCCAGCATCCGCGGCACCGAGTGGCCGTAGATGTCGGCGTCCACGACGCCGACCTTGCGGCCCTGGGCGGCGAGCGCGGCGGCGAGGTTCACCGTCACCGACGACTTGCCGACGCCGCCCTTGCCGCTCGCCACCGCGTACACCTTGGTCAGCGAGTTCGGCCGGGCGAACGGGATCTCCTTGGCGGGCTGCCCGCCGCGCAGCTTGGTCTGCAGGTCCTTGCGCTGCTCCTCGCTCATCACGTCGAGGTCGACGCGCACCGAGGACACTCCGTCGATTTTGGACACGGCCTCCGTGACGTTCCTGGTGATGGTGTCCTTCATCGGACACCCGGCCACGGTCAGGTAGACGCCGACGCGGACGGCGCCGTCCGCGTCGATGTCGATGCTCTTGACCATGTCGAGCTCGGTGATGGGCTTGCGGATCTCGGGATCGAGCACCGTGGCGAGAGCCGCGTTCACCCGCTCGGTCGTCAGAAGGGAGGCCATGCGTCCATGGTATGAACCCGACGCGCCAACCTGCTAATCAGGGTGTCCGTCCTCACACGACCGGTACGCGCGGCGCGCGCGTCCATCGCGCGGGCGGCCCGCCCGTCCTACCATCGGTCCGTGACCACCGACCTCGCCTCGGCCGCCGCCGAGCTGATCGTGTGGCGGACCATGCTGCGCGCCCAGGCGCAGATCTCCCGCCGGCTGCAGGCCGACCTGACGGCCCGCCACGACCTCGCGCTCGGGTCCTACGAGGTGCTGATGCACCTCGGCGAGGCGCCGGACGGGCGGCTGCGGATGAACGACCTCGCCGACCGGGTGCTGCTGTCGCGCAGCGGCCTGACGCGGCTGGTCGACCGGCTGGAGCGGGACGGGCTGGTGGGCAGGCAGTCCTGCGCGAGCGACGCGCGGGGCCTGTTCGCCGTCCTGACCGACGCGGGCCGGGCGCGGCTCGCCGAGGCCGCCCCCACCTACCGGCAGGGCGTCCGCGACCACGTCCTGAGCCGGCTGGAGGAGCCCGACCTGCGCACCCTCGGCCACATCCTGGACAAGCTCGCCGACGAGGGGGCCTAGGGGACGGGCTTCTTGGCGTCCATCTCCCTGATCATCTGCTGGAGCTCCGAGCGCAGGAAGTCGCGGGTGGCGACCTCGCTCATCGCGACCCTCAGCCCCGCGATCTCGCGGGTGAGGTACTCGGTGTCGGCGATGCTGCGGTCGTTGCGCGACCGGTCCTGCTCGTACTGGACGCGGTCCCGGTCGTCCTGCCTGTTCTGGGCGAGCAGGATCAGCGGCGCCGCGTAGGAGGCCTGCAGCGACAGGATCAGCGTCAGGAAGATGAACGGGTACGGGTCCCACCTCAGCCACGACGGCACCAGCAGGTTCCACCCGATCCACACGGTGACGAACACGGTCATGTACACGAGGAACCGGGCCGTTCCCAGGAACCGCGCGATCCGCTCCGACAGCCGCCCGAACGACTCGGGATCGTAGTGGGGGCGCGGCAGCAGCGTCCGGCGGAGCTCCCTCGGCTGGTCCAGGCGCGAGGCCATCTGGCGTGTCGTCGTCATGTCGTCCCCCGCAGAGCCTCTTCCTCGGGATCGGCGGTCTCCTCGGCTGCCGCCTCCATCGCGGCCTCCCGCCAGTCCTCCGGCAGCAGGTGGTCGAGGACGTCGTCGATCGTCACCGAGCCCAGCAGGTGCCCGTTCTCGTCCACGACCGCGCCCGCGACCAGGTTGTAGGTGGCCAGGAACATCGCGACGGCCTCCAGCGACATGGTGGGGCGCAGCGGGTCCAGCTCGGTGTCGACGATCCCGCTGACCAGCGTCGGCGGCGGCTCGCGCAGCAGCTTCTGGAAGTGCACCGTGCCGAGGTAGCGGCCGGTCGGCGTCGCGGTCGGCGCCCGGCACACGTACACCTGCGCCGCCAGCGCCGGGTTCAGGTCGGGACGGCGGATCACGGCGAGCGCCTCGGCGACCGTCGCGTCCGGCGGGACGATGACCGGATCGGTCGTCATCAGGCCGCCCGCCGACTGGTCGGGGTAGGTGAGCAGCCGCCGGACGGGGGCCGCGTCGCGCGGCTCCATCAGCGTCAGCAGCTGCTCGCGCTGCTCGGTCGGCAGGTCGCCGAGCAGGTCGGCGGCGTCGTCGGGGCCCATCGCCTCCAGGACGTCGGCGGCGCGGTCCACGCCGAGCTTGCCGAGGATCTCGATCTGGTCGTCCTCGGGCAGCTCCTCCAGGACGTCGGCGAGCCGCTCGTCGTCCAGCGCGACGGCGACCTCGGTGCGCCGCTTCTCCGGCAGCTCGTGCACGATCGTGGCGAGGTCGGCGGGCTTCATCCGCTCGAACGCGGCGATCAGCCCGGCCGCGCCCTGCCCGTGCTCGACGGCCGAGAACCCCTCCACGGCGTCCGAGCTCACGACCATGCTCTCGCCGCGCTTGCGCAGGCCCCGGCCCGTCCGGCGGCGGACGGCGACCTTGGTGACGAGCCAGTCGCGGGTCCGGGTCGGCTCCATCGCCACGTCCACGACGAAGGCGGCCTCGCCGGAGTCGCGGAACCGGACGGTCCGGTCCAGCATCTCGGCGATCACCAGCGTCTCCGACTCCCGCTTCTGGAAGCGGCGCATGTTCAGCCGCCCGTCGAAGACGACCGCGTCCGCCTCGATCACGGTGACCCGCGTGATCGGCAGGAACACCGCGCGGCGCGAGGCGACCTCCACCACCAGCCCGAGCGCGCGCGGCGGACGCGGCGCGAGGCGCAGCGCGACCACGACGTCGCGGACCCGGCCGACCTGGTCCCCGGCCGGGTCGAACACCGCGACGCCCGCGAGCCGGGCGATGAACACCCGCGACGGAGGTCCGCTCATGGCCTGGACACTACCCGTGATCTCCCGACTGATCCGGACGGGTACGTCACATCCGGCCCTCACCCGGCGTCCGAGGGGCGAAAGGGACGTGAAAGGGTGGGGGACCGTGAGCGACGCCTTCGCAGAGCCCTTCGAGCAGCACCGCAACCTGCTGTTCGCGGTGGCCTACCGGATGCTCGGCTCGGCGGCCGACGCCGAGGACGCCGTCCAGGACGCCTGGCTGCGCTGGTCGGCGGGCGACCGGTCCGGCGTGGCCGACCCCAAGGCCTACCTCGTGCGGATCACCACCAACGTCGCGCTGGACCGGCTGCGCTCGGCGCGGGTCCGGCGCGAGACCTACGTCGGGCCGTGGCTGCCCGAACCGATGCTGACCTCCCCGGACGTCGCCGAGGACGCCGAGATGTCGGAGTCGGTGTCGATGGCCATGCTCGTCGTCCTGGAGACGCTGAGCCCCCTCGAGCGCGCCGTCTTCGTGCTGAAGGAGGCCTTCGGCTACCCCTTCGCCGAGATCGCCAAGGCGCTGGACCGCTCCGAGGCGTCGGTCCGCCAGCTCGGCACCCGCGCCCGCAGGCACGTGGAGGCGCGGCGGCCCCGCTTCGAGGCCGGCGGCGCCGAGCGGCGCGCCGCCACCGATCGGTTCTTCGAGGCGGTCCTCGGCGGCGACGTCAACCGGCTCATGGAGGTCCTCGCGCCCGACGTCGCGCTGTGGTCCGACGGCGGCGGCAAGGTCCGGGCGCCCCTCCGGGCGATCTACGGCGCGGAGAAGGTGGCCCGCTTCTTCGTCGCCATCGGCGGGCAGCCCTACCAGGGCGTCGACCCGGCGGACATGCGCATCCGGCCCGTCGAGCTCAACGGCGGCCCGGCGGTCATCGTGGAGGGCCCGGACGGGCCGATCAGCGCCGTCAGCGCCGACGTCGACGCGGACGGCCGGGTCCAGGCCGTCCACCTGGTGGCCAACCCGGACAAGCTGCGGGCCCTCGCGGAGGGGCGTCGGCTGGAGATGTGAGGGGCCGCCGGCGCGGCGGCTACCGGTCGGCGCGCCGGCGTTTGCGGCCGTACAGGCGCGGCGGCGGGCCGGCGGTCGTGGCGGGCGTCGGCACCGGCCGGACGGCCGCGTACTCCCCGCCCTCCTCGAGGACCTCCTCGGCCGGGGTGAGCCGGACGATCCACGACTCCGCGGCCCACGTCTCCACCTGGCCCTCGTGGGTCCGGGCGTTCAGGCGCTCCTTGGCGAGGACCGGCGCCACCTCGTCCCACAGCGGCGAGCCCGGCTCGACCTGCTCGGCGTCGGCGACGAACGTCAGGAGCCGCCCGCCCTTGTCCTTGCTGCGCAGGATCACCGTCACCTGGGCCGCCTCCGGCAGGCCCGGGAGCGGCTGCTCGCCCTCCCCGCCGGTCAGCACGTACGCCGACCCTCCGTGCCACACGTGCCAGGCGGCGCGCGGCTGGGGCAGGCCGGGCAGGTCCAGCCACAGCAGCCCCGACTTCTTGGCCGCCTCCTCCAGCAGTGCCCTGTTCAGACCCATGCCCCGAGGGTCTCACACCGCTGGATAGCATCCGGGGCCATGCGCTCACGACGTACCACCCTCGCGGTCCCGGGCAGCAACCCCCGCTTCATCGAGAAGGCGCAGGGCCTGCCCGCCGACGAGATCTTCCTCGACCTGGAGGACGCCGTCGCGCCGTCGGCCAAGGAGGGCGCCCGCGCGACCGTGGTCGCCGCGCTCAACGAGGGCGACTGGACGGGCCGGACGCGGGTGGTGCGCGTCAACGACCTGGACACCCACTGGGCCTACCGGGACGTGATCGAGGTCGTCGAGGGCGCGGGCGCCAACCTCGACGCGGTCATGCTGCCGAAGGTGTCGGACGCCTCCCACGTCCAGTGGCTCGACCGCCTGCTCACCCAGATCGAGCGGGCGACGGGCCTGCCCGCCGGGCGCATCGGCATCGAGGCGCAGATCGAGGACGCCCGCGGCATGGTCAACGTCGACGCGATCGCCGCGTCCTCGCCCCGGCTGGAGGCCCTCGTCCTCGGACCCGGCGACCTCATGGCGTCGATCAACATGAAGACGCTCGTCGTCGGCGAGCAGCCGCCCGGCTACACCGAGGGCGACGCCTACCACTACATCCTCATGCGCATCCTGATGGCCGCCCGCGCCCACGACCTCCAGGCGATCGACGGCCCCTACTTCAACGTCCGCGACGTGGAGGCCTTCACCCGCGTCGCCGAGCGCTCCGCCGCCCTCGGCTTCGACGGCAAGTGGGTGCTGCACCCGTCCCAGATCGAGGCGGGCAACGCCGTGTTCTCCCCGTCCCAGGACGACTACGACCGCGCCGAGCTGATCCTGGACGCCTACGAGCACTCGCTCGGCGAGGGCCGCGGCGCCGCCCGCCTCGGCGACGAGATGATCGACGAGGCGTCCCGGAAGATGGCGCTCGTCGTCGCCGCCAAGGGCCGCGCGGCGGGGATGGCGCGGACGAAGCGCTTCGATCCGCCCGGGAACTGAAGCACCCGTACGATTCGTCCCACGTACACGAGATCTACCGGGAGGCGTCACACGTGGCAGGACCAGGGGACGGCGATGGCTGGGCGCCCCTAGACCCCGATCTGGGACGCGAGCCTCAGCGGAACCCGCGGCCGTCCGGTCCTCAGCCGATGCCGGAGGCCGAGCCTCCGCCGCCGAACCCGGTCCAGGCCCCCGGTACCGGGCAGCCCCACGCATCCGGCGCCCAACAGCCTTATGGCCCCGGGCGGCCCTATGGCCCCGGCCGGCCGCGGGGTCAGGGGTACGCGCCCGGAATGCCGTACTGGGACGGGGCACCCGCGCAACCGCCGGGCGCGCCCTACCCAGGTCCCTACGCTCCCGGGTACGGAGTCCACGCGGCCAAGCGGCCCTGGACGGTCGAGACGCCCAAGGCGGCCCCGTTCCACCGGCTGGCCCGCAACGAGGTGCACCGGTGGTGGCGTCCACTGGTGGGGACCCTCGGGATCGCGGTCCTCGGGATGGCCCTGGCCATCGGGCTGATGATCGTGGGCATCATCGTCCGGGTCGTGGTGACGGGCGAGGCGCCCGACACCTCCGGCGCGGACGTGGACTCGATCTTCGGCGACCAGACGGCCGACCTGGCCTACAACCTCGGGGCGCTGGCGCTCTTCCTGCCGGTCACGCTGGCCGGGGCGTGGGTCGTCCAGCGGCGGCGGCCGGGCACGCTGTCCTCGGTCGCGGGGCGGCTGCGCTGGCGCTGGCTCCTCGCCTGCTCGGGCCTGGCGATCCTGTTCTGCGTCGTGTCCTACGGGACGTCGATCGCCGCCGCCGGCGCGATCGACGACCAGCCGGGCGGCGACGAGCACTGGGTCGGGTGGGGGCGGTTCATCGCCCCGGCCATCGTCATCATCCTGCTGGTGCCGTTCCAGTCGGCCGCGGAGGAGTACGCGTTCCGCGGCTGGATGCTCCAGGCCGTGGGCGCGTGCACCCTGGAGAACGCCAGGAGCCGCGTCGGGCGCGCCTTCAGCGTGGTGTTCCGCACGCCGTGGCCCGGGATCGTCGTCGGCTCGGCCCTGTTCACGGCCGGGCACGGCTACACGGGCTGGGGAATCCTCGACATCTTCGCGTTCGGCGCGATAGCGGCCTGGCTCGCGGTGCGGACGGGCGGGCTGGAGTCCAGCATCGCCCTGCACGTGTTCAACAACCTGATGGCGTTCCTCGGGCCCGCGGCGATCGGCCAGCTCGACATCGAGCAGGGCGGCGTCCCCTGGCAGGTCGTCGTGGCGGACATCATCCCGATGCTGCTGTACGCGGCCGCCGTCGTGGGGCTGGCGCGGTGGATGCGGATCCGGCGGGTCACCGCCGCGCCCGGCGACGGCGAGGCGCCGCTGACGGCGGCCGCGGAACCGGCGCACGCCTCATAGGACGCCCCACTCGGCGAGGGCGTCGAGGAGGCCGGGCGTCATCGGGAGGGCGTCCAGCTCGCCCGGGGGCACCCAGCGGACGTCGGACGCGTCGTCGCCCGCGCGGAGCGTCCCGCCGGCCACGGTGGCCGTGTAGTCGTGGATCTCGTAGACGACGCCGCCCGGCCCGGGACGCTCCACCGTCCCGGCGAGGGCGCCGACGAGGACGTCCAGACCGGTCTCCTCCCTCAGCTCGCGGGCGACCGCGGCCGGGTCGCCCTCGCCGGGCCCGACCCGCCCGCCCGGGATCGACCACAGGCCCTCGCCCGGCGGGTGACCGCGCCTGACCAGCAGGAACCGTCCCTCGCCGTCCCGCACGATCCCGCCCACGCAGCGCACTCGCATGACCCCATTTTGTCGCCCCTTTCCGGGTGGCGGCCCCCCAGCCCCTTGACGAGGCGGGACGTCGCCGCGCAGGGTGGATAGTCATGAGGGCGGAGCCCACCTGCCCGCGCTGCGCGGGCCCGCTGACCGCGCCGAGCCTCTGGTCCAGCGACTGGAGCTGCGGCGTGCACGGCGCCGTACTGCCGAGGCAGCCGTCCAACCGCCCCGGCTCCGAGGGGCTGTCCGTCGTCCTGCGGGACGCGAGGGTTCCGGTCTGGACGCCGTGGCCGCTTCCGGCCGCCTGGCTCGTCACGGGCTTCGCCACGGTCGGGGACGAGCGCTCGGGTGCCCGCGCGACCGCCGTCGCGGTGTCCGGGCCGGGCCTGCTGCACGGCCCCGCCGACATGGTCATGATCGCCGAGGAGCCGGGCATCGGCCTCGGCGCCCACTACGCGGGGCTCGCGGGCCCCGACCCCGGCACCGCCTTCAACGGCGGCCCGCCGCACGTGAAGCTGGACGTCGGCGGCCCCGCCGCGACCTGCGGGCAGACGGTCCCGATGTGGGCGGTCGGCGACCGCCCCGACCGCGCCGCCTACGTCGGCGAGGCGATGGGGAACTGGCTGTGGGCGGTGCTGTGGCCCGCCGACGCCGGTGTTCTCATGGTGGAGCGCCTCACCCTGCTCGACCTCCGCGAGCCGGGCATGGACCTCGACCTCCCCTACGGTGCCCACAGCCCCCGCCTCGACGACTGAGCGGCTGGTATCAAGGGGCGATGCGGATCGATCTGCACTGCCACAGCGACGCGTCCGACGGGACGCGGCCGCCCGCGGAGGTCGTCCGGCGGGCGCGGGAGAACGGCGTCGACGTCGTCGCGCTCACCGACCACGACACCGTCGCCGGCTGGGACGAGGCCGCCGCGTCCCTCCCAGAGGGCCTGGCGCTCGTCCCCGGCATCGAGCTGTCGTGCAAGGAGGGCGGCCGGAGCCTGCACCTGCTCGGCTACCTGTTCGACCCGGCCGAGCCGGTGCTGGCCGCCGAGCTGGCCCGGATCCGCGACGACCGCGTGACCAGGGCGCGCGGCATGGTGGAGCGGCTGAACGGGCTCGGCGCCGAGGTCACGTGGGACATGGTCCGCGCACTCGCCAGGGGCGAGGCGGTCGGGCGCCCGCACATCGCGCGCGCCATGGTGGAGGCGGGCGTGATCGAGTCCGCGGACGAGGCGTTCACGCACCGGTGGATCGCGCAGGGCGGCCGCGCCTACGTCGAGCGGTACGCGCTCGACGCGGAGCGGGCGATCGGGCTCGTCCGCGCGGCCGGGGGAGTGAGCGTCCTGGCCCACCCCCGGGCGCGCCGCCGCGGGTACGTGTTCGGCGACGAGGTGGTCGAGAGGCTCGCCGCCGCCGGGCTCGCCGGGGTCGAGGCCGACCACCCCGACCACGCCCCCGAGGACCGCGCCCGCCTGCGCGGCCTGGCCGCCTCGCTCGGCCTCGCCGTGACCGGCTCCAGCGACGACCACGGCGCGTTCACCGGCGACCGGATCGGCGTCGAGACCACCGCGCCGGACGCCTTCGAGACGCTCCGCGCGGCCGCCACCGGCGGCGATCTCCGTCTGCCCGTCCGGGGCGGCGAATCGCGGTAGGGTGCGAAGCGTGGACGCGCGCATCGAACAGGTGGTGACGTCGGGGAAGCTCACCCTGGACGACACCGAGTACGACGTCGAGAACAACACCTACATCGTCGGCGACGACGACGAGGTCATCGTGATCGACCCGGCCAACGACGCCGAGGCCATCCTCAAGGAGGTCGGTGACCGCGAGGTCATGGCCGTCCTGCTGACCGACGGCAACGAGCACCGCCTCAGCGTGGTCCTCGAAGTCGCCGCGGCAGGCGAGGAGGACGAGGACGACTGGGCGCCGATCGCTCTGCACCGCGCCGACCGGCTGCTGTGGCGCGACTACTTCGGCCGCCTCGCCAAGGAGGAGGACGACGAGGACGACGCCAAGGCGCTGCGCTCCCTCGAACCCGACATCTGGCTGGAGGACGGCGGCGTCTTCGAGATCGGCGAGGCGCAGCTGGAGATCGTGCACACCCCGGGCCACACGCCCGGCAGCGTCTGCGTGATCAGCGAGCAGCTCGGCCTGCTGTTCTCCGGCGACACCCTGCACCGCGGCCGCCCCGGCTCGGTCGGCGGCGTCTACGAGGACCTGCGCAAGCAGCTCAACTCGATCGGCGCGCTGCTGACCCCGCTGCCGAAGGACCTGCGGGTCCTGCCCGCGCAGGGCGAGGAGACCACGGTCGGCGAAGAGGACGCCCGCTGGGAGAGCTGGGGCTCCATGGCCCGGGAGTCTGACGACTAGCCGTGGCTGAGCAGCTGGGCTTTGAGGGGATGCCTCAGCGCCTTTACACGTGCACGCCTTCGCGGCTGAACACGTGGCTGGACTGCCCGCGCCGGTACCGGATGACGTACCTCGACCGTCCGATGCCGCCCAAGGGTCCGCCGTGGGCGCACAACAGCGTCGGGGCGAGCGTGCACAACGCGCTGGCCGGCTGGTGGCGGCTCCCCGTCCACGAGCGCAGCCCCGAGGCGGCGGGGAGGCTGCTGCTCCGTGGCTGGCTGACCGACGGGTTCCGCGACGAGGCGCAGTCCGCGCAGTGGCGCGAGCGGGCCCGGGAGATGACGGAGCGGTACGCCGCCGGGCTGGACCCGTCCGACGAGCCGCTCGGCGTCGAGCGCACCGTGGCGACCCGCACCGACCGGATCGCGGTGTCCGGGCGCATCGACCGGCTCGACGCGCGCGGCCCCGAGCTTGTCGTCGTCGACTACAAGACGGGGCGGCACGTCCTGACCGCCGACGACGCCCGCGGCTCGCTGGCACTGGCGATCTACGCGGTGGCGGCGTCGCGCGTCCTGCGCCGCCCGTGCCGCCGGGTCGAGCTGCACCATCTGCCGTCCGGAGAGGTCGCGGTGTGGGAGCACACCGACGAGTCGCTGGCCCGGCACATCCGCCGCGCGGAGCAGATCGCCGCCGAGGCCGCGGCCGCCGACGACGCCTACCGCGCCGCCGCCGGGAAGCGCGCCGGCGTGCCGAAGCCCCGTGAGGGCGAGGTCGACCACGCCCCGCACGACGAGCTTTTCCCTCCGCGTCCGGGCAACCTGTGCTCGTGGTGCGACTTCGCGCGCCACTGCCCGGAGGGCCGGGAGGCCGCCCCGCGCAAGGAACCCTGGGCGGCGCTCCCCGTCGACGCCGTCTAGGGCGTCTTCTCGGTGGCGAGCGCCCGCTGCGCGGGCCAGCGGCGCGGGTCGCGGAGACCGTAGAGACCCTTGCTCAGGTCGTAGCCGTCGGCCGCGAGCCGCTGCCGGGTGCGTTCCAGCATGTCGCGGGTGTTCTTGGCGAACGCGTAGTCGTGCAGCCGCTCCGGGACCGCGTTCATCGCGAGGCGGAACGAGCGGAGCGCCGCCGTCACCGCGGGCTGCGGCACCTCGGGCAGTGCCCCGTACATCTGCCGGGCCCAGTCCGGCAGCGAGTAGTAGCAGAGCGCCCCGAAGGGGAAGTAGCCCGGCTTCCCTGGCGCGAGGAACCGGAGGTTCTCCGGCATCGTCGGCCACATGAGGAACCGCACCGTGGCGGCGGCCTCCTCGGTGACGCGCAGCTGGGGCCGCATCTCGGCGAGGTAGGCCTCCATCTCGGCGACGCTGCCGGGAACGTCGCCGGCGTGCAGCCCGACGTAGGTCGCGGTGTGCCGCTGCTCGTCCAGGTACTTGTCCGCCATGGCGGCGGTCAGCGGCAGCCCGGCCCTCCGCGCGACCTCCAGGTAGGAGTACACCTCGGCGCAGTGCACCCAGCGGAGCAGTTCGGGCTGGTCGAGCCGCTCCCGCTTCCCGGTGTCGTGGTTGAGGATGCGCAGGCTCCGGTGGATCTCCCGGACGCGGTACGCCAGCTCGTCGATCTCCTCGTGCGACCCGTACGTGGCCACCCCGACGAAGTCGGCGGTGCGCTGGAGCCGCCCGAACGGGTCCTCCTGGAAGTTGGAGTTCTGCCAGACGCCCCACATCGCCATGGGGTGCAGCGCCTGGAGCATGAGGCCGCGCACCCCGCCGATCCACATGGACCGATCGATGTGGACGCGCCACGTGACGCTCTCGGGTGGCTGGACGGTCGCCGGCATGTGCACCTCCTTGAGACAAACTGAAGTAAGTGTGTCATTACCTCAGTTCACTCGCGACACCGCCCCTCCTGTTGCGTCCCCTTCGAGGTGCCGGAGCCCCGGCCTTGCCGCGCATGCTGGCTGCGGTCCGAACCCTGGCCGGGATATGCATAAACAATCTATATAAAGCTGCTATGCTTCCGGCGTGAGCCAGCAAGGCGCCGCGCACGGCGCTTCCGATGCCATCGGGTCAGCCCTCTACGGCCTTGCCACCAGGGCCGTGAGACGTCTTCCCCGCGACATGAGCCTGACGTCCGCCGCCACCTTGGCCACCCTGGACAAGACCGGCCCGCGACGGATCACCGATCTGGCGGCGGCCGAGGGCGTCACCCAGCCCGCGATGACCGTCCTGGTCCGGGTGATGGAGGAATCCGGGCTGGTCGAGCGGACGGGCGATCCGTCCGACAGGCGGGTCACGCTGGTGCGCCTGACCGAGGCCGGCGCGTCCTACGTCCGGACACGGCGCCAGGCGGGCGTCGACGCGTACGCGCGGTTGATCGACGAACTCACCGGTGACGAGGTCGAGGCCCTGGCGGCGGCCCTTCCGGCACTGCTGCGTCTGGCAGAGCTCGAAAGCCGAACCCGAGAGGAGCCGGACCGGTGACCGCGCCCCAGGCTGATGACCAGCCCATGAGCACTGCCCTGACGGGTTCCGAGGCGCGTCTGCTGGTCCCCGCCCTGGTGTTCATCGCCCTGGTCGTGGCGGCCGTCGCCAGCCTCGGGACGCCGCTCATCACCAGCGTGGCGACCACGTTCCACGTCTCCCTCGACAGCGCGCAGTGGACGCTGACCATCGCCCTGCTCAGCGGCGCCGTCGCCACACCCGTCCTCGGCCGGCTCGGCGCCGGTCCGCACCGCCGGGCCACGATTCTCGCCACGCTGGCGATCGTCGTCGTCGGCAGCGCGCTCACCGTGCTGCCGCTGCCGTTCGCCTGGCTGCTCGCGGGCAGAGCGGCCCAAGGCGTCGGACTCGGCCTCACGGCGCTGATGATGGGCGTGGCCCGCGACCATCTTCCCGAGGAGCGCGGCGCGGCCGCGATCGCCCTGATCTCGGTGGTCTCCATCATCGGAGCCGGCGTCGGCTACCCGCTGGCCGCGCTGCTCGCCGAGTTCGGCGGACTGCGGGCCGCCTACGGCCTCGGCCTGCTCATCACCGCCATCGCATTCCTGACCGCTTGGCGCTCCATGCCCGCGGCTCCCGAAGGCCGCTCCGCTCACGTGAACGTGGCCGGTGCGCTCGTCCTGGCGGGTGGACTGCTCCTCGTCCTGCTCCTGGCCGGCGAGAGGAGCCTGTGGAGCCGACACCTCGCCGTGGCGGTGGCCCTCGCCGTCGCCGCCGTGTTCCTGCTGTGCGTCTGGACCGCCTCCGAGCTGCGCAGCACGACGCCTCTGGTCGACGTCCGGGCGGTACGGCACCCGGCGGTCGCCGGGGCGAACATCGCCATGCTCGTCGGCGGGAGCGGCATGTACCTCCTGCTCACGCTCATCACCCGCTACGCGCAGACGCCGCACAGCGCCGGCTACGGCTTCGGGCTGACCACCTTCGTGGCGGGGCTGGTCCTCATCCCGTTCTCCGTGCTGGGATTCGTCGCCGGCAAGATCACGCCCCGGGTCCGCGAACGGATCGACGGCCCCCTGCTCCTGGCCGGCAGCGCCGCCATCGTCGGCGGCGGGTTCGTCCTGTTCGCGGCGGCCCGGTCCAACCTGACCGAACTGCTCGTGGCCATGGGCGTGCTGGGCTTCGGCGTCGGCAGCTTCTCGGCCGCCATGCCCGGCGTCATCCTGGCCGTCACGCCCAAGAGCGAGACGTCGAGCGCCATGAGCTTCAACTACGTCGTCCGCAGCGTCGGGTACTCCCTGGGCAGCGCCATCGGCGGTCTGGTGCTGGCCGCCGGCACCGACACCGGCCGCCTCTTCCCGAACGACCGCGCCTACACCACCGCGGCGCTGGTCGGCGTCGCCGCGATGGCGATCACGACGATGACCTGCCTCGTCCTCGCCCGCCGACGCTCACCCGAGACCAATACGATCGCACCCCCAGCCGGTTGATCTGAGCATCAATCCCGAACACAGGAGGTAACCGTGGCCAAGGGCTACTGGGTCAGCGCCTACCGCACCATCGCAGACCCTGAGAGGCTTGCCGCCTACAACGAACTGGCCGGTCCAGCCGTCAGGGCCGCGGGCGGGCGGACGCTCGCCCGCGCCAGCCGGGTCGTCGCACACGACGCCGGAATCGCCGAGCGCACCGTCCTGGTCGAGTTCGACAGCTTCGATCAGGCGGTCGCCGCACACGCGAGTGCGGCCTACCAGGAGGCGCTGGCCGCACTTGGCGACGGCGTCGAGCGCGACTTCCGCATCATCGAAGGCCTCGACTGACGACCGGTGCCGCGTCAGGGCAGCCCACGGTTCCCGGCGGCGCGGCGGCCCGGACGTCGCCCTCGACGTCGGCGGGAGATGCGTTCGACCTGGCTGCCCGATCGGTCGCCCGCCGCGTTCGGGTTGTGATCAGCTAGCCGATCACAGCTGGTCGTCCCGGACGACCTCCAGGTTCAGGAAGCGCGGGCCGTCGGTGCACAGCGACTCCATCTCGCCCGCGATGCGCCTGGTCTCGGGCAGGTCGCTGTTGCGCATCGCCTCCTCGTAGGACGGGAACTCGACGATGTCGACGTAGTGGGACGAGTCCTGGCGGTCCTTGGTGTGCAGCTCGTGGGTCGCCGTGCGCTTGCCCTGGCTGGCCTCCGCCCACTCGTCGAACAGGCCCT
Source organism: Actinomadura coerulea (assembly GCF_014208105.1). NCBI lineage: Bacteria > Bacillati > Actinomycetota > Actinomycetes > Streptosporangiales > Thermomonosporaceae > Actinomadura > Actinomadura coerulea. The sequence continues at coordinate 7,842,797 of NZ_JACHMQ010000001.1, forward strand.
CCAACTCGTCCTGGCGGTCGGTGCGGTAGTCGATGATCTGTACGAAGCCCATCCGTCTCAGCTCCCGACCGGTGTGCGCTCGTTCTTGAGGTGGGTGCGGATCTCTTCCCGCAGCTCCGGAGTGTCGTCGTGCCCGTGGACCGAGGCGGCGTGCTCGGCGGCGGCGCGGACGACCTCGTCCTCCTCGCCGCTGATGGCGAGCGTGCAGTTCGACTCGCTCGGCATGTCCCTGCAGTCGGCTACCTTGCGCATGTCTCCCCCTCGCCAGCCCGGGGCGCCCGCGCGAGGGGAGGTCGTGTCCGGCGGCGGCGCCACGTCCGGCCGTTCTTCCCGCTACATCACCACGATTCACTTCAATCGTCGCATATCCCCATGTCAGGGGGAAGGTGTCGGACGCGCGTTGTACGGTGACGCCTCACCGAGGAGAGGGTGTGCCGATGGACTGGGTCGAGTCCGGCGGGGGGCCGCTGCTGGCCGCGCCCGCGTCGCAGCTGGCCCGCTGGGAGGGCGCCACCGACGACGAGGGGCCCGAGGAGACGTGGGGCGACTACGGGCGCGCCTGCGCGATCGACGGCTACATCGGGCTGGTCGGCATCGGGGGAGGGCAGGGCCTCGTCCTCGGCGACGAACCCGCCACCACGACCTACCTGCCGGACGAGCGCCTCTTCGTGCGGTGGGCGGCGGCCGACTCCGAGTCCGATCTCGTCGACGCGGCCAGGCACGCCGTCCACGGCGTCGAGTGGCAGGAGGAGCTCGACTGGGACGTCGACGGCGCCGTCGTGCTCTTCGACTCCGCCTGGCCCGGCGCGACCCCCGAACCCGGCAACCACCTGAACATCGACCTGTCCCCGGGCCGCTACCGCGTCCGCGCCGCCTGCGAGCGGGACGACCGCAACTGGATGATCCTCGTACAGCTCCAGCCGGTGTCCTAGGGGGCCTGTCTCGAAGTGGGCCGGGACTTTGAAACACTGCCTAGCCCGCCAGGGTCGCCAGGCGGTGGGCGAGACGGGCGGCGGCCTCCCGCAGCTCGGCGGGCTCCAGCACCTCCGCCTCGAAGCCCAGCCGGGCCACGTGCAGGGCGAGCGTGTCCAGGTCCGCCCCGCCGACGACGAGCACGCACCAGCCGTCGCGATCGTCCTCGACCCGTCCCACCTGGGGCGGGATCCGTTCGCGCACCGCGTCGGGCGCGGCGTGCAGGCGTATCCGCGCGAGGTGCCGGTACGGCGCCTCGGTCACGGCCCGCTGCACGTAGGCGACCGGGTCCGGATGCTCCCTCGGCCGGAACCGCCAGGTCGTCGCCGCCGTCTCGCGCATCCGGTCCAGCCGGAAGGTGCGCCAGGCGTCGCGGTCGGTGTCCCACGCCATCAGGTACCAGCGGCGTCCCGTGGCGACCATCCGCACCGGCTCGACCGTGCGCTCGCGCTCCCCGCCGTCCCGTCCGGGGTACCGGAACCGCACCCGGACCGCGTCGCGGCAGGCCCGCGCGAGCGTCACCAGCAGCTCCGCGTCGATCTGGACGCCCGGGCCGACGAGGGTCTCGGTGGCGCCGTGCACCGCCCGCACCTCGGCGCGCAGGCGGGGCGGCATCACCTGGTCGAGCTTCGCCAGCGCGCGCAGCGCCGCCTCGCCCGCCCCGGCGACCGTGCCGCCGGACGCCATCCGCAGGGACACCGCCGTCGCGATCGCCTCCTCGTCGTCCAGGAGCAGCGGCGGCAGCCGGGTGCCCGCGCCCAGGCGGTAGCCGCCGCCCACGCCCGCCACCGCGTGGACCGGGTATCCGAGCGCGCGCAGCCGCTCCACGTCGCGCCGCACCGAGCGGTCCGTGACGCCCAGCTCGGCGGCGAGGGCGGCGGCGGTCCAGGACGGCCGCCGTTGCAGCAGGCCCAGCAACCGCAGCACCCGCTCGGTCGTCCCCTCGACGCTCACATGCCCATCGTCCCACGAAACGCGGAACGAACCTGTCCGCTATTCCGCCGACACTGGCCCCATGACCGACACGTGGAATCCGCTGCTCCGGGACCAGATCGCCTGGCACTGGGACAACCAGCTGCGCCCTCGCATCAGCGGCCTTACCGACGACGAGTACTTCTGGGAGCCGGCGCCGGGCTGCTGGAGCGTGCGCCCGCGCGGTGCCGGCGCCCTGCCCGAAGGGGCCGGCCCCGCGATGACCATCGACTTCGCGATGCCGCCGCCGGACCCGGCGCCCGTCACGACGATCGCCTGGCGGCTCGCGCACGTGATCGTCGGCGTGCTGGCGATGCGCAGCGCCGCGCACTTCGGGCGCCCGCCCACCGACTACCAGGCGTTCGAGTTCGCCGCGACGGCGGACGAGGCGCTGGCCCAGCTCGACGCGGAGTACGCGACGTGGCTGGCCGGGATCGAATCCCTCGGGGACACCGGCCTCACCCGCCCGTGCGGGGAGGCCGAGGGGCCGTACGCCGAGCGTCCCATGGCAGCGTTGGTGCTGCACATCAACCGGGAGCTGATCCACCACCTGTCCGAGGTGTGCCTGCTCCGCGACCTCTACCCGCACGCTCACAGGGAGGCGAGCTGACATGGCCCGCGACGTCCAGATCACTTTCGACTGCGCCGACCCCGCCGCGCTGGCGGCCTTCTGGGCCGAGGCCCTCGGCTACCGGCTCCAGGACCCGCCCGGCGGTTTCGCGTCCTGGGACGAGGCCCTGGACGCGATGGGCGTCCCGCCGGAGAGCCGCAACGACGCCTCGGCGGTGGTCGACCCCGGCGGCGCCGGCCCCCGCCTGTTCTTCCAGCGCGTCCCGGAGGGCAAGAAGGCCAAGAACCGCGTGCACCTCGACGTGCGGGCCGCGCCGGGCCTCGACGGCGACGAGCGGATGGCGGCCCTGGAGGCCGAGGCCGACCGCCTCGCCTCCCACGGCGCCACCCGCCTCCAGCGCCAGGACCCGAAGCCCCCGCTCGGCGCCGGCCACATCGTGATGGCCGACCCCGAAGGCAACGAGTTCTGCCTGGACTGAGAGATCGGTCGCGGGCTCGACTCCCGGGCGGGGCTACTTGAGGGTGCGTTCGGTGTCGGACCAGAGGGCGAGGAGGGCGGCGGCGGTGGTCTCGGGGGCGTCCCAGGCGGGGGAATGGGCGGCGCCCGGGATGACGACCTTGGGCGCGTTGAGGCGCTCGGCCATCGCGGCCTGGGCGCGGGGGTCCCAGGCGTCGTCGTCCTCGCCGTAGATGACCAGGACGCGCAGGGCGGTGTCGGCGCAGTGCTTGGCCAGCTCGTCGACGCGGTCGGGGGCGGTGAGGATCTCGTTCGCCATGCACGCCAGCCCCTTCTCGGAATTGCCGAGCGTGCGGGCCCTGAGGAACGCGACGATCTCCCGCTGGACGCCCCGCCCCAGGTAGTCGGGTTCGAGGCCGAGCTCCCAGATCTGCGCCAGGCCGAGTTCGGGGATGGCGTCGCGCAGGGCGCGGGCCTTGGCGGCGGCCGCGCCGGTGACGGCGCCCGGACCCGAGCTCATCACCGTGAAGGACGCGGGGCGGGCCCCGGCGAGGACGGCCTCCCGGCACACCAGCCCGCCGAACGAGTGGCCGACCAGGTGGACGGGGCCGGGGCCGAGGGCCGAAAGGAGGGCCGCGATGTCGGCGCCGAGGGCCGCGCGGGTGTAGGCGCTCTCGTCGTCCGGGCCGAGGGTCTCGTACTGGCCGCGCATGTCGATCGCGACGACGCGGCGCCCCGACGCGGCCAGGGTCTCCAGGACGGCGAGGAAGTCCTCCTTGCTGCCGGTGAGCCCGGGGACGAGAAGGGCGGGGCAGCGGTCGGGCACGCCCGACCCCGGAAGGGCCTCCAGCGCGGCGAACGGGCCGCGGGAGGTCTCGACGGTCGTCCGGCGAACACCGGGGGGCAGACTCACGAACCGGGGCGTACTCACGGTGGAAACCTTAGTCAATGGCGGCCTGCGGCCTTCGGTAAGAAATTTTCGGTGGTAGCGTCGCCAGCGTGGTCGACATGCCTGCCATCTCCGCCCACCGCCGTGACGAAGCGGGCCTCACGGGCCTCGGCGACGCAGTCGCGTCCGGCGCCGAGTACGTGGAGATCGACATCAGGCGGACCGGGGACGGCCGGCTCGTCGTCCACCACGATCCCGAGGTCGCCGGGCTCCGCCTCAACCGGCTCTCCTACGAGCGGATCCAGGAGCTCGCGGTGCGGCCCGTGCCGCTGGCCGCCGACGCGATGAAGGTCATCTCGGGCCGGGCGCAGGGCCATCTGGACCTCAAGGAGCGCGGCTGCGAGCACGAGAGCGTGGCGCTGGCGGTGGAGGCGTTCGGCGCCGGGAACTTCGTGGTGACCACCCGCGAGATCACGTCCCTGGTGGAGATCAAGAAGAGCTTCCCGGGGGTGCGGACGGCCCTGTCGGTCGGCCGCAACCTGTGGGAGCGGGGCGCCGCGCACGACTTCGCGCCGCTGCGGCTGATCCGGCGGGCGGGCGCCGACATGGTCGCCCTCAACCACCGGCTCGCCCGCGTCGGCGTGCTGCGCCAGTGCGGGCGCGCCGGGATCCCGGCCATGATCTGGACGGTCAACGCCGAGCCCGTCATGCGGCGCTTCCTGAGCGACCCGCGCGTCGCCGTCCTCGTCACCGACCACCCGGGCCTCGCCCTCCGGCTGCGCGGGGGAAGAGGCCCGGACGGAACGCGACCGCGGGACTGAGAGGTCTCGCGGTCGGCTGCTCCGCCGCCGGTCAGGCGGTCTGCGACGCCTCGGCGGTGCCGCCCCCGGCCGCGGCCGGCTTGCCGGCGCGGGTGCGGCGGCGGGGCCGGCTGCGCTTGCGCTCGGTGGCGACCGCGTCGACGACGTTGTCGTCCGCGGCCTTCTCGGTGTCGGCCGCGCCGGCCTCGACCGGACGGCCGGCCCGCGTGCGCGTCCGGTCGCGCTTGCGGCGGCGCGGCCGGGGACGCTCCTGCTCGCGGTCGCGGTCATGGTCGCGGCCGCGATCGTGGCCGCGGTCGTGGCTGCGGACCTTGCCCGTCTCGCCGATGTCCTCCAGCTTCTCGGCGTCCAGCCCGGCGCGGCCGTTGCGCTTGTCGGCGGGCAGCGTCCCCTTCGTGCCGGCGGGAATGCCGAGCGTCTCGAAGAAGTGCGGGGACGTCGAGTAGGTCTCCTCCGGGGCCGCGAACGGCAGGTCGAGCGTGCTGTTGATCAGCTTCCACCGGGTGAGGTCGGACCAGTCGACGAGGGTGACGGCGACGCCCTCCTTGCCCGCGCGGCCGGTCCGGCCGATGCGGTGCACGTAGGTGTCGGCGCTGTCGGGGCACTCGTAGTTCACGACGTGGGTGACGTCGTCGACGTCGAGCCCGCGGGCCGCCACGTCGGTGGCCACCAGCACGCCGATCTTGCCGTTGCGGAACGCGCGCAGCGCCCGCTCGCGCTGGCTCTGCCCGAGGTCGCCGTGCACGGCGGCGGCGTCGAAGCCCCGCTGTGCGAGGTCGGCGGCCACCCGGTCGCACGCCCGCTTCGTCTGGCAGAAGACCATGGTCAGCCCGCGGCCCTCCGCCTGCAGCAGGCGGGCCAGCATCTCCGGCTTGTCCATCTGGTGGGCCTGGAAGACGTGCTGGACGACCTGCGGCGTCGCGTCCGACTCGGTGTGCGACTCGGCGCGGACGTTGGTGGGACGGGTCAGGTACCGGCGCGACAGCGCGGCGATCTCGCCGGGCATCGTCGCCGAGAACAGCATGGTCTGGCGCTTCGCCGGAATCCGGTCGATGATGCGCTCGATGTCCGGCAGGAAGCCGAGGTCGAGCATGCGGTCCGCCTCGTCCAGCACCAGGACCTCGACCTTGGAGAGGTCGAGGTACTTCTGCTTGACGAGGTCGAGGAGCCGCCCCGGGGTGCCGACGACGACGTCGACTCCCTCGCGCAGCGCCTCGATCTGCGGCTCGTAGGCCCGCCCGCCGTAGACCGACAGCACGCGGCTGCCCAGCTTGCCTCCGGCGACGAGAAGGTCGTCGGTGACCTGGAGGGCCAGCTCGCGGGTCGGCGCGACGACGAGCGCACGCGGCTCGCGGCCGCCGTGCTCGATGCGCTGCAGCAGCGCGGCGCCGAAGGCGAGGGTCTTGCCGGTGCCCGTGCGGGCCTGGCCGATGATGTCGTGCCCGCCGAGCGCGATCGGCAGGGCGAGCTCCTGGATGGGGAACGCCTCCACGATGCCTTCGGCTTCGAGGGCGTCTGCTATCTCGGGTACGACCCCGAGTTCACGAAAGGTAGTCAGGGCTTTCAGCCTCCAATATGCGGGGTCTCCGCTCCCGGGTGCGGCGCGGCTCGCCGGCGGGACACCGCCGAACCGGCGTGTCCGCCGCTCCTGTGGCCGCGCGCTCGCGCGGGAGGGACCAGCCGTTGATCAAAACTTCCGGCGACCGCAGTCAGGGGTTGAAAGCAGTCACTCGCTGTGGCTGCGTGCGGTCACACTCCGCGACGCAGTGTACCGACCGTTGATTGCCTACACCAATAGCCGGTCACTCGACCCAACGTTTCCAGGGTTTCATCTATTCCGTCCCCAGCCCGCCAGGCGTTACGCACTCGGCGAGGCGGGGCCTCCGGGGCCGGTCGAAGGCGGTGCGGAGACGGCCACATCCGGACACATCGCGACGACGCGGGCCCCCGCCTCGGGGAGACGGGGGCCCGCGTCGGGGTGGTGCCGGGGGTCAGTAGCTCCGGCGGCGGGTCCGCCAGCCGTGGCCGCGGCCGCGACCGCGCGTGTGCATCGTGGTGAGCGCCGCCACGCCCAGCGCGGCGATCACCACCGCGAAGACGAAGGCGACGAGCATGCCCGCCCCCAGCGCGTCCGCGACGACGCCGCCGAGTATCGCGCCGGCGATGCCGACGAGGACCGTGAGCAGGATGCCGATCGGATTGCGGCCCGGCACGACCAGCCGCGCGAGTGCACCGATGACGGCACCGACGACGATGAACCAAAGGATCGTGGTGAGCATTTCGATCAACCATTCCTTTCCCTGGGCCGGTCGCCCGAGGTCGGTGATCGGTATGCCCCACCTGCCGGATCGAAACAAAAATCTGCTCAAGCAGCGTTGGGGAAAGGTAAAGCCGCAGGTCAGGTGTACTTCGTGCCGAAGCCCACGCTGCGCTGCTCGTCCTCGGCGATCTCCAGGTAGCCGACGCGGGCGGCGGGGATGACGACCCGGCCGGCGCGGCGGTCCTTCAGCACCAGCACGCCGTGCGCGTCGGCGAGCGCCGCGCCGAGCGCGTCCTGCACCTCGTCGGCCGTCTGGTCGGTGTCGACCACCAGTTCCTTGGCCACGTTCTGGACCCCGATGCGAACCTGCACGCGATGCCTCCCGTCGTCGGGCGCGTCCCGCCGACCGCCGGCGGACCCGCCTCCGATGGTCGCACGGAGATCGCCGGACGCGCCGCCGCGCCGTTGTGCCGAGGGTGAACGCCCCCGGCGCGGGCCGGGGCCGGCGTCCGGCGTCAGGCTTGGTCGGTGGTGCGGGGGAAGCCGGAGATGCCGCGCCAGGCGAGCCGGGCGATGATCTTCTCCGCGGTGTCCTTGGGGATCGACCGGTGCTGGGAGAGCCAGAAGCGGGCGCTGACCTCGGCCATGCCGACCAGGCCCATGCCGAGCAGGTGCGCCTCCTCGGCGGGGGCGTTGGTGTCCTCGGCGATGACCTGCGCGATCATCTCGGCGCACTGCTGGTTGGCGCGGTCGACGCGGGCGCGGACGGGCGCGACGTTGCGCAGGTCGGACTCGAACACCAGCCGGTAGGCCTCGCCGTCGCCCGCCACGAAGTCGTAGAAGGCCTGCATGCTCGCCTGCACGCGCAGCTTGTTGTCCGTGGTGGACTCCAGCGCCTCGCGGACGATCTTCACCAGGGCCTCGGCGTGCTCGTCCAGCAGCGCCAGGTACAGCTCCAGCTTGCCCGGGAAGTGCTGGTAGAGCACGGGCTTGCTGACACCCGCGCGCTCGGCGATCTCGTCCATCGCCGCGGCGTGGTACCCCTGGGCGACGAACACCTCCTGGGCCGCGCCGAGCAACTGCTTGCGGCGCGCCAGTCGTGGCAGCCTCGTGCCACGGGGGCGGGCGTCCGGGGTCGCGGTCACCACACTCTCCGATCACCGAATCGTGGGGACGGATGGGGGTCGTCCGTCACCGGGAACAATCTCATTATCCTACGCGCGGGTAACTCCGTTGGTCACGGGCACGGCCCGCCGGCGTTCCTTCGCGCAGGTCAGTGTATTCCCGCCGGAACCGGGAGCGGGCCGCCCCGATCTTTCTGTGCGCCTTCCTTCCTGTGCGGGACGCCAACGCGGGCCACCGGGGTCACCGGTAGTCGTCCTCGTCCAGCCGGACCTCCCGCCGCTGCTCGGCCGCGTCGGCCTCGTTCGCCTCGTCCGGGACGGGGCCGCGCTCGACGCGCTCCTCGTCGCCGAGGCCGGCGCGCTGCTCGGCGGCGTCGGCCTCGTTGGCGTCGTCGGGCGCCGGCTGCTCAAGGTCGTCGGTCTCGCTCATCAGGGGTCCTCTCCTCCAGGTTCACGGCCGTCTCAGGGCTCACGGCCGTCTCGGGTTCACAGCCTTCCGGCCAGCTCCCGCAGCGGCGCCTCGACGGACTCGCCGTGGGTCGGGAACGCGTGGACGACGTCGGCGAGCAGGCTCAGCGGCGTCTCCGCGCGGATGGCCAGGGCGATCTCGCTCATCCACTCCTCGGCGTGGAGTCCGGCGGCGGCGGCGCCCACCAGCAGGCCGCGGGTGGGGTCGGCGTACAGCTCCACCCGGCCGCGCTCGTCGGCCTCGACCGCCGACCGGGCCGTCGCGGCGAGGTCGTACCCGGCGGTGAGGAGGTCTATGCCGAGTTCCTCCGCCTGCCTCGGCGAGATCCCCACCGAGTAGACGGTGGGCGTCGTGTAGACGACGCGGGGGATGGCGCGGTAGTCGGCCTCGCGCCGGTGGCCGAGCAGGTTCGACAGCGCGACCTGCGCCTGGTAGCGGGCGGCGTGCGTGGTGCGGGCGACGCCGGTGACGTCGCCCGCCGCCCACACGCCGCCCGCGCCGCACGGCACCCGGCACGTCTCGTCCACGGGGATGCCCTGGCCCGGGGTGATGTCGATGCCGAGGTTCTCCAGCCCGAGGCCCTCCACGCGGGGGCGGCGCCCGGCGGCGGCGAGGACGCGGTCGGCGTCGAGGGTCCCGCCGTCGGTCAGCCACAGCCGCAGCCCGACGTCCTTGCGCTCGGCGTCGGCGACGGCGGTGCCGAGCCTCAGGTCGACGCCCATCCGGCGCAGGGCGTCCGCGAGCACCTCGCCGGCGAACGGCGCCTCGGCGGTCAGCAGCCGCCCGGACGCCTCGACGACGGCGACCTGCGAGCCGAACGCCGCGTACACCTGCGCGAGCTCGCAGCCGACCGGGCCGCCGCCGAGGATCACCAGCCGGCGCGGCAGGTCGGGGACCGACAGCGCCTCGGAGCTCGTCCACAGCGGCACGTCGGCGAGCCCCTCGACGGGCGGGATGACCGGCTCGCTGCCGGTGCACACGACGAGGTCGCCGAAGCCGTGCACGGCGCCGTCCACCTCGATCCGGCCGTGGTCGAGGACCTGCCCCCGGCCGCGCAGGACGGTCACGCCGTCCTCGGCCATCCGGGCGACGGCGGGGTCGTCGCCCCGGTTCCCGGCCAGCGCGTCCCGGCGGGCGAGGGCCATCTCCCAGGACTCGCCGCGGCGCGCCGACAGCAGCAGCGACTTGGACGGGACGCAGGCGAAGTACGGAGACTCCCCGCCGACGAGGCGGCTCTCGACGAGCGCGACGTCCCTTCCCGCGCGGGCGAGGCCGGTCGCGACCAGCTCTCCCGCGGTCCCCCCGCCCAGCACCACGGCGTCGTAGTGGTGGTTGTGCGACAACGGTTTCTTCCTTCCACCCGTGATGTCCCCACCCACCATGGTGACGGAACGCGGTCCCGGAGAGTGCCGATTCGAACACATAGGGCTCCCGAGATCACCGGAGCCGTTCAGGGCAGGGGCCGGTGGTCCTTCAGAAGCGGTTCCAGGAGGTCGCCGTGCTCGTCCACCCGGGCGAGGACGTCCTCGGGGCCGAAGACGAGGTCGGCGGCGTCCCCGCACGACTCCAGCTCGTCCCAGGTGATGGGCGTCGACACCGAGGGGCGGTTCCCGGCGCGCAGCGAGTAGGGCGCGACGGTCGTCTTGGCCGGGTTGTTCTGGCTCCAGTCGACGAACACCTTGCCCTCGCGCAGCCGCCGCTCCATCTTCGCGACGACCAGCTTCGGGTTCTCGTCCGCCAGGCGCTGCGCGGCGGCCTTGGCGTACTCCGACGTCCGCTCGGCCTCCTTCGGCTCCTCGATCGGGACGTACAGGTGCAGGCCCTTCTTGCCGCTCGTCTTGGGACAGGACTCCAGACCGTCCTCGGCGAGCACGTCGCGCAGCAGGGCCGCGACCTCGCACGCCTCCACGATCGTGGCGGGCGGGCCCGGGTCCAGGTCGAAGACCACCAGGTCGGGGGTGTGCACCTTGCCGCGAGGGCCGACCTTCCACTGCGGGACGTGCAGTTCCAGCGCGGCGAGGTTCGCGCACCACACGAGCGTGGGCAGGTCGTCGACGACGACGAAGTCGAGCGTGTCGCGGCCCTTGGAGCTGCCGGGGGTGGGGATCGTCGCGGTGCGGATCCAGTCCGGGGTGTGGGAGGGGGCGTTCTTCTCGAAGAACTTGCCGCCGTCGACGCCGTCCGGCCAGCGGATGCGGGTCGCGGCGCGGTCCCGCAGGTGGGGGAGCATGACCGGGGCGATGCGGGCGTAGTAGTCGATGACCTCGCCCTTGGTGAACTCCGGGTACAGGTTCTTGTCGAGGTTGGAGAGGGAGAGCTGACGGCCGTCCACGTCGACGGCGGTCCTCTTACTGCTCACTCGTGACCTCCAGGGGGTCCTTGTCGTCACGCAGGCCCCGCCAGGACGGGAATCGGAGGCGGCCGTCCCTGGTCCGGGCACTGTAGGCGACCTCCCCGACGAGCCGGGGCTCAACCCATTGGGCGTCGCGGGCGAACTCCCGCGGAACGGGCTCGTCGTAGGGGCTCGTCGGACGGCGCAGCGGCCACAGCGTCTCGTACAGCTCGTCCAGGGCGCGGTCGCTGAAGCCCGTGCCCACGTGCCCGACGAAACCCAGCCGGCCCTTCCCGTCGTACTCGCCGAGCAGCAGCGAGCCCACGCCGCCTTCGCGCCGGCCCTTCCCGGGCTTCCAGCCGCACACGACGACCTCGCGCGTCATGAAGTTCTTCACCTTGCGCCAGAAGTCGACGCGGCGCCCCGGGCGGTACGGCGAGTCGAGGCGCTTGGCGAGCAGGCCCTCCATCCGCTGCTCGCGGGTGAAGGCGAGCAGCTCCTCCACCTGGAGCCGGTCGCTTCCGTGCAGGTACGGGGGCACCTCCACGGGGCCGGTGCCGGCGAGGTCCAGCTCCGCCAGCACCGCGCGGCGGTCGGCGTAGGGGAGGTCGTACAGCAGGTGCCCGTCCAGGAAGAGGACGTCGAACACGACGTAGCGGACGGGCACCTCGCGGATCAGGCGGGGGTCGGGGCGCTGGACGTGCATCCGGCGCTGGAGGCGTTCGAAGCTGGGGCGTCCCTCCTGGAAGGCGACGACCTCGCCGTCCAGCACGACGTCGTGGTCGGGCAGCAGGTCGGCGAGGGCGGACAGCTCGGGGTAGCGGCCCGCCACCTCGCCGCCGCGCCGCCCGGCGGCGCGGACGCCGTCGGCGGAGACGTGCGACAGGACGCGCACGCCGTCCCATTTCAGCTCCAGGCCCCACTTCCCGCCGTCGGAGGGGAGGTCCCCGGTGGAGGCCATCATCGGCTCGACGGGCCACGGCATGGTCATACCGCCGTCTTACCCCGTCCCGCCGCACGGGGAAAGGATCACGACGTCGTTCTGGCGCAAATCGAACGACGTTGCGACGCTAGGGGCAGGAACGGGCTGGGTAAGGACGGATCATGCGCAGTATCTGGAAGGGCGCGATCTCCTTCGGTCTGGTGACCATACCGGTGAAGCTCTACTCGGCGACCGAGCAGCGGGACGTCGCCTTCCACCAGGTGCACCGCGAGGACGGGGGGCGCATCAAGTACAAGCGGGTGTGCACGGTCGACGGCGAGGAGGTCTCCTACTCCGACATCGCCAAGGGCTACGAGCTGCCGAGCGGCGAGATGGTGATCCTCACCGACGAGGACTTCGCCGACCTGCCGCTGTCGTCCAGCCGCCGGATCGACGTCCTGCAGTTCGTGGAGCGCGAGGAGGTCGACCCGATCTACTTCGCGAAGTCCTACTACCTGGAGCCCGACGCGCAGGGCGCCAAGCCGTACGTGCTGCTGCGGGACGCGCTGGAGAGCTCCGGCCAGGTCGCGATCGTCAAGGTGGCGCTGCGGCAGCGCGAGTCGCTCGCGACGCTGCGGGTCCGCGAGGGCGTGTTCGTCCTGGAGACGATGCTCTGGCCGGACGAGGTCCGCGCGCCCGAGTTCCCCTTCCTGGAGGAGGACATCGAGGTCCGCAAGCAGGAGCTGTCGATGGCGACGTCCCTGATCGAGTCGATGGAGGGGGACTTCGACCCGGGCGAGTACAAGGACGCCTACCGGGAGGCGCTCCAGGCGGTGATCGACGCCAAGGTCGAGGGGCGGGAGGTGGCGCGGCCCGCCGAGGAGGGCGCGGAGGAACCCGCCGCGGACCTGCTCAGCGCGCTGCGCGCGAGTGTCGAGGCGGCGAAGAAGAGCCGCGGCGAGAAGACGGGGAAGGCGGCGTCGGGCAAGGGGGCGCCGGCGAAGAAGCCCGCCGCGCGCAAGACGGCGTCGTCCAAGTCCGGCGAGAAGAAGGAGCCGGCCAGGAGCCGCGGCCGCAAGTCGGCGTGACTCCGCCGCGGGGGTGGCGGCGTCCGGGCTCGGTGGTTCACGAGCATGCCCCCAGAGCGGGTCGCGGCGTCCCCTCGAATCGGCTGGAGGACGGCCGCGTGCGCCGAGCGGCTCAGTTGTCGCGGCGGGCGGCGAGCACCCGGCCGACGGCGGCGGCAGCGGCGGCCGGGTCGGCGCACGGCGCGATCCGCTCGCCCCAGCCGTAGCAGTAGGACCAGCCGTCGCCGGAACGTTCCCGCACCGCGATGACGCTCTCGTTCACCCGCGGCAGGCGGGGGTCGGCGATGTGCGCGGTGGGACGGCGGTCGGCGGGCGCGGCGACCTCGACGGCCCAGCCGGCGGAGCGCAGGACGCCGGTGAGCCGCTCCAGGTGCGCGAGCGCCGTCTCGGCCTCGGTGATCATCAGCGCGGACATGGTGCCTCCAAAGGAACGTCCCGGCACGGGAGGGGTTCGGGGATCCGCCGGGCGGGGGCCGTCGCGGAATGCCTCACGCGAGGGCGGAGCCGGTGGAATGGCGTTCAGTCTTGCGCCGGGCGGAGGAGTCCACAAGCGGTTCGGGGGGATTGGTGGCCGGCACTTCGGTGTGCCGGCCACCGGGGCGGGCGTCAGCCCACGGGCTCCAGCCGCGACGGGGGAGCGGCGGGGGCGTCGCCCTCGCGGATCCCGTACCGGCCGTAGAACCGGGCGAGCGGGCCGGGCGCCCACCAGTTCGCGCGGCCGAGCAGCCGCATCGTGGCGGGCACGAGCAGCGCCCGGACGACGGTCGCGTCCAGCAGGATCGCCACGGCCATCCCGACGCCGGTCATCTTGATGAACGTGATGCCGGACGTGGCGAACGCTCCGATCACCACGATGAACAGCAGCGCGGCGCTGGTGATGATGGCGCCGGTGCGCTGCACGCCGGAGGCGACGGCCGCGGTGTTGGAGCCGGTCAGGTCGTACTGCTCGCGGACCCGCGACAGCAGGAACACCTCGTAGTCCATCGAGATGCCGAACAGCATCGCCAGCATGAGGATCGGCATCGCGGGGGAGATGGAGCCGGTCGCGGTGAAGCCGAGCGGGCCGGACAGGTGGCCGTCCTGGAAGACCAGCACGACCGCGCCGAAGGTGGCCGACAGCGACAGCATGTTCATGACGATCGCCTTCAGCGGCAGCAGCACCGACCCGAACGCGAGGAACAGCAGGAGGAACGTGGCGCCGCCGACCAGCAGGGCCAGCCAGGGCAGGGTCGCGCCGATGCTGTCGAGCTGGTCGACCACGTCGGCCGTCTCACCGCCGACGTGGGCGCGCGCGCCGGGCGGCGGCGGGACGTCCCGGACCCGCTGGACGAGGTCGCGGGCGGCGCCGGAGTTCGGGTCGGCGTCGTAGCGCAGCGCGATCCGGGTCGTCGTCCCGCCGGCGCCGGTGACCGTCGCGTCCGTGACGCCGGGCAGCGCGTCCAGGCGGGCCCCGTACGCCTGGACGGCGGCCCGGTCGGACGTTCCCGTCACGACGGCCTCGATCGGGCTGGTGGCGTTGCGGGGGAAGCGGGTCTCCAGCGTCTCGGAGACGACCCGCGCGTCGGTGCCGTCCGGCAGCACCTTCGCGTCCACGCCGCCCCAGTTGATGCGCAGGAACGGCGCGCCGAGCGCGAGGAGCAGCGCCACGGTCGCGACCATGTAGACGACCGGGCGGCGCATCACGCTGCGCGCGACCCGCCCCCACCAGCCGTCGGACCGGTCGCCGGCCGCCGCCGCCCGGCGCCGCCGGATCGGCAGCGCGTTCACCTTCGGGCCGAGGGCGGCCATCAGCGCGGGCAGCACGGTCAGGGCCCCGGCCATGCACACCAGCACGGTGGCGATGCCGCCGTAGCCCATGGAGACCAGGAAGTTCTGGTCGAACAGCAGCAGCCCGGACAGCGAGACGGCCACCGTGACGCCGGAGACCGCGACGGTGCGCCCGGCCGTGGCCATCGTGGCGGCCAGCGCGTCCTCCGCGGAGGCGCCGTCCCGGCCGATCTCCTCGCGGAACCGGCTGACCATGAACAGCCCGTAGTCGATCGCGAGGCCGAGCCCGAGGAACGTGGTGATGTTGACGGCGAAGATCGACACGTCGGTGACGTAGGCCAGCGCGTGCAGCGCGGTGAACGAGCCGAGGATGGCCATGCCGCCGACCAGCAGCGGCAGGCTCGCCGAGACCAGCCCGCCGAAGATCAGCACCAGCAGCACCAGGAGCACCGGCATGGCCATGCCCTCGGCCCGGCCGATGTCGGACGAGACGCGCTCGTTGATCGCGACCCCGGTGCCGACCGCGCCGCCGACCTTCGCGGTGAGCCCGCCGCCGACCTCGGCGAGGTCGTCCCGGACCGCCTTGTAGCTGTCCTCCCTGGCGGCCTCGTCGGAGCCGGCGAGCTGCAGGACGGCATAGGTCGCCTTGCGGTCGTCGCTGACGAACTGCGGCGCGTCGGTCGTCCAGTACGTGCTGGCCTTGGCGACCTTGTCCGGGGGCAGCGCGGCCAGGGCGCGCTCCACGGACGCCTGGAAGGACGGGTCGTCGACCGTCGTCCGGCCCTGGTAGAGGACCACGACGTCGGCGGCGCCCCGCCCGAGGTCGCGCTCGGCGATCCGCTCCGCCGCCGCGCTCTGGCTGCCCGGCGTGTCGAAGCCGCCGGAGGAGGTCAGCGCGCCGAAGACGCCCGTGCCCCACACCGCGGCGAACACCAGGAACGCTCCCGCGGCGGCGAGGACCCACCGCCTGCGCCGGTGGACCCACCTGCCCCATCGCTCGAACATGACGCTCCTCCTCCAGCCCCGTTACCTTGAGTAATTTCAGTAAACGCCGTAAACTGAGAACAGCGTTAACTTCGCATACGCTGTTAGCTGTCGTCAAGAGTGTTTTTGAGGAATCATGCGAGGGCGGCCGGGCACCCGGCAGAGAGGGGGCGGAGGTGGAATCGCGTCGTGATCGTCTGCGGGCCGCGACCGTCAGGGAGATCACCGACACCGCCCGGCGGATCCTCGTGGAGGAGGGCCCGGACGCGGTGACGCTGCGCGCCATCGCCCGCGAGATGGGCATGACCGCCCCCGCGCTCTACCGCTACTTCGGCAGCCACGGCGAGCTGCTGCGGCACCTGGTCGGCGACCTGTTCACCGAGCTGACCGGCGACCTGCACGCGGCCATGGAGGACGTGCCGAAGGGCGACATGAGCGGCAAGTTCATGACGGTGGCCCGCCAGTTCCGCCTCTGGGCGCTGGGGCATCCCCGCGAGTACTCGCTGCTCTTCGGCGCGCCCGTGCGCGGCGCCGCGCACCGGGAGGAGGTCGACTTCGCCGAGGAGTGCGCCCGCCAGTTCGGCTGGACGTTCATGGCCCTGTTCCTGGAGCTGTGGAGGAAGCAGCCGTTCCCGGTGATGCCCGAGGAGGAGATCGACCCCGGCCTGCGCGAGGAGCTGCGCCGCTACCGCGACGACGTGCTCGGCATCGCCCTGCCGCTCGGGGTGATCCAGCAGTTCCTCAAGTGCTGGATCAGGCTCCAGGGCGGCGTCAGCCTGGAGGTCTTCGGCCACCTCGAGTTCGCCCTGAGCGACGCCGCCCCCATGTTCGAGCTGATGCTCCGCGAGGTGACGGACGAGCTCGGCCTGACCTACGCGCCCCCCAGGGGCTGAGCGGGGCTTTCCGCCGGAGAGGCGCCGCGGTCGCGCGGCCGCCGAGGCGTCAGGTGATGTGCCAGATGACGGCCCGCGGCGCCGAGGCCCGTACGGGCCCGGACAGCGGAAGGCCCCCGGACCCGTGGCGGGTCCGGGGGCCTTCCGGCGGGCGTCAGTAGGACGGGAGGCTGGGGTCGATCTGGTTGACCCAGGCCAGGACGCCGCCGCCGACGTGGACGGCGTCGCCGAAGCCGGCGTTCTTCACGACGGCGAGGGCCTCGGCGGAGCGGACGCCCGACTTGCAGTGCAGGACGATCTTCTTGTCCTGCGGGAGGCGCTCCAGGGCGGAGCCGTTCAGGAACTCGCCCTTGGGGATGAGCGTGGCGCCCGGGATCGCGACGATCTCGTACTCGTTGGGCTCGCGGACGTCCACGAGGAAGATGTCGTCGTCCCGGTCCTGCATGGCCTTGAGGTCGTGCACGGAGATCGTGGAGTCCCTGACGGCCTCGGCGGCCTCGTCGGACACCGCGCCGCAGAACGCCTCGTAGTCCTCCAGCAGGTCGGTCTGCGTCGGGTTCTTGCCGCACAGGGGGCACTCGGGGTCCTTGCGGACCTTGACCGAGCGGTAGGTCATCTCCAGGGCGTCGTAGACCATCAGCCGGCCGACGAGCGGCTCGCCGATGCCGGTCAGCAGCTTGATGGCCTCGTTCACCTGGATGGAGCCGATGGACGCGCACAGCACGCCGAGGACCCCGCCCTCGGCGCAGGAGGGCACCATGCCGGGCGGCGGCGGCTCGGGGTAGAGGCAGCGGTAGCAGGGGCCGTGCTCGGCCCAGAAGACCGAGGCCTGGCCGTCGAACCGGTAGATCGAGCCCCACACGTACGGCTTGCCGAGAAGGACGGCGGCGTCGTTCACCATGTACCGGGTGGCGAAGTTGTCGGTGCCGTCCACGATGAGGTCGTAGCCGGAGAAGATGTCCATGATGTTGTCGCGGTCGAGCGCGGTGTCGTGCACCACGACGTCGATCAGCGGGTTGATGTCACGGACGGTCTCGGCGGCCGACTCGACCTTCGGCTTGCCGAGGGAGGACTGCCGGTGGATGATCTGCCGCTGGAGGTTGGACTCGTCCACGACGTCGAAGTCGATGACGCCGAGGGTGCCCACCCCGGCGGCGGCCAGGTAGAGCAGGGCGGGGGAGCCGAGGCCGCCCGCGCCGACGACCAGGACCTTGGCGTTCTTGAGGCGCTTCTGCCCGGCCATCCCCACATCGGGAATGATCAGGTGCCGCGAGTAGCGGTTGACCTCGTCGCGGGTGAGCTCCGGGGCGGGCTCGACCAGAGGTGGCAACGACACGGTGAATGCTCCTGTGCTGGCGCTCGACGTTCAAGGACGGCGGGACGTCATCGTCCTCCCACGGCACAACCTTGCCATGTGCTGCGGCATTCCCGGCAGGCGCCCGCCGGACGGTTGCCCGTGTCTCACCCGGTAGCGGAATGGATCGCCATGAAAGGGGCACCGTACGGGCGCGAGGCCGGCGACCGGACCGGCCGCGGGTGAGGAGAGGTGACGGGCATGGGGTTCATGAAGAGGCTCACGGGCGAACGGGCCGGCCGCCGGACGGCGGGGAAGCGGCGCAAGCCGAGCCCGCGCGAGCAGCGGGCGCGGATGCGCACCGAGCAGGCCGAGGCGAAGCTCCTGGAGACCGAGGCCCTCATCCACGAGGAGGCCGAGCGCCTGCGCCGCGCTACCCGGACGTCCGCATAATCCAGGCTATCGGGGGCATAGGCCGGGTTGTACGACACTCCGTACATGAGGAGGAACAGTGGGTTTCCTCGACAAGCTGAAGAACAAGACTCAGCAGGCCAAGGGCCGGGGCAAGGAGGAGGCCGGGCGCCAGTCCGGTGACCCGTACCTGGAGGCCGAGGGCAAGAGCGACCGCGCGACCGGCGGCGCCAAGCAGGTCGGCGAGAAGGCCAAGGACGCCGCCAGGGAGGCGAAGCGGGCCGTGGAGTAGGACTCCGGCCTCGATATCCGGCCGCTGGACCTTGTGGAGCGGGGCCCCTCCGAGGAGGGGCCTCATCCCTTCCTCCCCCGTGCGGCGACGGCGGGCCTTGGCGGGATGACAAGCGGAATGTCGTGAAGCGCCGTTAATCTTGACTGTTGTGGCATTCCTGCCCCCCTCCCAGCAGCCGCCCCCGCCGCGGTCCCCGCACCGGCCCGGCACGCCCGGCGGCTTCCGCCCGCCCGGCCCGCCCGGCCCGCACGCGAACCCCGTTCCAGGGCTCGCGCGTCCGTTCCGCGCGCCGCCGCGACCGGTGGACGCGGGCGGCCCGCCGACGGTGATGGGGCTGACCGGCCGCCAGTGGATGGTCGCCGCGCTCGTCCTCGGATGCTGCTACCTCGTCGCCACGGGGATCTCGTTCGTCGGCACCTGGACGACGCTCAAGCGCGAGCCCACCAACGCCGAACTCCAGATCGCCGCCAACAAGGAGGTCGCGCGCCGCTGGGAGGCGTGGCCCGCGCGGCGCGTCTTCCCCGAGCGGCTCGGCTACCGGCCGACGGGCAACCACACCGAGTACGCGACCAGGACCGGGATCGTCCCCGACGCCGGCTGCGTCCAGGGCGTGGACGAGGAGATCGCGACGACGATCGCCAGGCACGGCTGCCGGGCCGTCCTGCGCGCCACCTACGTCGACCAGTTGCAGGGCGTCGTCGTCACCGTCGGAGTGGTGGCGTTCCCCGATCCGTGGAAGGCCGACCGGGCCTACAAGGAGCTGCCCGGCTCGCAGGGCCCGGACGGGACGGGCTCCGTCCGCCCCGCCCTGCACGCCGCCGCGTTCCCGGGGACCGCGTCCGCCCGCTTCACCGACGAGGCCAGGCAGGACCGGACGATCGACCGCGGGGGCCCGTACGTCGTGCTGACCACCTCCGGTCAGGCCGACGGACGCCCCGCCTCCACGATCAAGAAGCAGCGCCCGGGCGAACCGTTCGCGGTGTCCCCGCAGATCGCCCACGCCATCGCGCGGGCGCTGTCGGCCAAGGCCCTGCCCGACTGCGACCAGCCCGAGTGGCGATGCTGAGGGGGGCGCGGGCGAGGCGTCGCGGTCTGCCGGCGGCGGTGGCGGCGGCGGTGCTGGCCGGAGGCTGGCTGATGCCCGTCCACGCCCGCGCGGACGCGGTGCGGGACGGGCAGCGCCCCATCCTCGCCCTGCTCGGCATGGAGACCGCCTGGAAGGTGACCAAGGGCGACGGCGTGACGGTCGGGGTCGTCGACACGGGCGTCGACCCCACCCAGCCGGACCTGCGCGGCAAGGTCACGGTCGGCCCCAACATGCTCGCCGGGATCGACGCCGGGACGGCGCCCGCGCGGCTGCACGGCACCGCGATGTCGACGCTGATCGCCGGGCGGGGGCACGGCCCGGGCGGCCGCTCGGGCGTCCTCGGCATGGCCCCGCGGGCGCGCATCCTCGCCGTCCGGGCCATCGGCGAGGAGGAGGACGCCAGCTACCGCCGCTTCCGGACGTCGTCCAGGGCGCAGGGCTCGGTGGCGCGCGGCATCCGCTACGCCGCCGACCACGGCGCCGACGTCATCAACCTCTCGCTCGGCAGCCCGGACGAGAATCCCGCCGAGCGCGAGGCCATCGGCTACGCCCTCGGCAAGGGCGTCGTGGTGGTCTCGGCCGTCGGCAACGACGGCGACGAGGAACGGCTGCTGGACGGCGACGGCTTCGCCCCCTACTTCTATCCGGCGTCCTACCCCGGCGTGATCGCGGTCGCGGCGACCGCGCCCGGCCACACCCGCGCGCCGTTCTCCAACCGCAACTACTCGGTGCTGCTGTCGGCGCCGGGAGCGAACCTGCCCGTCGGGGTCCCGGGCGGCCGGTACTTCAGCAGCAACGGCACCAGCGACGCCAGCGCGATCGTCGCCGGGATCGCGGCGCTGATCCGCGCGAAGCATCCCCGGATGGCGCCCGCGCTGGTCGCGCAGGCGCTCGTCCAGAGCACCCGGCACGGCCCGTCCGGCGGCTACGACCCGGAGGTCGGGTTCGGCGAGGTGCACGCGGCCCGCGCCCTGTCGGCCGCGGACTCGCTGGCCTCGGCGTCGCCCGGCCCGGCGCAGGCCAAGCCCGCCGGGCAGCGGTTCGGGAAGGCGGACCCCGGCCCGGTGGGAGTCATCGAACGGCCCTTCTGGGTCCGCCCGCTGATCATCGTGATCGTGCTGCTCGGGCTGGGCGGGACGGCCGGCGGGCTCGCGCTCGCGGTCGCGTTCCGGCGGCGCCACCCCGGGCGGCCGCCCGCCACCCCGTCCTGAACCGCCTTGGGCTACGCTCCGCTGGTGTCGCGCGCCGAGATCTCCGCCCCGGACGGCGAGCCGGAACCGGGCGCCGGACGGCGGGTCTCCCGCAGGACGGCCGCGCTGGTGGCCGCGCCGGCGTGCGCGACCGTCCTCGTCGTCGCCGGGGTCCGGCTGACCGCCGAGCTGACCCGCGCCCCCACCCCGGCCGAGCGCGCGCAGGCCGCGGCGGCGGAGCCGGCCGGCCGCTACCGGACCTGGCCCGCGGGGCGGATCTTCCCCGCGGGCCTGCCCTACCGGCTCGGCCAGGCGTCCGCCGAGACGGCCCGCCGGGTGGGGATCGGCCCCGACACCCGCTGCGAGACGGCCGTGGACGACGCGTTCGCCCGGACCCTGACGGCCCGCGGCTGCCGCGCCGCGCTGCGCGCCACCTACCTCGACCAGGCGCAGGGGCTCGCGGTCACGGTCGGCGTCGTGGTGTTCCCGGACGAGCGGACCGCGCGCGAGGCCGTCGCCTTCTTCCCCTCCGGAAGGCCGGGGCCGGGGCTGCGCGCGCTGCCGCTCGCCGGTTCGGTGGCCGCCCGGTTCGGCGACGCCGCCCGGCAGGCGTCCACCGCCGCGCAGCGCGGCCCGTACGTGGTCGCGGCGACGGCCGGCTACGCCGACGGGCGTCCCGCGATGCGCGGTTCCCTGGCCGACGCGGCCGAGCTGGCGCCGCAGCTCGTCCAGGGCGTCCTGCGGCCCCTGACCGCACCCGCGGCGGTCAGCTGCGGCACCCGGGAATGGCGGTGCTGAGGCGGGCCGCCGCGGCGGCCGCAGCGCTGGCCCTGGCCGCGGCCCCCGCCGCGCCGCCGGCCCGCGCCGCCGCGCCGCCGAACCTCGCCGCCGCGCCGCCGAACCTCGCCGCCGACCCGGTGCGGGACGCGGTCACCCCCGTCCTCGAGTCGCTGGGCGTGCCGCGCGCCTGGACGATGTCCAAGGGCGGCGGCGTCACCGTCGCCGTCCTCGACTCGGGCGTGGACGGGGACCAGGCCGACCTCGCCGGCTCCGTCACCGCCGGGCCCGACTACACGCGCGGTGCGAACCCGCCCGGCGTCGCGCCGAAGCGGCTGCACGGCACCAACATGGCGTCGATCATCGCCGGGCACGGGCACGGCCCCGGCGGAACCGAGGGGGTCGTCGGCGTGGCGCCCGAGGCGCGCCTGCTGTCCGTGCGGGTGATCCTGGAACGCGACGAGCCGGGCTTCGCGGAGTTCACCGGCGGCGGGCGCTACACGGGGACGATCGCCCGGGGCATCCGGTACGCCGTCGACCACGGCGCCGACGTGGTCAGCCTGTCGCTCGGCCGCTCCTACCCCACGCCGCGCGAGCGCGACGCCGTCGCCTACGCGATCAGCCGGAACGTGGTCGTGGTCGCGGCCGCCGGCAACAGCGGAGCCGAGGACGATCCGCGCGGCGCGGGGAGCCGGCCCGCCCCCGCGCGCGGCGCCCGCCGGCCCGGGGACGGCGCGCCCACCCGGTACTTCTACCCGGCGTCGTTCCCCGGTGTGATCTCCGTGGCCGCGGTGGACGCGCGGGGGCGGCACGCCGGGTTCTCCAACCGCAACTCCGGCGTCGTCGTCTCCGCGCCCGGCGTGCAGATCATCGGCGCCGGCCCGGACGGCCGGTACTGGATCGGGGACGGCACGAGCCCGGCGACCGCGTTCGTCTCCGGCGTCGCCGCGCTCATCCGGGCGCGCCACCGCGGCCTCGCCCCCGCGCTGGTCACGCAGGCCATCGTGGCGAGCACCGGGAACCGCCCGGCCCGCGGCTACGACCGGGGCGTCGGGTTCGGGCGGGTGGACGCCGCCGCCGCGCTCGCCGCGTCCGACACCCTGGCGGGCGCCCGGACGGGCGGCGCGGGCCTGCCCGCGGGGAAGCGGTTCGCGACCGGCCCGGTCCGGCCGGTCCAGGTCGTGCACCGCTCCGGCGGGCTCGTCCTCGCCTGCCTGCTGATCTGCGCGCTGTCCCTGCTCGGCCTGGCGGGCTCCGCCGTCCTGCTGCGCGGGGGCCGCGATCCGGGAGAATGAGCGGATGTGGTCCGAACCTGACGAGTACGCCGAGGCGGTGCTGGACGCGGTGGAGCGCATCCCGCCGGGCCGCGTCCTGTCCTACGGGGACGTCGCCGAGCTGGTCGGGCGCGGCGGGCCGCGGCAGGTCGGGCGCGTGATGTCGCTGTACGGCGGCGCCGTCCCGTGGTGGCGGGTGATCCGCGCGGACGGGAGCCCGCCGAGCGGCCACGAGATCCGGGCCCACGAGAACTACCGCGCCGAGGGGACCCCTCTGCACCGGGACGGCCGCCGCGTGGACATGGCCCGCGCCAGGTGGGTGGGGTAGGACCGCCTGTCGCGTTTCTCTCCCGCGACATGCGTGCGTTGTGGTCAGAACGGTCCCTGTGATCTGTTCCAATGAACTGTTGTGCCGTCAGCTTCCTACCGTCTCGTGCGACGCGCGGGTCCCGCGCGGAGCGGCCCGCCCCTGCTCGACGAGCAGCAGCGGCGGGTGGTCGAGCATGCCGGCGGGCCGATGCTGGTGCTGGCGGGGCCGGGCACCGGGAAGACGACGACGATCGTCGAGGCGGTCGTCGACCGCGTCGAGAACCGCGGCGTCGACCCCGAGCGCGTCCTCGTCCTGACGTTCAGCCGCAAGGCGGCGGGGGAGCTGCGGGAGCGCATCACCGGCCGCCTGAACCGGACCACGCGGACGCCGTTGGCGCTCACCTTCCACAGCTACGCGTACGCCCTGATCCGGCGGGACGCCGTGCTGAACGAGGAACCGCCCCCCCGGCTGCTGTCCGGGCCGGAGCAGCTGCTGGAGGTGCGGCGGCTGCTGGAGGGCGAGCTCGCGGACGGCGCCCGCGACTGGCCGGAGCGGCTGAGGGCCGCGCTGGCGACGCGCGGGTTCGCCGAGGAGCTGCGCGACTTCGCCCTGCGCGCGGTCGAGCGGCAGTACGCGGCCGAGGACCTCGCCGCCCTCGGGCGCGTGAGGGGCCGCGACGACTGGGCCGCCATCGGCGGGTTCATGGAGCGGTACGTCGACCGGTTCCTGCTCGACCCCGTCCCCACCTACGACTACGGCGAGCTGATCCACATGGCCGCGGGCATGCTCGCGGACGAGGAGGTGCGGATCCGGGAGCGCGACGCCTACGACGCCGTGTTCGTGGACGAGTACCAGGACACCGACCCCGCGCAGGAGGCCCTCCTGCACCACCTCGCGGGCGAGGGGCGCGACCTGGTCGTGGTCGGCGACCCGGACCAGTCGATCTACGGGTTCCGGGGCGCCGACGTGCGCGGCATCCAGGAGTTCCCGGACCGCTTCCGCACCCTCGGCGGCGACCCGGCGCCCGTGGTGGCGCTGCGGACGTGCCGCCGGATGGGGCCCGAGATCCTCACCGCCTCGCGCCGCATCGCGCGGCGGTTGCCCGCCGGGTCGGCGGGCGCGGCCGAGCACCGCGCGCTGCGGCCGGTCGAGGAGCTGGACGAGGGGGAGGTGCGCGCGGTCATCGCCGACTCCGAGAGCCAGGAGTCCGCGCTGGTGGCCGACGAGCTGCGCCGCGCCCACCTGCTCGACGGCGTGCCGTGGTCGCGGATGGCCGTCCTGGTGCGCAGCGCCGTGCGGCAGGTCCCGGTGCTGCGGAGGGCGCTCGCCCAGGCCGGTGTGCCGGTGGTCGTCGCGGGTGACGAGGTGCCGCTGGTGGGGGAGCCCGCCGTCCGCCCGTTCCTCGTCCTGCTGCGGGCGGCGTTGAAGAAGGGCTTCCTGGACGAGGTCGTCGCCGAAGACCTCCTGACCGGGCCGCTCGGCGGCGCCGACGCGCTCGCCATGCGCCGACTCAAGCGCGCTCTGCGCGACCTGGAGGAGCTGTCGGGCGGGCAGCGCCCGCTGGGCGACCTGCTCGTCGCGGCGGTGAACGACCCCCGCGAGCTGGTGCTGGTCCACGAGAGGGTCCGCGCGCCGGCGGAGCGGATCGCGAACCTGATCGAGGTGGCGCGGCGCAGCGTGCACGACGGCGGCACCGCCGAGGACGTGCTGTGGGCCGTCTGGCAGGAGAGCGGCCAGGCCGACGCGCTGCTGGAGCAGAGCGTCAAGGGCGGGACGCGCGGCGCGGCGGCCGACCGCGACCTCGACGCCGTGGTGGCGCTGTTCGACCATGCCGCGCGGTTCGTGGACCGGCTGCCCCAGGCGGGGCCCGAGCTGTTCGTCGACAACATCGCGTCCCAGGAGATCGCCGGGGACACGCTGGCCGAGCAGGCGCCCGAGGGCGAGGCGGTCCGGATCCTCACCGCGCACCGCTCCAAGGGCCTGGAGTGGGACGTGGTCGTCGTCGCCGGCGTCCAGGAGGGCGTGTGGCCCGACGTCCGGCTGCGCGGGTCGCTGCTCGGCGTCGAGGAGCTGATCGAGCACGCGGCCGGGGCCGAGCCCGACGGGGACGCCGCCGCCGGCGCCTCGATGGCCGCCAAGATGCTCGACGAGGAGCGGCGGCTGTTCTACGTGGCGGTCACGCGGGCGCGCAGGCGGCTCGTGGTGACGGCGGTCGGCGGCGACGACACCGAGGAGCGGCCGTCCCGCTTCCTGAACGAGCTGCTCCCCGGCGCGATCGAGCAGTCCCAGCTGGACGAGAAGACCCGCTGGCTGTCGCTGTCGGCGCTGGTGGCCGACCTGCGCTCCGCCGTCGGCGACCCGTCCCGCCCGGAACCGCTGCGGCGCGCGGCGGCCGGGCACCTGGCCCGCCTGGCGCGCGCGGGCGTGCGCGGCGCGCGGCCGGAGAACTGGTACGCGATCACCGCGCTGTCCGACGGCGGGCCGGCGTTCGCCGAGGACGAGCCCATCACGATCTCGCCGTCCCAGGTCGAGGCGTTCACCACGTGCGGGCTGCGCTGGCTGCTCGCCTCGGCGGTCGGCGCCCAGGAGGGCGGGCCCAACGAGTACAGCACCATGGGCAAGGTCGTCCACGCCGTCGCCGAGATGGCGGGCGCGGACGACGGCGTCGACGAGGTGCACGTCGCGCGGCGGCTCGACGAGATCTGGAAGGACCTGGAGTTCCGCAGCTCGTGGTACTCGGAGAAGCAGCGCGAGCAGGCCGCGAAGATGGTCGACAGGTTCCTCGCCTGGCACCGCGACAACCCCAACGAGGTCGTCGCGCTGGAGGAGTCGTTCAAGGTCGACCTCGGCCGCGTCGTCATCAAGGGCCGCATCGACCGCGCCGAGCGCGACGAGCAGGGCCGCGCGGTCATCATCGACATCAAGACCTCCACCACCGCCGTCCCGAAGGACGACCTGGCCCGGCACCCCCAGCTCGGCGTGTACCAGTACGCGGTGATGCTCGGCGCGTTCGAGCGGCACGGGCTGATCGAGCCGGGCGGCGCGAAGCTGATCCAGGTCGGCAAGGCGGCGTTCACGGCGAAGGCGCGCGAGCAGGAGCAGCCCCCGCCCGCCGAGGACGCCGACCCCGAGTGGCCGAAGAAGCTCGTCGAGATCGTCGCCACGGGGATGGCCGGCGACGTCTTCCAGGCCAGGGCGAACGACAAGTGTCGCACCTGTCCCGTACGCTCCTGCTGCCCCGTCCATGACGAGGGCGGGCAGGTGGGTGACTGACTAGCTCGGGGGGAGCGAGGTGATCACGCCGGGAGAGCTGGCCCGGCTGCTGGAGATCCCGGCGCCGACGGAGGAGCAGGCCCGGGTGATCGAGGCGCCGATGGCGCCGATGGCGGTGATCGCCGGCGCCGGGTCGGGCAAGAGCGAGACGATGGCCGCGCGGGTGGTGTGGCTGGTCGCGAACGGCTTCGTCCGGCCGGAGCGCGTCCTCGGGCTCACCTTCACCCGCAAGGCCGCCGCCGAGCTCGGCGTGCGCGTGCGCAAGCGGCTCGACAGGCTCCGCGAGGTCCTGCCGGGCGACGAGCTGGAGCGGCTGGGCGGCGAGGCCCTGTTCGACGGCGAGCCGATGGTGTCCACGTACCACTCGTACGCGGCGCGCCTCTTCGGCGACCACGCCTTGCGCGAGGCGCTCGAACCCACGATGCGGCTGATATCCCCGGCCGTCGCCTGGCAGATCTGCTCCCGGGTGGTCGACGCCTACCACGGCCCCATGGACCAGATCGACTGGCAGCCCGACACCGTCACCAAGGCCGTCATGGAACTGTCCGGCGACCTGTCGGAGCACCTGCGCACGGCCGAGGACGTCCGCAAGGTCGGCGCGTGGCTCGACGAGCGGTTCGCCGTGGTGAGGAAGCCGCTCAAGGCGCAGCGCGACATCCTCGCCAAGCAGGCCGTCCGCGAGCAGCTCATGCCGCTCATCGAGGCGTACGGGCGCGCCAAGGCCGACCGCGAGGTCATCGACCACGGCGACCAGATGGCCCTGGCGGCCCGCATCGCCTACAAGCACCCCGAGGTCGGGATGATCGAGCGGTCCCGGTTCTCCGTCGTCCTGCTCGACGAGTACCAGGACACCAGCCAGGCGCAGCTCGTCCTGCTCACGTCGCTGTTCGCGGGCGGGCACCCCGTGACGGCCGTCGGCGACCCGTGCCAGTCCATCTACGGGTGGCGCGGCGCGAGCGCCGGGAACCTGCTGCGGTTCGCCTACGACTTCCCCTCGCAGCCGGCGGCGGCCCCCGGCGGGCGTCCCGTGGCGGCCCCGGTCGTCCAGCTCAGCCGCTCGTTCCGCAACGGCGAGCAGATCCTGGAGGCGGCGGCCAGGGTGCAGGAGGAGCTGCGCGCCGAGACGAAGGCCGTGCCCCGCCTCGTCCCGGGCGCCGGGCGCGAAGGGCGCGGCCGCGTCGAATGCGCGCTCTTCCCCACCGTCGAGGACGAGGCCGACCGCATCGCCGCGCGCGTCGCCGGGCTCATGGCCGCCGACCCCGCCACCGCCCCGGACGGCGGCCCCCAGACCGAGCCGCTCCGCTACTCCGACGTCGCCGTCCTCGCCCGGAAGCGGTCCCAGTTCCCGCTGATCAGGCGGGCCCTGGAGGCGCGCGGGATCCCCGTCGAGGTGGTCGGGCTCGGCGGCCTGCTCACCGTCCCGGAGGTGCAGGACGTCGTCGCCACGCTGCGCGTCATGCACGACCCGACCGCCGGCGCGTCCCTCGCCCGGCTGCTCACCGGGCCGCGCTGGCGCCTCGGCCCCCGCGACCTCGTGGCCCTCGGCCGCCGCGCCCGCGCCCTGGCCCAGGAGGCGGCCCGCGACATCACCCGCCCCGAACCCGCCTCCGCCGCCGCACCCGAGGAGGAGCCCGGCGCCGCGCCGGGCGAAGGGGCCGGCGCCTCTTCGGGCGCGCCGCCGGACTCCGTCATCGCGCCTGGTGAGGGGGGCGAGGGGGACACCGGTGACGACCCCCTGCGGCAGCTCGTCAGCGAGCTGAACCAGGAGGCCGGCAGCCTCGTCGACGCGCTCGACGACCTCGGCCCGCCCGACGCGTTCTCGCCCGAGGGGTACGGGCGCCTGCGCCGTCTGCGCGACGAGCTGCGCGTCCTGCGCGGCCAGGTCGGGCTGCCTTTGCCCGACCTGGTCAACGAGGTCGAGCGGGCGCTCGGCCTCGACATCGAGGTCGCGGCGCGGTCCGGCCTCGACCCCGTCACCGCCCGCGCCGACCTCGACGCGTTCATCGACGCCGCCGCCACGTTCGCGGGCGACGCCGAGGATCCGACGCTCGGCGCGTTCCTCGCCTACCTCAAGGCCGCCGAGAGCGAGGAGTTCGGGCTGGAGGCCGGGCGGGTCGGCGAGACCGACAGCGTCAAGCTCCTCACCGTGCACGCCTCCAAGGGCCTGGAATGGCCGGTCGTCGTCGTCCCCGGCCTGGCGTACACGCCGCAGAAGAACGGATCCCCCGCCAAGGGATCGATCTTCCCTTCGCCGCCGCAGAACGCCACCCGCTGGACGGCGAACCCCCGCGTCCTGCCGTTCATGCTGCGCGGCGACCGGGCCGACCTGCCCGCGCTCACCGGGCTGGAGAAGGACGACCTCGCCGCCTTCGACCAGGCGTGCCTCGAACGCGACCTGCGGGAGGAGCGGCGGCTCGCCTACGTCGCGGTCACCCGCGCGTCCGGCCTGCTGATCACCACCGGCTACTGGTGGGGGTCCTCGGGCCGCCCGCTCGGCCCGTCGCCGTTCCTGGAGGAGGTGCGGGCGGTGTGCCTCGCCGGGGCCGGGTCCGTCGCCGTGTGGGCCGACCCGCCGGAGGAGGGCGCCCCCAACCCGCTGCTCGCCGACCCGGACGAGGCGCAGTGGCCCGCCGCGCCGGGCGAGCGCGGCAGGTCCGACCTGACGGCGCGGGCGCGCTACGAGGCGGTCGTGGAGGCGGCCCGCATGGTCGAGGACGAGATGGCCGGGCGCACCCGCCACTGGGCCGGCGACGCCGGCCTGTCCGACGCCGACCGGGGGCGCATGACGGCGTGGGCGCGCGACGTCGAGCTGCTGCTCGCCGAGCGCGACCGGGGGCGGGGCGGCGACGGCCTGCTCGTCGAGCTGCCCGCGCACCTGTCGGTGTCGTCGCTGGTGTCGCTGGCCCGCGACCCGGCGGCGCTCGCGCGGCAGATCCGCCGCCCCATGCCGCGCCCGCCGGCCCCCTACGCGCGGCGCGGCACCGCGTTCCACGCCTGGCTGGAGGGCCGCTGGGGGCAGCAGCGCCTCCTCGACCCCGACGAGCTGCCCGGCGCCGCCGACGAGGGCGCCGCCGACGACGCGCACCTGGCGACGCTGCGCGAGCGCTTCGAGCGGTCGGAGTGGGCGGCGCGCGAGCCGCTCGACATCGAGGTGCCGTTCGAGACGATCATCGGCGACCGGCTGGTCCGGGGCCGGATGGACGCCGTGTTCCGGTCCCGGGACGGCGGGTACGAGGTCGTCGACTGGAAGACCGGCTCCCCGCCGCGCGGGGACGAGGCCCGGTTCGCCGCGGTCCAGCTCGCCGCGTACCGGCTGGCGTGGGCCGAGCTCGCCGGGGTGGGGGTCGAGCGGGTCAGCGCCGCGTTCCACTACGTCTCCGCCGAGGTCACCGTCCGTCCGGCGGACCTGCTCGACGCCGCCGGGCTCGCGGCGCTGCTGGACGGCGTCCCGGCCGCCTGAGGGTTTCGCCGCCGCCCCCTGTTCACCGTGCGTGGTTTCGGGGATGATCCGGGCAACCATCCGAGGAGGCGACGTGTCGGTGACCCGTGACGAGAAGGTGGTACGGGAGTTCTCCAAGCAGGCGGCCGGGTTCTCCGACCCGAGGCTGAACGCGGCCTTCACCCGCCATCTGGACCGGCTCGTCCGGTTCATGGACCCCGAGCTCGACCTGGAGGACGTCGTGCTGGAGGTCGCCGCGGGCACCGGGATGGTGGCGCGCGCGATCGCCCGCCGCGTCCGGCACGTGACGGCGCTCGACCTCACGCCCGCGATGCTCGCCGAGGGCAAGCGCGACGCCGACCACGCCGGCCTCACCAACATCACCTTCGCGCACGGCGACGCCACCGCCCTGCCCTACCTCGACCGGTCGTTCACCCTCGTCGTCACCCGCTTCTCGCTGCACCAGGTCGCCGACCCCGAGGCGGTCGTGCGGGAGATGGCCCGGGTCAGCCGCCCCGGCGCCGCGCTGATCATCGCCGACCTGGTCCGGCCCGAGGGCCTGGACGGGGACCCCGACCGCATCGAGCGCCTCCGCGACCCCTCGCACGGGGAGGCCCTCACCGAGGCGCGGATCGCCGAGCTCACCGCGGCGGCGGGCGCGGAGGTCAAGCGCGCCGACCGGTTCGACCACACCCGTCCGCTGGACCCGTGGCTGGAGTTCTCGCACACGCCCTCCGACACCGCGGAGCGGATCAGGAGTGAGCTGCGGGACGAGCTGGCGGGCGGACCCGCCACCGGCATGCGCCCGAGCATGGTCGACGGCGTCCTGCACTTCACGCATTCCTACCTGTTCCAGCAGGCCATCGCCGGATGAACGTTTTTCGAGCAAACGTTCGACGCGTGTGACGCGTGTGGTCTATGTTGTCGAACATGGGTTCTAGCACCGTGCGCCCTCTCGACCGCGAGCCCGCCGCGCTGGCGATGCGCATCGGCGTGGTCGCGGCCGAGGCCGCCCTCGCCACCTTCGCCCGCAACCTCGACCTGGACGACCTTGAGGACGGCGTCGACTTCCAGGGCGCCATCGGGCCCGCCGAGTGGCCGGTGTTCTCCCTGGTCATCGACACCCTCGCCGAGGCCGGGCCGGGTGACCGCCGGACGCTGGACGAGCGCCGCGCCGACGCCCTCAACGACCTCGCCCGCATCTGCATGGCCGCCAAGCGGAGCGCCGGCGCCGCCTGACCCTCGGGACGGGGCACGCCCGGGACCTCGCGGCCCTGGGCCCGGGCGTTTCCCTCATCGGTCGTCGGCGGCCGGCCGTCTGACCTTTCCGGTGCTGGTGCGCGGCAGTTCCCGGACGAACCGGATCTCCCGCGGGACCTTGTACCGGGCCAGGTGCGCGCGCACGTACTCCTTGAGCTCGTCCTCGGTGACCGCCGCGCCCTCGTTCCTGACGACGTGCGCGGCGAGCCGCTGCCCGAACCTCTCGTCGTCCACCCCCGTCACCGACGCCTCCGCGACGTCCGGGTGGCCGCCGAGCAGGTTCTCCACCTCGCCGGGGAACACGTTCTCCCCACCCGAGACGATCATGTCGTCGGCGCGGCCGTCGATGAACAGCCGCCCCGCCGCGTCGAAGTGCCCGAGGTCGCCGGTGCCGGTCAGGCCGTTCCGCACCCGCTTGCCGCCGCCCCCGGTGTACCCGGCGAACCGCAGGCCGCCGCCGGTGTGGACCTCCCCGGTCTCGCCCGCGGGCAGCTCCCGCCCGTCCTCCCCGAGCACCTTGATCGTGAGCCGGAAGGACGGCCTGCCGACCGTGCCGGGCGCGGCCCGCAGGTCCTCGGGCGTGGCGATCGTGGCCCACCCGGTCTCCGTCGCGCCGTACACGTTGACGAGCACGTCGCCGAACGCGTCCATGAACGCCTCCGACAGGTGCGGATGCAGGGCCGCCCCGCCGCACACGACCGCCCGCAGTGCCGGCGTCGGCGGCGCGCCCTCCACGTCCAGGATCCGCTGGAGCATCACCGGCACCGCCACGAGCGCCTCCGCCCGGCAGTCCGCGATCGTCTCCAGCACCTGCCGGGGATCGAAGCGGCGGGACAGGACGAGCGGCATCCCCATGGCGAGCCCGACCGTCGTGTAGGCGAAGCCGAGCAGATGGAAGAGCGGCGGCCCGATGACGATCGGCGCACCCGACCGGACGGGAACGCGCATCAGGTGGCTCAGGGCCGCGGGCAGCAGCGACGCGGCGGACAGGTCGTGCCGCGCCCCCTTGGGCGTGCCGGTCGTCCCGGACGTCATCAGGACGACCCGGCTCACCCGTCCGGGCCTGACGGGCTCGGGGCGGGTCTCCGCGATCAGCGCGTCGACCGTCCCGCCGCCGTCGGCCCACGCGACCACCCGTTCCCCGCCGAACCCCGACTCCTCGACGGCCGGCCCGAACTCCTCGTCGTGGACGAGCAGCCCGATCTCCTCGCGCTCGACGACCTGCCCGAGCTGCCTGCCGGAGAAGTCGGCGTTCAGCAGCACGACGTCGTTGCCGAGCCGCGACGCCGCCAGAACCGTCTCGACGAACCCCCGGTGGTTGCGGCACAGGACTCCGACCTTCCCGTCGCCCATGCGGCCGCCGAGCGCCGTGGCCAGCGACGCCGCCCGCCGTTCGAGCTCCGCGTAGGTCAGCGCCCCGCGCTCGTCGATCAGGGCCGTCCGGTCGGGGAACCGCAGCGCGGCCATCGCGCCGAGCGTCGCGGGAACGGGCCCGTACCGCGCGTAGGGGAACAGCAGCCGCGCCGCCCGGTCGGGCCGGACGGGCCGCACCACCCCGGCGTCCCTGACCGCCCGAGCCGCCTTGACTCCAGCCTCCGCAGCACAACGAACCCGCCCGAGCAACAGCACGCCACTCCTCCGCCGAACCGACTCCGCCACCGGGCATACCCGGCTCTCGGCCGAGCAAAGGCACCCTCTCGCAACGGCCAAGGTCGAGTGTGCCGCGCGGCGGCGCCGGTCAGGAGGCGGTGAGGGCCGAGAGGAACCAGTCGAGTTCGCGGCGGGGGTGGCCGGGCGGGGACCAGTCGTTGACGATCGACAGGAGGTGCAGGTAGCGCTCGCGGCGGGGGTCGTTGGCGGCCGCGAGGTAGGCCGCCAGGCGGGCGCGCAGGGCGGGGGTGTCGGGCTGGTCCTGGAACTCGGCGTAGGCGGCGACGACTTCGGCGACGGCTCGCGACCCCTGGGGTGAGCCGGGGGCGACTCCCGCGGCGAGGAGGGGCCGGACGGTCTCGGCGACCCGGGCCACGGCGTGCTTGCGGGGTGGGCCTGTGCGGCGGGCGGCTTCGGTGGCGTGGTCGTCGAACAGGCCCCGCATCAGGGAGCGGAAGCCGGGGTCGCGCGAGAGTTCGGCCAGCTCCACCCAGGCCGCCAGTTGCTCGGACGTGGGGTCGTCGGGAAGTTCGGGGGCCAGGGACCGGTGCAGGACGCGGGACATCGGCCCCGTGTCGGGGGAGCCGAAGGAGCTGCCGAGGAAGTCGGCGACGAGGTCGTCGCGTTCGGCGGCGGACAGGCGGGCGAGCCGGTGCATCAGTTCCATCTCCTCGGGGTCGCTGCCGCGCCGGGCGGCGACGGTCAGCACCGCGTGCCGCAGCCGCAGCGTCCGCATCTGGACGGCGACGGCCTCGGCGTGGGCGGCGGCCGCGTCGGCGGCCGGCACCTCGCGTTCGACGATCTTCTGGACGGTGGCCAGGTCGATCCCCAGCTCGCGCAGCGTCCGCACCAGGCCCAGCCGGGCCACGGCGTCGGGCCCGTACCGCCGGTGCCCCGCCGCGGTCCGGCGCGCCGGGACGATCCCGCGCTCGGTGTAGAACCGCACGGCCTTCACCGTGACCCCGGCGCTGCGGGCGAGTTCGCCGATGGAGTAGGTCGCCTCCCCGTCCATGGGCCCACCCTGGCATCTCCCCTCAGGGGAGATTCAAGGCCACGGCCGGGTTGAAGCGGTGGGAGGCGTCGGCGTTGCCGCCGGGGTCGGCGGTGGCGAAGGTGTCGGCGCCGCCGATCCACCGCTGCCCCGACCTAACTGGTCAACTGAAGATAAGCGGTTAAGAGATCGGCGTCAACCGGCTAAGCAGGGATAGGCGGGTAGAATCGCGGTGTGCAGCCGGAAACCGAACCCGCGCGGCGGGACCCCGCGGACCCCCGCCCGCTGGTGGGGGAGCCGCTCTGCCTCGACCTGCTCAACACCCGGTGGGTCGAGGACGGCGTCCGTCGCGACCTGCTCGACTCCGTCGACGGCCTGGCCGTCTGGTTGCGGTCGGCGGGGCTGGACGGGCGTGCCGCAGCCGATCAGGCGACACTCGACGCCTCCGTGCGGACCCGCGAGATCCTTCTGGCACTCGTGGACGAGGGGTCGCCCCCGGAGGCGGTGGACGCGCTCAACCTCGTCCTGGAACGCGGCGCGCTGCACTACCGGCTCGGGCCCGGCGGTCCGGAGAGCCGTCCGCGGACCGGCGACCCCGCTTGGCTGCCGTCATGGCTGGCCGCCGCCGACTACCTGCGCCTCATGACCGACAGCCCCGAGCGGGTCAAGCCCTGCGCGCACCCCGACTGCGTGCTGCACTTCCACGACACGAGCAAGAACGGCACCCGGCGCTGGTGCTCCATGGCGGTCTGCGGGAACCGGGCCAAAGCCGCCCGGCACTACGAGCGCGCGAAGACCGGGCGTTAGGAGCGCCGTGGCGAACCGGGCGCGCCCGGCCTGAACGAGTCGACCAGGGCGGCGCGGACGGCGCGGACGGCGGGGGAGCGCCAGCGGGAGGCCGGCTCGGCGAGCCAGAGGTGGTGCCGGGACAGGCCGGCGGGCGGGGGCAGTTCGGCGAGCGTGCCGGCGGCGAGTTCGTCCGCGACGGTGACCGCGGGCAGCAGCGCGACGCCGAGGCCCGCGGCCGCGCAGCGCTTCGCCGTCTCGATGCCGCCGAAGCGGGGCGGGTTCGCCGCGGGGTCGGCGGCCTTGACCAGGGCGGCGAGCTCGTCGCTGTAGGAGCAGCCTTCCTCCAGGAGGAGGACGCCCGCCGCGGCCAGCTCCGCCGGTGTGGGAGGGCGGTCGCCCGGGAGGGGCGTGGCCGCCGCCGCGACGAGTGACAGGGGCTGGGCGCCGAGATCGACCAGGTCCACGCCGGACGGGCCGGGTGCGGGGTCCAGGACGAGGGCCAGGTCGGCGCGGCGGTGGGCGAGCGCTTCGAGCGCGGTCCGCGTGCCGGCGGGGAACAGCGACAGGGTCACGTCCGGGAACCGTGCCCGCAGCCGGGGCAGGAGGGGCGCGAGCCAGTAGGCGCACACGGACTCCGGGGCCCGGACCCGCACCGGGCCGGACGGCTCGGTGGCGGTGGCGGCGACCTCGGCGAGCATCCGCTCCTGGAGGTCGAGGACGCCGCGGGCGTGCTCGGCGAGCAGCGAACCGGCGCGGGTGGGGGAGACCCCGCCGGGGCGGCGGTCGAGCAGCGGCGTCCCGGCGAGGCGCTCCAGCGCCTGGACGTGCGCGGTGACCGTGGACTGCACGAAGCCGAGCTCCGCCGCGGCGGCGGTCATCCCGCCGGTGCGCAGCACGGTCAGGAAGGTGGTGAGGAGGCGCGTGTCCATCGAACATCCCGATGCCATCGATCAAGAACCATCGTTGGACGCGATGCTAGCCGTGGGAGCAGACTGCACGCATGAGCGACAACGCACGAGCACTCCGCTACACCGCCTTCGACGTGGACGGCGAGGGCGGCAACCCGGCCGGGGTCGTCCTGGACGCCGGGGGCCTGGACGCCTCGCGGATGCAGGAGATCGCGGCCGGGATCGGGTTCTCCGAGACGGCCTTCCTCGTGGACGGGGGAGGCGCGCCCGACCGGTTCGCGATCCGCTACTTCAGCCCGCTGGCCGAGGTCGCCTTCTGCGGGCACGCCACGATCGCGACCGCCGTCGCGCTGGCCGAGCGGCGGGGGACGGGGCGCCTGCGGCTGAGCACCCCGGCCGGCGAGGTCGGGGTCGAGACCAGGGAGGCGGACGGCCGCGTCCTCGCCACCCTCACGAGCGTCCCGCCCGCCGTCCGGGCCGTCGAGGAGGCCGATCTCGCCGCGGCGCTGGCCGCGCTGCGCTGGGAGGCCGGGGAACTCGACCCGGGCCTGCCGCCTCGCATCGCCAACGCGGGCAACGACCACCTGGTCCTGGCGGCGTCCACGCGCGCCCGGCTCGCCGACCTCGACTACGACTGGGACGCCCTCGGCGAGCTCATGGCGCGCCGTGCCTGGACGACCGTCCACCTCGTCTGGCGGGAGAGCGGGACCGTGTTCCACGCGCGCGACCCGTTCCCGCCCGGCGGGGTCGTGGAGGACCCGGCGACCGGCGCCGCCGCAGCGGCCTTCGGCGGCTACCTGCGCTCGCTGGGCCTCGTCGACCCTCCCGCCCGGATCACCGTCCGCCAGGGAGAGGACATGGGCCGCCCGAGCCGGCTGCTCGTGGACGTCCCCGCGGGGGACGCGGGCATCGGCGTGAGCGGGACCGCCGCGCCGATGGGCGGCTGACCGGCGGCCGCGACCGTCGAGTAGCGTCAGGCCATGCAGCATTCGACCGCCGTGACCGCCGTGACCGCCGACGATCTCGACCTCGCCGTCCGGCTGGCCGTCGCCGCCCTGCGGGAGGCGCCCCCGGAGGCGTGGGACGCGAAGGCCGGGTCCCTCGAATGGGACTGCTGGGAGACCGTCGAGCACCTCAGCGACGACCTGTTCGCCTACGCCGCCCAGATCGCGCCGAGGACGCCGCCGATGGACGGCGAGGTGCCGTTCGTCTGGGAGAGCCGCCGCCCCGGCGGGCCGGCCAACGCCGTCCACGCGGACAGGAGCGCCGGGCCCGCGGGGCTGTTGCAGGTTCTGGACGCCTGCGGCGGGATGCTGTCCGCCGTGGTCCGCTGCACGCCCCCGGACGTCCGCGCGCACCACGGCTTCGGCGCTTCCGACGCCGAGGGGTTCGCCGCCATGGGGATCGTCGAGACCCTCGTCCACATGCACGACCTGGCGGAGGGGTCGGGGTTGCCGTGGGAGCCGCCCGCCGACCTGTGCGCGCGTGTGCTGGGACGCCTCTTCCCTGACGCGCCGGACGACACCGACCCCTGGTCGACGCTGTTGTGGGCCACCGGTCGCGGTGACCTGCCGGGGCATCCGCGCGTCACGTCCTGGCGCTGGTACGGGAGCCCCCGCGGCTGACCGTCGGCGTCCGGTCAGCGCCGGTAGTGGAAGGCCGGTTTGGGGTGCATCAGAAAGTCGTGATGGGAGATGTTCCAGGCGTAGGCGCCGGCCATGGTGAAGGCGATGACGTCGCCTGGCGCGAGTGGCGGGACGAGGACGTCGCGTGCGAAGACGTCTTTCGGGGTGCAGAGCTGGCCCACCAGTGTCGCCGGACGCTCCGGTCCATTCGCGGTCAGAACCTTGAAAGGCTGGTCGTGGCCCTTCGTCACGGGAGTCCGCAGATGGTGGGTGCCGCCTCTGAGAATGGCGAAAGTCTCGCCGCGCGTGGTCTTCACGTCCAGGACGTCGGTGACGTACCAGCCGTGGTACGCGGTCATCGCCCGTCCTGGTTCTATGCGGACTCTCGCTGGGATTTCGCTTAGGCCCGTCCCGTAGGTGTGCCAGTCGAAGCGGGCCTCGGGGGCGGCGTAGTCCACCGCCATCCCCCCGCCCACGTTCAATTCGGGATCGTCCACTCCTTGGGAGCGGAGCCAGGGGATCGCCCATTCCGCTATCCGGTGGGCCAGGTCGAGCATGGCCGGAGCGTCCAGGCCGGATGCCAGATGGGCGTGGACGCCTCGGAGGGTGAGGCTCGGATACCGGGCCAGAAGGCGGGCGCAATGGGCGAGGGTGTCCTCGTCCATGCCGAAAGGGCCGCTCATGGTGAGGGCGGCGTTCGGGACATTCACCTGCAGATTCGCGCGGAGCAGGACGTCGGCGGGCCCCAGCTCGGCCAGGCGGGCCAGCTCCCGGGGGCTTTCCACGTGGATCCGGTCGGGCTTGAGCGTGCGGGACAACGCCAGTTCGCCGGCCGTTTTCCCGGGGCCGCCGAACGCCACGGGCTTGCCAGGGAGGATCTCCCGGACGTGGGCGAGTTCGCCGCCGGACGACACCTCCATGCCGTCGACATGCGGCGCGAGAGTCCGGAGGATCTCGGTGTCCGGATTGGCCTTGACGGCGTAGAAGACCTCTGTGCCGGGCAGCGCGGCGCGTATGCCGCGGACGTGGGCTTCGAGGCCGGGCAGGTCATAGACGTAGGCCGGGTACCG
Organism: Actinomadura coerulea; assembly: GCF_014208105.1. Lineage (NCBI taxonomy): Bacteria > Bacillati > Actinomycetota > Actinomycetes > Streptosporangiales > Thermomonosporaceae > Actinomadura > Actinomadura coerulea. The sequence goes on from NZ_JACHMQ010000001.1 coordinate 7,880,957, forward strand.
GCCGAGGCCCAGCGCGAATTCGTTCACAGCGGACGGGGCGCGGCGAGCGGGTTGGGGACGGGGACGTAGGCCGCGCCGCGGTCGGCCGTCCGCGACCAGCGGGTGCGGAGATTGGCCTTGGCGGGCAGCGGCACACCGGCCAGAAGAGCCCTTACCTGAGGGTGGCGGTCATAGGCGGCGAAGTGCTTGCGCGCCGTGCGCCAGAGGGTCTCGTCCAAGGACGGGTGGAGGTCGGCTACGGCGGCGGCTATCTCGGTGAGGTGGTTGACGAGGAGGCAGTAGACGACACGGTTCCAGCCCTTGTCGGGGGCGTAGGTGAGGCCCTCTGCCACGCGGGCGGGAAGATGCGACAGGTCCCAGTGGCCGGCGGTGAGCTTGGTGCCCTCCATGTCGCGGAACACGGCGTGGACGGGCATCCCGTCGGCGTCGACGCAGACGAGGACGTTCTGCAGATGAGGCTCCAGGACCACACCATGGTCCAGATAGGCGCCCAGCACAGGAGGCGCCACATGGGCTACGTATGAGTCCCACCAGGCTTGGGCGCTCTCCAGAGACGAGAGGGCGGGCAGGCCGGCGAGGAGCGCGTTGTAAGGGTCGGCCAGGGCGCCCGCGAGGAGGGGCGTGCCGGGAAGGGATCTGACGCCCTGCCGCAGGATCACTCCCAGGCCCTCGTACAGGCGGCGGTCAGGGAGGGCCACGCTGCGGTAGGCGGGTTCTCGGAGGAACGTGGCGTTCAGCTTCTCCAGGATGGGCGGCAGCAGTTCGTCGAGCGTCATCGCCCCGGTCAGCTCGTACCAGGCGTTCTTGCGGACGCAGTTGGTGATGCGCACATCCAGGCTGAACTTGCAGAACACGTCCGCGCCCGGCAGGTACGCGGTCCGGACGGACGAGGTAGGCACCGCCTCCATGTCGGACGGGCCGAGATCGACCAGAGAACCGTTCGCCAAAGCCTTCTGCAAGACGGGATTGCCTGCCAGCAGGGAGAACTGCCACGGATGGACGGGAAGGAGCCGACGCCCCGGCGGCGCCGAGGGGCCATGCGCTTCCAGTGCTGCGAACGCCTCCGCGTCCCCCTCCTCAGCGACGAGTTCCGCAGGAACGGCCAGCCACAGCGGACGGAACCGGGCCCTTGTCTCAGGCGCGTACGCCAGCCACTCTTCCGGCGACCCCTGACGGGCCTTGGGGGACGGGTGGAAACGGTGCCCTGCGACGAGGGACTGCTCTGAGTCGATGTAGTCGATGGAGCGGTCTTCGGCGGGCTCGCCCCTGGCGGCGAGGATGGCGGTGAGCGCGGCGTGGCTGTCGTCCACCTGGACGAGGAACTCGGCGTTCGGGGAGCCGGTCGCCAACTCTAGTTCGCCCGCGACCAGGTTCGCCAGCCGGCCCCAGGCAGCCGGTATCCACTCGTCCTCGCGGCGTTCCTCGTAGGGCGGCGCCAGGCGGCAGGTCGCCCCGACCGGGGGGCGGGCCAGTCCCGCGCGCAGCACGACCCCCGCGCGGGGCAGCCGGAACACGAGGCGGGCGCCGTCCGGCCAGACCTGCTGCTCGGGCCCGCACACCTCCCGGATCAGGCAGTTGAGCAGGGCGGTCGCGGTGGCGTCGTCGGCCGTGACGGCCGGTTCTGTCAGCAGCACGTCGTGTCCAGTAGGTAGTTGGGTCCCGGCGGGCCGTAGTGCTTGTTGATGTCGGCCGCGCCGGTCCTCGCCTTGTCGACGAGGGTCCCGGCGGTGACCATGGCCTTGCCCGGCAGCATGCCGGCGTCGAGCGTGCGGGCGCGCAGGAGCGCGTCCTGCGGCCCGAGGGCCCCGTCGAGCCGTTCGCGGATCATCCGGAGGCCGGTCCGCCAGGGGAGCAGGCCGCGCCCGGCCAGGCCCAGCGCGGGCGCCGCGGCGCACAGATGCAGGGTGATGGTGACGAAGACGCGGGCGAGGGCATCGGGATCGGACGTCGTCATCCGGTGGTCGACGAGGTCGCGGGGGTCCGTGCCGGGGGAGGGCGGGACGCGCTCGCGGAGGCGGGACGGGTCGATCAGCGCGCCGTCGTTGTCCTTGATGAGGAGGCGGAGCGGACCCTCGTCCAAGACGAGCGCCACGTTCTGCTGATGCGCCTCCAGTGCGATGCCGTACCGGAACAGCGCGACGTTCCAGGAGAACAGCGCCGACAGGTAGGCGCCGAAGAGCGCTTCGACGTCCCAGCGCTCGATGACGTGACCCTGGTCCGGTGCCTCGGCGAGTAGGGCCGCGACAGGGACGATGTGCGCGCGAGCAGTCTCAGACGGGAAGCGGCGCACGAGGTAGCCGAGAAGCGGGTCGTCGGCGTGGCCGTAGGTCTGCTCGTCGGCGAGAAGGACGGGAAGCGACGGCTCCTGTCGAAGAACCTGGCGCAGGATCCGTTCGACGAGCGCGCCGTCCGGCAGGGTGCCGGGCATGATGGTGCGCCGGTTGCGGAGGCCGAGGGTGCTCGTCGGCAGCGGCATCTTCACGTGGTCCAGCGGCGCCGCGGCGACCGTCCGCATCGACAACGTGGGCGCGACCTGCAAGTACGGGACGGGTGCGAGGGATACGCCCCGCTGGGAGCGCACCTGCCGCACCGCCAGCGGGTGGACGGGGAACAGCGCCCCGGCCGCGTCCTCCGAGCCCAGGCCCACGTCGGACGGCCCTGGCCACCATGCGGGGAGTGTCCCTGCCAGCGTCGCGTTCGGCACCGCCGCCCAGCGCAGCGGGAACGACGGCGCGAACTCGGGCGCGTAGCGGCTCAGGTCGGCCAGGGACAGCCCGGAGCGGCTCCGGCCGGTCGGATGCACGGGGTGGTCGTTGTAGGCCGCCAGCGTCTCGTAGAACGTGCCGGGACCCGTGCGCAGCTCGGCCGGGAGGCGTCCGAGCCGCCGGTGGACGGCCGGACGCGCGTCGTCGTGCAGCCTGATGGTCGCCAGGGCCTCAAGGCACTCGCGCTCGAAGGACGCCGTGTCGTCACGCGGGTCGGACACCAGGCGGACGGCACGGAAGACGTCGTTCAGCCTCAGGCCCTGCCCAGGATCCACGACGAGCTCCGAGAGAAAGGCGGGCTGGGCTTCCAGAAGGCGCACGGAACGACCCGGAAGCTCCAACGCGCGGCCCCGGACGAAGCGCCTCAGGCCGGCGTAGTCCTCCCTCAGCAACGCGTCCAGAACGCGGGCCGCGAGTGGGCCTTCGACGTCGTCGCCCGTCACGCGATCGTCCAGTCGTGCGCTGCTCTGAACCGCGCCAGGGCGGCGTTCACCTCGTCCGGCCCGGGACCGATGGCGCGCACGGTGCCCAGGTAGTCGCGGTTGGTCCGGGTGAGGGACACCGTGTCGCCCACCGCGCGCTGAGGGCGGTACGCCAGCCGCACCGGGCCGTCCTCCAACTCCAGAGGGCCGGGGGCGGCGGTGAGCGTGCCGCGGCGATCGGCGATGACCGGCTCGGCGACGGCATGGCGCGGACGGGGGACCCGCTGCCCAGGCAGGCCCGCGCCAAGGTGGACCTGCAATATCTGCTCGAAGAGCGGCACGCCCAGCAGATCGGCCAGCAGGAAGTCGCAGTGGTCGCCGATGAGCCGGTAGTTGACCTCGATGATGCGGGCGCGCCCCTCATGGACGACGAACTCGGTGTGGCACGCCCCGAAACCGACGCCCAGCGCCTCCAACTGCCGAAGGACCTGCGCCGTCTCCGGGGGTGGGGGCGCCCACTCAAGGCGCTCCTCCACGAAGAACGGCGGAGGCGAGAGCGTCGTGCGGAACGAGCCCAGCACCCGCAGTTCCCGCCCGTCCCCCAGCGTCTCCAGCGTGTGGAGGCGGCCCGGCAGGTACTCCTCGGCCACGAGCGGATCGCCGCGGCGGGCACGGATCTCCTCCACCCGGGCCGCCAGTTCCACGGCGTCGTGGACGAGGAACACGTCCTCGCTCGCCACACCCTCGCGCGGCTTGACGACGAGCGGATACGGCGCGTCCGCCGGGACCCGTCCCGCGTCCGCCGAGAAGACCGGGTCGAGGGACGCCAGGTGCCGCCGCATGAGGGCCTTGTTCTTCGCGCGGGTCGCGGCCCGCCAGTCCTTGGCGGGCAGGCCGTGGTACGCGGCGGCCAAGGCGGCGGGCGCCTGGAGGAAGTCGCTGTTGGAGAAGACGGCGGCGGGCCCGCCCCCGCCGCGCGCGGCGGTGTCCCCGACGCGCGCGATGATGTCGCGGAAGTCGGAGACGTCGCACTCGACCACCGGCACGCCGGCGTCGTGGGCGGCGGGACGGTCGGTGAGGAGCGTGACGTCGAGGCCCAGGCGCGCGGCGGCGGGCAGGAACCCGTGCGTCACCGAGTCGGTCGCCTTGCCGGCGACCAGGTAGAGAGAGGCGGCCACGACCGGCCCTTCCAGTGAGTGAGGTAAGCCTTGCCTAACTCGGAGTGATCAACCATAGTGGCCGGGGCGCCCTCCGCACGCAAGAACGATGGCACCGCGTGTCCCGGCCCGTCCCGCGATCCGCCAGGATGGGTCCATGGATCTCGTCGACCGGTGGGTGGCGCTGGCGGGGCCCCACATCCGGCACATCGGCACCGAGCTCGACCAGCGCTACGGGGAGCCGCACCGCCGCTACCACACCCGCGCGCACCTCACCGCCGTCCTCGATCTCGTGGACGAGCTGGCCGGGCACGCCGAGGACCCCGACGCCGTCAGGATCGCCGCCTGGTTCCACGACGCCGTCTACGACCCCGAGCGCGCCGACAACGAGGAGCGCAGCGCCCGCCTGGCGGCGCGCATGCTCGCCGACACCGACCTCCCGGACGCGGTGGTCGCGCGGGTCGTCCGGCTCGTGGAGCTGACCGCCACGCACGCGCCGGAGGAGGACGACCGCGACGGGCAGGTGCTCTGCGACGCCGACCTCGCCGTCCTCGGCGCGGAGCCCGAGCGGTACGCCGCCTACGCGGCCGCCGTCCGCGAGGAGTACGCGTTCGTCCCCGACGAGTTCTTCCGCGCCGGACGGGCCGAGGTCCTCAACGGCCTGCTGGCCCTTCCCCGGCTCTTCCACACGCCCGCCGCGCGCGAGCGCTTCGAGGAGCGCGCCCGCGGCAACATGCGGACCGAGCTCCTGCTCCTCAACGCCTAGACGGCCGTCCGGCCGTCCGGCACCGGCCGGTGCCGGTACGCCTTGCGGCGGCGCAGGCCCGCTTCGGTCAGCCGCAGGAGCAGCTCCTGGCACCCCACCGCCTCGGCGCCCTGGAGCAGGGCGGCGTCGTAGAGCTCCGACGGGACGTCGTAGTGGTCGCGATCGAACGCCCGCGGCGGCATGCCCAGTTCCGCGGCGAAGACGTGCAGCTCGTCGTAGGACACGTCACTGACCATGTGCGACCACACGCGTCCCCGCGCGGGCCACAGCGGCGGGTCTATAAGGATCAAGGCCACTCCCGCGATCCAGGCAAGGGGATCCCTTACTGTGAGTTCCCGTCTCGGGGAACCCGAGGGGCCGGGACGTCCGGAGACCCCGGACAGAGGTCACTCGGCCCGACATTACGACATGCGAAGGGGCATGCAGGTGAACGATGTAGTCGCCTACATCCAGGCGGACCGCGACCGGTTCGTCGCCGACCTCAAGGAGTGGCTGGCGATCCCGTCCATCTCCGGGGACCCGGCGCACGCCGAGGATGTGCGCACCTCCGCCGGATGGCTCGCCGAGTACCTGCGCGGGCAGGGCTTCCCCACCGTCGAGGTCTGGGAGACCCCCGGCCTGCCGGCGGTGTTCGCCGAATGGCCCGCCGAGGACCCGCAGGCCCCCGCGGTCGTCGTCTACGGGCACCACGACGTCCAGCCGGTCGAGCCGCTGGAGGAGTGGGAGACCGAGCCGTTCAAGCCCGTGGAGAAGGGCGACCGGCTCGTCGGGCGCGGCGCGTCCGACGACAAGGGCCAGATCTTCTTCCACACCCTCGGCATCCGCGCGGCGCTCGCCGCGTCCGGGCGGCAGGCCCCGCCCGTCACCGTCAAGCTGCTGGTCGAGGGCGAGGAGGAGTCCGGCTCGGTGCACTTCGCCGAGCTGCTGCGCACCCACCGCGACCGGCTCGCCTGCGACGCCGTCGTCATCAGCGACACCACGATGTGGGCGGCGGACGTGCCGTCCATGTGCACCGGCATGCGCGGCCTCGCCGAGGCCGAGGTCACCCTGCGGGGCCCGGACGGCGACCTGCACTCCGGCTCGTTCGGCGGCGCCGTCCCGAACCCCCTCCACGCGATGGCCTCGCTGCTCGCCGCCCTGCACGACGACGACGGCCGCGTCGCCGTCCCCGGCTTCTACGACGACGTCGTCCCGCTCAGCGACGAGGAGCGGGAGCTGTTCGCCCGGCTGCCGTTCGACGAGGCCGAGTGGCTGCGCACCGCCGGGAACAGCCGCGCCGCCCACGGCGAGAAGGGCTACACGACCCTCGAACGCGTCTGGGCCCGCCCGACCGCCGAGATCAACGGCATGTGGGGCGGGCACACCGGCCCCGGCGGCAAGACGATCGTCCCCCGCGAGGCGCACGCCAAGATCTCGTTCCGGCTCGCCGCCGGGCAGGACCCCCGCAAGGTCCAGGAGCAGTTCCGGGCGTGGGTCGCCGAGCAGGCCCCGCCCGGCGTCGAGGCCGAGGTCCGCGTCCCGGGCGGCGGCGTGCGGCCCTGCTTCTCGCCGATCGACTCGCCCGGCGTGAAGGCCGCGCGGCGCGCCATGGAGCGGGCGTTCGGCACCGAGGTGCTGTTCACCCGCGAGGGCGGCAGCGGCCCCGAGGCCGACCTCGCCGACATCCTCGGCGCGCCGCTGATCTTCGTCGCGGTCGGGCTGGACGGCGACCGCATCCACGCCCCCAACGAGAAGGTCGAGGTCCCCCTGCTGCTCAAGGGCGCCGAGACCGCCGCGTACCTGTGGGAAGAACTCGCGTCCGCGCTGCGCTGAACAGGCCGGAGAGGAGCACGATGACCGACGCCCCGATGGACGGTACGCACGCCCCGCTGGAGTGGCTCGCGCTCGCGCGCGGGACGCTCGACCGAGTCGCGCTGTACCGCCGCGACGAGGCCTGGCTGGACGAGGCGTGGGCTGACCCGGGGACGCGCGTCCTGGTCATCGAGGACGGGCGTACGCCGGTCGCCTTCGAGCCCGCCCCGGCGCTCGTCCTCGTCCCGCCGGACCAGGCGCCGGACGGCGACCGGTGGCTCCTCGGCGTCGACGGCGACGGCGTCGCCCACTTCGGGGTGAGCGGCCCGCTGCCCGTCATCGAGGGGGCGGAGCCCGCCGGGCTCCGCCGCGTCGGCGCCCTTCTCGGCGACCGGGACTCCGGCCTGCTCACCCACGCCGTCGCCCTGGAGCACTGGCACGGAACCCACCGGTTCTGCCCGCGGTGCGGCGCCGAGACGCGCGTGGCGTCCGCCGGGCACGTGCGCGTCTGCCCCGAGGACGGCTCGCAGCACTTCCCCCGGGTCGACCCCGCGGTGATCATGCTGGTGACGGACGAGGCCGACCGCGTGCTGCTGGCCCGCGGCCCGCAGTGGCCCGCCGACCGCCGCTCGATCCTCGCCGGGTTCGTCGAACCGGGCGAGTCCCTCGAACAGGCCGTCGCGCGGGAGGTGCAGGAGGAGGTCGGGCTGCCCGTCCGGGACGTCCGCTACCTCGGCAGCCAGCCGTGGCCGCTGCCGCGGAGCCTCATGCTGGGGTTCACCGCGCGGACGGACGGTGACCTCCCGCTGCGCCCCGACCCCGAGGAGATCACGGACGCCGCCTGGTACACGCGCGAGGAGCTGCGCGCCGCCATCGACGCGGGCGAGATCGTCGCACCGGGCCCGCTGTCCATCGCCGCCCAGCTCATCATGCGCTGGTACGGCGGCGAGCTTCCCAAGATGCCGCCGTTCTAGGGGCCCGCGCACACGGAGAAGGCCCGCCGACCGGACGGTCGGCGGGCCTTCTCGCGGGGGCTCAGCCCGCCTCGGCGATCTGCGCGAGGCGGCGCTTGACCTCCTTGGCGCTGGGGTTGGTCGCGGCCGTGCCGTCGGGGAACACCAGCGTCGGGACCGTCTGGTTCCCGCCGTTCACGCTCATCACGAACTCGGCGGCCTCGGGGTCGCGCTCGATGTCGATCTCCACCATATGGATGCCGTCGCGGGCCAGCTGGCTCTTCAGCCGCCGGCAGAACCCGCACCAGGACGTCGTGTACATGGTGAGCTGGCCGGCCGCGCCCTTGGCCCGGTCGGTCGTCGGCGTCGCCATCGCTTCCGCGTCTCCTTGCGCTCGGGGGTGTACCTCCGCAAGAACAGTAGACAGCCGTTTCGCATTCCGCGTCGTCCACAGGCGGCGGGATGGCTGATGCAGGTGGGGCGGGCTGCGAGTATGGGGGAATGTCAGCTGAGTCGGTGCTGGAGGGGCTCGACCCCGAGCAGCGGGCGGTCGCCGAGGCGGTGAAGGGCCCGGTGTGCGTGCTCGCGGGCGCCGGGACGGGCAAGACCAGGGCGATCACCCACCGGATCGCCTACGCCACCCTCACCGGCGTCGTGACGCCGCAGCGGGTGCTCGCCGTGACGTTCACCACGCGGGCGGCGGGGGAGCTGCGCAGCCGGCTGCGGCAGCTCGGCGCGCCCGGCGTGCAGGCCCGCACGTTCCACTCGGCGGCGCTGCGGCAGCTCGGCTACTTCTGGCCGCGCGTCGTCGGCGGCGAGCAGCCGAAGATCGTCGACTCCAAGATCGGCCTGGTCGCGGACGCGGCGCGGGCGTGCCGGCTCTCCCTCGGCCGCACGGAGCTGCGCGACGTCGCGAGCGAGATCGAGTGGGCGAAGGTCACCCAGAACCGCCCCGAGGACTACCCGGCCGCCGTCGTGAAGGCGGGCCGCCGCCCGCCCGCCGAGATCGTCGACGTGGCCCGCGTCTACGCGATGTACGAGCAGCTCAGGCGCGAGCGCAACCTGCTCGACTTCGAGGGCATGCTGGAGCTGACCGCCGCCGTCATCACCGAGCACCGCGAGGTCGCCAACCAGGTCCGCGAGCAGTACCGCTACTTCGTCGTGGACGAGTTCCAGGACGTCAACCCGTTGCAGAAGATGCTGCTCGACGCCTGGCTCGGCGACCGCGACGACCTGTGCGTCGTCGGCGACCCCAACCAGACGATCTACTCCTTCACCGGCGCGTCCCCCTCCCACCTGCTCGACTTCACCCGCGAGCACCCGGACGCCAGGGTCGTCAGGCTCGTCCGCGACTACCGCTCGACGCCGCAGGTCGTCCGGCTGGCGAACGGGGTGATCGGGCAGGCGCGGGGCGCGCGGCACAAGCTGGAGCTCGTCGCGCAGCGCGAGAACGGGCCCGAGCCCGTGTTCAACGAGTACGACGACGAGGTCGCCGAGGCCGACGACGCCGCCCGGCGGGCCCGCAAGCTGATCGAGGAGGGCGTCCCCGCCCGGGAGATCGCGATCCTCTACCGCATCAACGCGCAGTCCGAGACGTACGAGTCGGCGCTCGCGGCCGTGGGCGTCCCGTACGTGCTGCGCGGCGCGGAGCGCTTCTTCGAGCGGCCCGAGGTGCGCGAGGCCGTCGTCCGCCTGCGCGGCGCGGCCCGGGCGGGCGCCGACGCCGAGACCGACGGGATGGGGCTGATCCAGACGGTCCGGCACGTCCTGAGCGGGGCGGGGTTCTCCGACCGGCCCCCTGAGGGCGCGGGCGCGGCCCGCGCGCGCTGGGAGTCCCTCGCGGCGCTGGCGCAGCTCGCCGAGGACATGGCCGCCGACAATCCGAGGGCCGGGCTCCCCGAGTTCGTCGCCGAGCTGGAGGAGCGCGCCGCCGCGCAGCACGCCCCTCCGCTGGAGGGCGTCACGCTCGCCTCGCTGCACGCCGCCAAGGGCCTGGAGTGGGACGCGGTGTTCCTCGTCGGGCTGGCCGAGGGCACCCTGCCGATCGTCTACGCCAAGACGCCCGAGCAGATCGAGGAGGAGCGCCGCCTGCTGTACGTCGGCGTCACGCGGGCCCGCGTGCACCTGAACCTGTCGTGGGCGCTGGCGCGCTCGCCCGGCGGCACCCAGGCGCGCCGCCCGTCCCGCTTCCTCGACGGCCTCACCGGCAAGACCACCACGCACACCCCCGCGCGCGTCGACCGCTCGAAGCGGCGCCCCGCCAAGGGGCCGCAGCCGTGCCGCGTCTGCGGGCGCCCGCTGATCGCGGCCGTCGAGCGCAAGCTCGGCCGCTGCGAGGACTGCCCCTCCGAGCTGAACGAGGAGCTCCTCCTCGCGCTGAGGGAGTGGCGCGCCGGGGTGTCGGCCGAGCAGAAGGTCCCCGCGTACGTGGTGTTCACCGACGCGACGCTCCAGGCGATCGCCGAGCACGCCCCCGAGTCCCTGGAGGACCTGGCCCGCATCCCCGGCGTCGGCAAGGTCAAGCTCGACCGCTACGGCGACGCCGTCCTCGGCCTCTGCGGGCACTAGCGCCGCGGAGACGGGCCCCGTCTCGCGGGGTGAGACCTGGCTCACTGGCACCGATAGGGAAGACTGGCCGCCGTGAAGGAATCGCTGAAGGCACTGCTGGACCTGCTCGACCTGGAGCAGATCGAGAACGACATCTTCCGCGGCCGCAGCCCCGAGGAGCGGCGGCAGCGCGTGTTCGGGGGTCAGGTGGCGGGGCAGGCGCTCGTCGCCGCCGGGCGCACCGTCCCCGCGAACCGGCCCGTCCACTCGCTGCACGCCTACTTCATCCGGCCCGGCGATCCGCTCGTCCCGCTCGTCTACACCGTCGACCGGGTCAGGGACGGGCGGTCCTTCACCACCCGCCGCGTCACCGCCGTCCAGCACGGCAAGGCGATCTTCACGCTGTCGGCGTCGTTCCAGATCGTCGAGGACGGCCCGTCCCACCAGGCCCCGATGCCCGACGCCCCCGCCCCCGAGACGCTGCCCGACGGCCTGACGCGCCTCACGCCGCTGTTCGGCGAGGTCGGCGCGCGCGAGTTCGTCGAGCGCCGCCCGTTCGACATCCGGCACGCGACGCCGCTGACGTGGGAGGCCGCCAAGGACCCCGCCCTCGCCACACCCGAGTCGAAGGTGTGGCTGAAGGTGGACGGCGAGCTGCCGCACGACCCGCTCCTGCACGTGTGCCTCATGACCTACGCCTCGGACATGACGCTGCTCGACACCGTCCTGCTCAACCACGGGCTGGCCTGGGGCGACAAGCGGACGATGGGCGCCAGCCTCGACCACGCGATGTGGTTCCACCGGCCGTTCCGCGCCGACGACTGGCTGCTGTACTACCAGGACACGCCGTTCGCCGGCGGCGCCCGCGGGCTCGCCCGCGGCCAGGTGTTCACCCGCTCGGGGGAGCTGGTCGTGTCGGTCATGCAGGAGGGCCTCGTCCGGGTCTCCGACACCGAGCGCAGGGCGCCCGGCGGCCCGTCCGTGAAATGATCGTTCCGTAGGGGGCTCCCGGGAGTTTCGACGCTCGCGAGGCGTCCCGGGTTCTGCGGAACAGGGGTGAGGTCACCCACGAAACCGCAGGTCAAAAATATCTTGCTTGATTCGGCGGAGTCCCCGTACGCTCGACGCGAGCAATCAACCGGCCGACCGGTGTGGATCTTGGATCCGCCGGACCCGGCCCGAGGCCCCGAGAGGTGGTGTGCAGTCCGGTGAGCAACACGTTGATCAAATTCGCGTCCTGGACCGCGGCCTGCCCCGGTGCCTCGATGCCCGGCACCTCCGTGCCCGCCCCGATGATCCGCGTCTCGAAGCCCGGCGAGTCCGCCGCGTATGCCGAGGCGTCCGTCTTCGAGGCGTCCGCTCCGCGACAGCGTGAGCACGGCATGTGGCGCCGCGGCGAGCACGGGCTGCGCGGCACGAATCTGTGCGAGCCGCGCTTCGAGCAGCGAATCCAGGACGACCAGGGGCGCAGTGTCTTCGAACACCTTCTCGAGGACATGAGCGTTCCGGCTCCGGCCACGGCCCACACGGGCGTCACCTTCGAGGGTGGCGTGTCGGGTCCGTTCCCCTGGAGGCGACGACCGGTCTAGAACAAGACCGGCAAGCCCCCAGGCCGCGGATCCGACACCGGATCCGCGGCCTTCTTCTTTGTCCAGACCCACCGACACGCCCGTTGAGATCCAACGAGAGGAACAAGGGTGACTGTGATGCAGGGGGCTCTCGCAGTAAGCGAGGAGGACCTCACGCTTCCGTGCCGGACCGACCCGGAGCTGTTCTTCGCCGAGGCTCCCGCCGACGTCGAGCTCGCCAAGGCCCTGTGCCTGGAGTGCCCGCTCCGCAAGGAGTGCCTCGCCGGGGCGCTGGAGCGCAAGGAGCCCTGGGGCGTCTGGGGCGGCGAACTGTTCGTCCGCGGTGTGATCGTGCCGCGCAAGCGGCCGCGCGGCCGCCCGCGCAAGCACCCGCGGCCCGACGAAGTGGCCGTGTGAGGCGACGATGCCCAGCACGCCGGTGATCGGCCGAACCGAACCCGCGGGCGCGGCCCCCGCACGGGGACCGCGTCCGCGGGCGGCCGGGGAGAACGTGATGACACCGCTCAGCGAGATGACGTTGCTCAGCCAGGACCTGTCCCGGGAGCGACCACCCGTGCCCGACGAGCTCGCCGCCCGCGTGGTCGCGCTCAGGCGCGCCCGCCGGGAGGCGCGGACGAGGGCGTCGCGGGTGCGGCGCGTCCTGCTGGCGCCCACCGCGGCCGGCGAGGCGTACCCGCACCCGCACCGCCCGCGGCACCGCGACTGACGGACGACCCGGGCCCGGACCACGACCCGGGCCCGGACCACGACCCGGGCCCGGTCGTCCATCGCGCGGGCTCGACAGATGAAGCAGGACCTACGGACGACGCAGGACTGAGACCGTAAGGCCCGCTGGTCGCAGGCCGCCGTCCGTCCTTTCTTGGATGGTTTGGCGGACGGCACGCCTCCCGGCGGGCGCGTGGAGCGCGTCCGGTGGCCCACTCACCGGACGCGCGAACAGCGGGGCCCCGCGCACCTCATCAGTGCGCGGGGCCCCCGAGCCTTTCCGGCGTCTCCCGGACGGGGGGGTCAGCCGCCGACCAGCTCGCCGTCCGCGTCGTCGGCGAAGCCGGGCACCCACTTCAGCGACTCGGCGCGGGCCGGGATCTCGCACTCCAGCTGGCACAGCACGCCCGTGCCCGCCGACAGCACCCGGTGGATGATCACGTACTCGGGCGGCAGGTTCAGCTGCCGGACGACGTTGGACGGCCGCAGGTCGGTGACCTGGGCGGCCATGTCGCGCAGCCACTCGCGGTTGAACTTGAACGTCTCGGTGACGAACGGCTCGGTGATCGGCGCGAGGAACGCCTGCAGCGACTCGGCGTCGATCTCCACGCCCTCGCGGATGAAGTCCTCCCGGCGCAGGGCCTCCTCGACCTCGTCGATGTCGGCCATCGTGCCGATCCGCAGCAGCAGCCCGAGCCGCCGCTGGAACCCGCCGGGGATCCGGTCGACGGCGCCGAAGTCCAGGACGCCGAGCCGGCCGTCCTCCAGCAGCCGGAAGTTGCCGGGGTGCGGGTCGCCGTGCAGCATCCCCGACCGCTTCGGCCCCGACAGCAGGAAGCGGCAGTACAGCAGGGCCGCGTGGTCGCGGGTCTCCTGGTCCCCGTCGCTGATGATCTTCGAGAGCGCGGTGCCGTCCATCCACTCGCTGATCAGGATGTTGCCGGACTGCGCGACGACCTCGGGGATGGCGAAGTCGGGGTCGTCCAGGTAGGCCTCGCGGAACCGGGCCTGCGACTCGGCCTCGATCGTGTAGTCGAGCTCCTCGACCACCCGCTCCTTGAGCTCGGCCAGCATCGACTTGACGTCCAGGCCCGGCATCAGCACCCCGAACAGCCGCCCCAGCCGGGCGAGCTGGTTGAAGTCGCTGATCAGCGCCTTGCCCGCGCCGGGGTACTGCACCTTCACCGCGACGGCCCGGCCGTCGTGCCAGACGGCGCGGTGCACCTGGCCGATCGACGCGGCGGCGGCGGGCCGGTCGTCGAACGACTCGAAGTAGTCCCGCCAGTCCTCCCCGAGGAACTCCTCCAGCACCTTGTGGACGGTCGACGCCGGCAGCGGGGGAGCGGCCTCCTGCAGCTTGGTCAGCGTGGCCCGGTACGGGCCGGCGATCTCCGGCGGCAGCGCCGCCTCGAAGATCGACAGCATCTGCCCGAGCTTCATCGCGCCGCCCTTGAGCTCGCCGAGCACCTTGAACAGCTGCTCGGCGGTCCGGGTCTGGATCTCCATCGCGACCGTCTCCGCCGGCCGGCCGAAGGTCCGCTTTCCCATGCCGAGGGCGGTGCGTCCCGCGAAGCCGATGGGGAGGGACGCCAGCTTTGCTGACCGCGTCACCGCGCGGCGGGGAAGATCGCTCACGTCGACCATTGTCGATGATCCACTGTCGTTCACGCCACAACCACCCCGAACTCTCCCCGGAGCCGGAACCAGTCCAACGGCCTGACCTGGCTATACGCGGTAAGTGTGCGCTTTCTCACGCGGGTGTGGGGCCGCGCCCCGGGCGCCGCGGCGGACGCGGTACGGTGCCGGACATGTCCGCGGAGCCTGCCGATGTGCTATTGATCGACCGCCGTCCCGACGGGATCGCCGTCCTCACCCTGAACGACCCCGGCCGCCGCAACGCGATGGCCGACGACCTCACCGCCGCCTGGAAGCGGGCCGTCGAGGACCTGCGCGCCGACGCCGCGCTGCGCTGCGTCGTCGTGACCGGCGCCGGCACCGCGTTCAGCTCCGGCGGCGAGCTGTCCTGGCTGGCCGGGACCGGCGACGTCGCCGTCCCGCCGCTGCGCGACCGGATGCTGGAGTTCTACCGGACGTGGCTCGCGATCCGCGGCCTGGAGGTGCCGACGATCGCCGCCGTCAACGGGCACGCCGTCGGAGCCGGCCTCTGCCTCGCGCTGGCCTGCGACCTGCGGTACGTGGCGCGCGACGCCAAGCTGCTCGCCCCGTTCACCGCGCTCGGCCTGCACCCCGGCATGGCCGCGACCTGGCTGTTCCCCGAGGTCGCCGGGCTGCCGCTGGCCCGCGAGATGCTGCTGGCCGGCCGGGTCCTCACCGGCGCCGAGGCCGCCGGCCACGGCCTGGTCAACCAGGCCTTCCCGCGCGAGGACGTGCTGGCGGAGTCGCTCGCCGTCGCCGAGCGGATCGCCGCGCAGGCGCCGATCGCGACCCGGCTCACCAAGGTCGCCCTGGCGAACGGCGGCCACGCCGACATGGAGTCGGCGCTGCGCTGGGAGTCCCTCGCCCAGCCGGTCACGATGGCGTCCCGGGACATGCGCGAGGGCCTCGCGGCGCAGCGGGAGAAGCGCAGGCCGCAATTCTCCGGTGAGTAAAGTGCGCGGGCGCACCGCCGGAACCGTCCGCCGAGATTGGTGGAAGCACAGGAGAACTGTTCAAAACGTAGGGGTTGACCTGCGGTAACGTCAAACACCCCCTGTGGATTCGGCAAAAATTCGAGTACGGTTCTGACCGTGCCCCCTAACGTTGAGGTCCGCCGCAGCCCGAGGCGCAGGCGCACCGTGTCCGCCTACCGTGAGGGCGACAAGGTGGTGGTGATGGTTCCGTCAAGGCTGAGCAAGGCCGAAGAGGAACAGTGGATCGCGACCATCCTGGAACGCCTCGCGGAAAGGGAGCGCCGGCGGCGGCCCACCGACGCCGACCTCCAGTCCCGCGCCCGGGAGCTGTCCCGCCGCTACCTGGCCGGCCGCGCCGACCCGGTCAGCGTCCGCTGGGTCGCCAACCAGCGCGCCCGCTGGGGGTCGTGCACCCCCGACGACGGCACCATCCGGCTGTCCACGCGGCTGCGCGGCATGCCCGGGTGGGTCGTGGACTACGTCCTCGTCCACGAACTGGCGCACCTGCTCGTCCCGGGGCACGGCGCCGACTTCTGGGAGCTGGTCGGCAACTACCCGAAGGCCGACCGCGCCCGCGGCTACCTGGAGGGCGTCGCCGCCGCCGCCCACCTGCCGCTGGAGGCGGACGCCCCGGGCGACGTCGCGGACATCCACCACGGCGACGGCCTGCACCCCGGCGAGGCGTACCCGCACGAGGCCGCCGGATGACCGACCAGGTCGCCACGGGGCCGACGCCCGAACGCCCGTCGCGCTGCGCCGCCGTGCTCGCGTGGCCGCTGCGCTCCGCCGTGCCGCCCGGCCTCGACCCGGACGACTTCCGGCTCGCGCTGCTCGAAGACACCTACGAGGTCGTCGCCGGACTCGAACTCGTGACGCCCGCGCTCGTCCTGGATCCGCCGGACCAGCCGGACGCCGAGGCCGTCACCTGGCCCGGCACCCCGATCGTCCGGGAGGGCACGCTCGCCGGCGCGTTCGCCGCCCTGCACGCCCTCGGCGCCGAGACCGCCGTGCTGATCGCCCCCGACGCCCCCGACCTGCCGCCGCTGCTGCTCGGCAAGCTCTTCCGCGCCCTCGGCACCGCCCCGGCCGCCGCCTGCCAGGCCGAAGGCGCCGCCGCCCGCGGCAACGGCCTGGTCGCCCTCGCCGCCCGCCTCCCGCTGCCCGGCTGGCTGTCCGGCGCCCTGCGCGAGGTCGACCTCGACACCCCCGACGCCCTCGCCCGGCTCCGCGCCGCCGCGCCGCGCCCCGGGCTCGTGCCGCAGGGGCCCGGCTGGCACCGCCTCCGCGCCCCCGACGACCTGCGGTTCCTGGACCCCGGCCTGGAAGGCTGGGAGAACACCCGCGCCCTCCTGGAAGGCCACCCGCTCAGGGGCTGACCGGGCGTCACGCGCTCGCCGCGACCGCCCTGGCCACCAGCCGCCGGACCGCCGCGTCCGCCGAATCCGGCAGATCGTCCACCGGGAACCAGCGGAGATCGTCCGACTCGTCCGAGATCGCGTGCCGGGCGCCCTCCGGAGCGACCGCGACGTACTGCACGTCCAGGTGCCAGGTCCCCTGCGGATGGCACGGGACCTCGTGCCGGTCGAGCTGCACGGGTCCGGGCACGAGCCGCAGACCCGGAATGCCCGACTCCTCCGTCGCCTCCCGGAGCGCCGCGCCCGCGAGCGCGACATCGCCCGGTTCGCAGTGCCCGCCGAGCTGGAGCCACGCCTTCACCTTCGAATGCAGCGTCAGCAGCACCCGGGTACCGGACGCGTCGAGCACGGCCGTGCTGGCGGTGATGTGCCCGGCCGCGCACTCGCGCCACAGGCCGTCCGCCGGATGCTCCTCCAGATGCCGCAGGAACTCCAGCCGCAGCCCGTCCTGCCCGCGATCGGGCGCCCGCCAGGACGACAGCACGCGCACGGCGTCCCCGTGGAGGACCCCGGCCGTCACGACCGCGTGCCCCGCGGCCGGCTCATGCGCGGCCGACGCGCGGGTAGCGCGAGTTGGCCGGATGGCGGCGGCGGCGCTCCTGGTCGAGCGGGCGCTGCCAGCACAGGCTCGCCCGCGCGACCCGCCTGCGGATCGCGTTGGTGGACGAGCCGGGCTCGTAGCGGCAGCCGTTCACCCGCGACGGGCGCGCCCGGCTCATGCGCGCGGCCCCTCGTCGCCGGGCCCCCGTTCGCCGCCGGGCTCACCGCCGTCCGGCTCCCGCCCGGCGTCCCCCGCGTCGCCGGACTCCTTGTCGCCGGACTCCTTGTCGTCGGGCTTGACGTCGGGCTCGCCGTCCTCCTCCAGCCCCCTGGTGAGCTTGGACAGGTCGATGTCGGACAGGCCCCCGATCTCGTCGCGGCCGTGGACGAAGCCCTCCGGGTCGTCCAGGTCGTCGGACGTCGGCAGCAGGTCGGGGTGCTCCCAGACCGCGTCCCGGCCCTCGGTGCCGCGCGCCTCGGTCAGCGACCGCCACAGCGCCGCCGCCTCCCGCAGCCGGCGCGGCCGCAGCTCCAGGCCGACGAGCGTCGCGAACGTCCGCTCCGCCGGGCCGCCCGTCGCGCGGCGCCGCCGCACCGCCTCCGCCAGCTTCACCGAGCCGGGCAGCCGGCCCTGCGCGGCCTCGTTCACGACCGTGTCGACCCAGCCCTCGACGAGTGCCAGCGTCGTCTCCAGCCGGGCCAGCGCCGCCTTCTGCCGCGGCGTCTCCTCGGGCTGGAGCTGGATCTCCCCGCCGAGCGCCTCCTGGATGGCCTCCGGGTTGCTCATGTCGAGCCCCTGCACGGCCTGCTCGATGCCCGACAGGTCGACGGTGATGCCGCGCGCGTACTCCTCGACCGCGCCCAGCATGTGCGCGCGCAGCCACGGCACGTGCGTGAACAGCCGCTGGTGCGCGGCCTCGCGCAGCGCCAGGTAGAGCCGGACCTCGTCGGAGGAGACCTCCAGGCCCTCCCCGAACGCCTCGACGCCCGCGGGCAGCAGCGCGCCGACGCCGCCCGGCGCCAGCGGCAGCCCCACGTCGGCGGAGCCGGTCACCTCGCGGGCCAGCCCGCCGAGCGCCTGCCCGGCCTGCCCTCCGACCATCGCCCCGGCCATCTGCTTGACCATCCCGATCAGCGGGCCGGCCATCGCCTGCATCTCGGCCGGCATCTCGCCGCCGCCGAGCGCCCCGCCCATCGACTCGACCATGCGGGACGCGATCGGGTCGCACACCTTCGCCCACACCGGGAGCGTCTGCTCGATCCACTCCGACCGGCTCCACGCCTGCGGCGTGCGGATCCCGGCGGGCAGCGTCGTCCGCTCGTCCAGCCACAGCTCGGCGAGGCGCAGCGCCTCCTCGACCTGGCGGCGCTCGGTGTCCACCACCGACGGGTCGCCCTGCTCCACCACGGTGTGCCGGGCGATGTTCTTGGCCAGGTCCCAGTTCAGGGGGCCGCCGCCCTCGCCGCCCGCACCCTGCGCGCCGATCATGTCCGCGAACCGGTGCAGCATGTCGGCGAACTGGGCCATGTCGCCGCCCATGCCCGTGAACGGATCCTGGGGCCGGTCGTCGTCGTCGCCGTCCCCGGGACGGTTGAAGCCGAACGGAGTGTCACTCATCGGTTTGCCCCTGGGATGCATGATGGGCTCATATCCGCAACGTTAGCCGGTCCCGGCAAGGTCGCGTACTCAAGGAAGGGGGCACCCCCGTGGCAACGGGCAAGGTTCGCCCTCGGCGTAGCAAGGGCCCGGTCGTCGCCGTCACCGGCGCGGCCACCGGCGCGGGACGGCTGCTGGCCGCCCGGCTCGCCGAAAGGGAAGAGATCCGCAAGGTCGTCGCCATCGACGGGCACCGCGGCGACGTGCCCGGCGTCACCTGGCGTGTCGTCGACATCAGGGATCCGCTGTTGCCCGGCCGGCTCTCCGACGTCGACGTGATCGTCAACCTGGACCTCGAACGGTCCCCGGACGTGGACCCGCGCGAGCGCCGCACCCACAACGTCCGCGGCGCCCAGACCGTGGTCACCGCCGCGGCGGCGGCCCGCGTCCGGCGCGTGGTCCTCGTCACGTCCGCGATGGTGTACGGCGCGGGGCCCGGCAACGAGGTGCCGCTGAGCGAGGACGCCCCGCTGCTCGCCGAGGCCAGCACCTCCATCGCCGGCGACTACCTGGAGATCGAGGAGCTGGCCGCCACGGCGCACCTCACCCACCCCGGGGTGGAGGTCACCGTCGTCCGCCCGGCCGCGCTCGCCGGGCCCGGCGTGGACACCGTCGTCACCCGCCACTTCGAGGCGCCCCGGCTGCTGTCGGTCAAGGGCAGCACGCCCGGCTGGCAGTTCTGCCACATCGACGACCTCGCGTCCGCCCTGGACGTCGTCGTCACCGAGAACGTGCCCGGCCCCCTCGCGGTCGGCTCCGAAGGCTGGCTCGGCCCCGAGGAGGTCGCCGAGATCACCGGCAAGCGCCACTTCGAGCTGCCCGCCGCCCTCACCTTCGGGATGGCGCAGCGCCTGCACCGGCTCGGCATGACCCCCGCGCCCGCCACCGACCTGCACTACGTCGCCTACCCGTGGGTCGTGGACTGCGCGCGGCTGCGCGCCGCCGGCTGGAAGCCCCTCCACGACAACGCCGCGGCCCTGCGCGCCGTGATGGAGGAGACCGCCGGACGGCACGCCGTCGTCGGCCGCCGCGTCGGCGGCAAGGAGGCCACCATGGCGACCGCCGCGGGCGCCACCGTCGCCGCTATCGGCGCGGCCGCCGCCATCCGCCGCGCCCGCAAGCGCCGCCGCTGAGACGCCCGCCCGCCCGTCCGGCCGGACCGGACGGGCCGGCGGCGCCGTCAGCTCGCCGACGGCGTGGCGCTG
This sequence comes from Actinomadura coerulea, assembly GCF_014208105.1. NCBI lineage: Bacteria > Bacillati > Actinomycetota > Actinomycetes > Streptosporangiales > Thermomonosporaceae > Actinomadura > Actinomadura coerulea. The sequence continues at coordinate 7,901,099 of NZ_JACHMQ010000001.1, forward strand.
GGCGAGGCGGACGGCGACGACGACGGGCCGGGCGACGGGCTCGGGGAGGTCTTCGGCGGCTCCTTGCCCGCGGCCGACAGCGCGGCCTGCGCGTCCTTGATCCGCTTCCAGGCCTCGCCCATGCCCGGGTAGTCGCCCTTCTTCTGGGCGTTCTCGTAGTCCGCCACGGCGGCCTTCAGATCCTCGATCGCCTTCTGCGCCGGGGCGCTCAGCTCCTGGCCCGGCGGCGCCTGCGACCCCGGCTGCGGCGAGGCCCCGGTGCCGCCGAGCACCTGCTTCAACGCCTCGTCGAGCGTGTCGGCCGCGGCGATGCTCTCCCCGTACCGCACGAGGATCTTGCCGCGGATCGGGTAGGGCTGCTGCTCGGAGCCGCCCGCCGCCTTCGTGTACATCGGCTCCACGTACAGCAGGCCGCCCCCGAACGGGATCGTCAGCAGGTTGCCCGGGACGGTCTTCGTCCCGCCCTGCCGCAACGCGAACAGATCGGCCTTCACCTTCGGATCGGTCTCGAAGGAGTTCTGCACCTGGCCCGGCCCCGCCGGCTGCGCGTTCCGCGGCATCTGCAGGATCTGGATCTGGCCGTAGTCGCGCCCCGGATTCGACCCCACCGACATGAACGCGGCGAGCTGAGGGTTGTCACGCGGATTGAACACCGTCGTCAGCGAGAAGGACTGGGCGTCCTGGCCCGGCATCCGCACGCTCTGGTAGTAGGGGGGCTGCTGCCTGCCCTTGGCGGACGGGTCCTCGGGGACCTCCCAGAAGCCCTCCCCGTTGTAGAACGCCGACGGGTCCGTCACGTGGTACTTCGTGAGGATCTTCCGCTGGACCTTGAACTGGTCCTGCGGGTAGCGGAAGTGCGACGCCAGCTCCGGCGGGATCGACGACCGCGGCTGCACCGTGCCGTCGAACACCTTCATCCACGTCTTGGTGACCGGGTCGTTCTCGTCCCACTGGTACAGGTGGACGGTGCCGTCGTAGGCGTCCACCGTCGCCTTCACCGAGTTGCGCAGGTAGTTGATGTGGTCGTCGGCCTGCCGCGCCACCGCCGACCGCGTGTCGGTGATCGTGTCGCGGGTGGCCTCCCCGAGGCTCATCTCCTCCGAGTACGGGTAGCTGCTGGACGTCGTGTAGCCGTCCACCACCCACAGGATGCGGCCGTTCACCACCGTCGGGTACGGGTCGCCGTCCAGCGTCAGCCACGGCGCCGCCTTCTGCACCATCTGCCGCGGCGACCGGTCGTAGAGGATCTTCGCGTTCTTGTCGATCGCACCCGACAGCAGCAGGTTCTTGTCCTGGAACTTCGCCGAGTACAGCAGCCGGTGCGCGAACGAGTCGACGGGCACGCCGCCCTGCCCGTCGTAGGTGCTGCTCTGCTGCCCCGAGGGGCTGTTGTCCGGGTAGTTCAGCTCCTGCTGGCCGCGTCCGCCGACCACCGAGTACCGCGGCGAGCGCTCCCCGAAGTAGATCTCCGGCTGCGCCACCTTGATCGCCTGGTTGGGGGACGCCGGCATGTCCGGGGTGATGAAGGCCGGCTCCGTCGCGTCGAAGCGGTCGCCGTAGGCGGAGACGAACCCGTAGCCGTGCGTGTAGACCATGTGGTCCTTCACCCAGCTGCGCTGCCCCACCGGCGCCCCGGAGAGCTCGCGGAGCGCCACCACCGTGTCGACGACCTTGCCGTCCACCTGGTAGCGGTCCACGTCCAGCGTGTCGGGGAACCGGTAGAACGGCCGGATCCGCTGCAACTGCTGGAAGGTCTCGCCCACCACGTTCGGGTCGAGGACGCGCACCCCGCTCTGCCCGAGCTTGGCGGCCTCGTCCTGGAGGACCTTCTTGTCGGTCACCGGTTGCGTCCCGTACGGGACGACCCGCGCCCCGTCCACCCCGTAGGCCCGGCGCGTGAACTCGATGTTGCGCTGGATGAACTGGCGCTCCCTGGCCAGCTCGTCGGGCTTCACCTGGAACTGCTGGATCAGCAGCGGGTACACCCCGCCCAGCAGGATCGCCGACAGCACCAGCAGCGTGAACCCCACGCCCGGCAGCATCATGCCGCGCCGCAGCAGGTTGCTGAAGAACATCGCGGCGCACAGCAGGGCGATCACGGCCAGGATCGTCTTCGCCGGCAGGAGCGCGTTCACGTCCGTGTAGGACGCGCCCGTCGCCACCCCGCGCTCCGAATGCACCAGCCCGTACCGGTCGAACCAGTACGCGACCGCCTTCAGCAGGATGAACAACCCGAACAGCACCGACAGGTGCGCCCGCGCGGGCGGGCTCGCCTTGTCGCCCGGCCCCTGCAGCCGCAGCCCCCCGTACAGGTAGTGCACCATCACCGCGGCCAGGATCGACAAGATCACCGTCGCGAAGACCACCCCGATGACGAGGCGCAGGAACGGATACGTGAAGACGTAGAACGAGACGTCCTTGTGGAACTGCGGATCCTTCACACCGAACGGCGTCCGGTTCAGGAACGCCAGCCACACCGGCCACTGGCCCGCGACCGACGACCCCGTCAGCATCCCCAGCACCCCGAGCAGCCCCCACGCGATCAACCGCCGCCGCGGGTCGATCACCGCCCGGTAGCGCTCCAGGCCCTGCTGCTCCACCGACAGCGGGCGGTACGCCGGGCGCAGCCGGTACGCCACCGCCACGTTCGCGCCCACCACCAGCGCCATCAGCAGCCCCGCCCCGAAGAACAGGACCAGCTTCGCCCGCAGCTGCGTCGTGTAGACCGACGAGAAGCCGATCGACCGGTACCACAGCAGGTCCGTGTACACCGCCGTGAACGTGAGGAACGCCACCAGCAGCGCCGCCAGCGCCACCAGCACCGGCAGCAGCGGCCGCGTCCGTCCGGTACCGAGCCGGCGCCCGAAACCGGGAGTCCGGAAGGTCAAGTGGCCCCTCCGATCGAGATCTCTCCCACCGGCCGCCCGCCGGTGCTGTAGATGCAACTTACCGACTGGGACGGGGGTTCCCGCACTTCCCCGTGCTGAATGGGGGAAAGATGGGCCCGTGAGTCTTCTGGAAGAAGTCGTGCTGGACCTCGAACGTCACTCGGCCCAGGAGGGCTGGGACAGCGCGCCGCGCATCTACGCCCTCGTCCGCAGCTCCGAACTGCGCCGCGCCGAGCCCGAGCTCGCCGAACAACTCGGCCTGCAGGAGGGGGCCGACACCCTCGCCGCCCTCGAACAGCCCGCCCTGCCCGACCAGGCCGGCGTCGAGGACGCCCTCGCCACCATCGCCTGGCCCGACACCGTCGAAGGCTGCGCCCTCGTCCTGGAGCGCATCGTCCTGCCGCCCGAGGTCGAAGAGCAGATCCCCGAGGACGAGGCCCAGGCCGCCGAGTTCGCCGCCTCCCACCCCAAGCGCGAGGACGTGCGCATGATCGTCGGGGTGCTGCGCGACGGCGCCCGGCACTCCGCCCTCCGGCTCCGCCGCCACGACACCGACGACGAGGTCCTCACCGGACCCGACCTCATCCCCGCCCTCGCCGAAGCCCTCGCCGCCACCCTCGAACCCGACGAGCCCGGCGCACCCGGGTAAGGACGGCCGCCCCGGAGAGGTAGCCTGCGGAACGTGAGCCAAAGCGTTGCCGGCGGAGACGTCATCCGGCTGATCGGCGTGCGCGACACGCCCCTGTCCGTCGACGAGGTGTACGCCGCCGTCGGCGCCACCGGCGCCGGCGGCACCGCCGTCTTCGCCGGCACCGTCCGCGACACCGACCACGCGCGCGCCGTCACCGCCCTCTCCTACAGCGCCCACCCCACCGCCGAACGCGAACTCCGCGCCGTCATGGAGAAAGTGGCCGCCGACTTCCCCGTCCTCGGCCTCGCCGCCCTCCACCGCGTCGGCGACCTCCGCATCGGCGACATCGCCGTCGTCGTCGCCGCGTCCTGCCCCCACCGCGAAGAAGCCTTCGCCGCCTGCCGCCGCCTCATCGACGACCTCAAGGCCCAGGTCCCCATCTGGAAGCACCAGACCTTCGCCGACGGCGACGACGAGTGGGTCGGGGCCTGCTGAGGGCCCGAACCGCATAGAGTTTCCGGCATGTCTCGTCGTGCCGCCACGCTCAGCCTCGCGAGCGTGCTCGTCCTCGTGCTCGCCCTCGTCGGCTCCATCATGCGCGTCCCCTACGTCGCCCTGATGCCCGGCCCCACGAGCAACACCCTCGGCACGAACGACAAAGGCCAGCCCCTCATCCGGATCGAAGGCCGCCAGACCTACCCCGACCAGGGCCACCTCAACTTCACCACGGTCACCTACCGCGGCGGCCCCGGCGGCCGCATCGACCTGATCACCGCCCTGCGCGGCTGGTTCGCCGGCGACACCGCCATCGTCCCCGAAGAGACGATCTTCCCCAAGGACGAGTCGCCCAAGCAGGTCGACCAGGAGAACACCCGCGCCATGCAGGACTCCCAGCAGAACGCCGAAGCCGCCGCCCTCCACGAACTCGGCGTCCCCGTCGCCACCCGCGTCGTCGTCGACGGCATCCAGAAGGGGCGCCCCGCCGACGGCGTCCTCAAACCCGGCGACGAGATCACCGCCCTCGACGGCGCCGCCGTCACCAGCGTCGCCCAGGTCACCGGCCCCATGGCCAAACGCCCCATCGGTGCCCCCATCACCCTCACCTACACGCGCGACGGCAAACAGGCCAAAGCCACCCTCAAGACCGTCGCCGACCCCACCGGAAAACGCGCCGTCGTCGGAATCGTCCTGTCCGACCAGTACAAGTTCCCCTTCAAGATCGACATCAGCATCGGCGACATCGGCGGCCCCTCCGCCGGCCTCATGTTCTCCCTCGCCATCGTCGACAAACTCACCCCCGGCCCCCTCACCCAAGGCAAGTTCATCGCCGGCACCGGCACCATCACCCCCGACGGCGAAGTCGGCCCCATCGGCGGCATCCAACAGAAAATGATCGCCGCGCGCAGAGCCGGCGCCACCGTCTTCCTCACCCCAAAGGACAACTGCGCCGACGCCGCCGGCTCCCGCCCCGACGGCCTCCGCCTCATCCGCGCCGACACCCTCCACGACGCCGTCCAAGCCATCAACGCCCTCACGACCGGCAAAGGCGCCATCCCCGCCTGCACCCGATAACGCCACCGTACGAACCACCCCCACCCATGCCATAGACTTAAGACATCACCGCGGGGTGGAGCAGTTCGGTAGCTCGCTGGGCTCATAACCCAGAGGTCGCAGGTTCAAATCCTGCCCCCGCTACTGGTCCTAGGGTCCCCCTGGTCGCCGCTTTGCGGCTTCCGCCAGGGGGACCCTTCGCATTTCGCCCGGGGGGCGACCCCCCGGATCCCCCCGCTCCTCCGCCTCCCCCACCCGCCCGCCCCTGGGGCTTCGCCCCTAGACCCCCCTCGGGCTTCGCCCTTCGATTCTTCTCGGGTTTCGCCCTTCGATCTCGGCCCGGCCCCCTGCGGCCCCTCGACCTCCCCTCGGGCTTCGGCCTTCGACCTCGGCCCGGTGCGGCTCCCGACCTCCCCTCAGTTCGGCCCCTCCGCCTCCCCGCCCCGGGGGGGGGGTCACCGCTCGGCGACTCCGCTGCCGGAGCTTTGCCGAGCGGCCCTTGCTTGACCCCTTTCGGGGGTGGTGGCGGGTCTGGGGTGTGTGGTTATGATCGGCGTCTCTTGCTCTCACCTGCTGCTTTGTGTCGACGGTGGGGGCTCTGTGGGGAGGTGGCGGTTGTGTCGGTCGTGGAGCGGGCTCGGCAGCATTCGGTGGGGGATCTGCTGCATCGGACGGCGCGGCGGGATCCTGGGAAGGTGGCCGTCGTCAGCGGGTCGCTGCGGGTCACCTACGCCGAGTTCGACGTCGCGGTGAACCGGGCCGCGCACGCGCTGGCGGCGCGGGGGCTCGGCAAGGGGGACCGGCTGGCGCTGCTCAGCCACAACTGCTGGCAGTACGCCGTGACGGTGTTCGCCACGGCCAAGCTCGGCGTGGTGCTCGTCCCGGTGAACTTCATGCTGAACGCCGAGGAGATCGCCTACATACTCGGGCACTCGGGGGCGTCCGGGATCATCGCGGAGGACGCGCTCGCCGCCACCGCGGACAAGGCCCTCGCCGCGGCCGGTGTCCAGGACGGGGTGCGCGGGTGGATCCCGCTGTCGGGCGCCGCGCCGGGCGAAGGATGGGAGGACGTCGACGCCTGGTGGCGCGAGGGGCCGTCCACGGCGCCGGACGTCCTGGTCGGGGACGACGACCCGCTGCGGATCATGTACACCTCGGGGACCGAGTCGCGGCCCAAGGGAGTGGTGCTGACCAGCCGGTCCCTCGTCAGCCAGTACGTGAGCTGTGTGATCGACGGTGAGATGAGCGCCGACGACGTCGAGGCGCACACGCTGCCGATGTACCACTGCGCGCAGCTCGACTGCTTCTTCTCCGTCGACGTCTACCTGGGCGCCACCAGCATCATCCTGCCGGGGCCGGACCCCGCGGCGCTGCTGGAGACGATCGAGCGGGAGAAGGTCACCAAGCTCTTCTGCCCGCCGACCGTCTGGATCTCGCTGCTGCGCCACCCCGACTTCGAGCGGCGCGACCTGTCGAGCCTGCGGAAGGGCTACTACGGGGCGTCGCCCATGCCCGTCGAAGTGCTCCGGGAACTGATGCGGCGGCTGCCGGACGTGCGGCTGTGGAACTTCTACGGGCAGACGGAGATGGCGCCGCTCGCCACCATCCTCAAGCCCCACGAGCAGCTCGAACGGGCCGGGAGCGCGGGGCGAGCGGCCGTCAACGTGGAGACCATGCTCGTCGACGACGAAGGCTCGCCGGTGCCGGCCGGGGAGGTCGGCGAGATCGTCCACCGCAGCCCCCACGCCGCGCTCGGGTACTACCGCGACGAGGAGAAGACCGCCGAGGCGTTCCGGGGCGGATGGTTCCACTCCGGCGACCTCGGGATCATGACCGAGGACGGCTACCTGTCGGTGGTCGACCGCAAGAAGGACATGATCAAGACGGGGGGCGAGAACGTCGCCAGCCGGGAGGTCGAGGAGGCCGTCTACGAGCTCGACGGGGTGGCCGAGGTCGCCGTCTTCGGCATCAGCCACCCGCACTGGATCGAAGCCGTCACCGCTGTGGTCGTGCCGAAGCCCGGCGCCGCACTGACCGCGGACGACGTGCATGCCCATGCTCGCGAGCGTCTCGCCTCCTACAAGCGCCCCAAGTACGTGGTGCTCGCCGACGCGCTGCCCAAGAACCCCAGCGGCAAGATTCTCAAGCGGGATCTGCGGGAGCGGCACGCGGGGCTCGCGCAGGCCTGATCCATCTCAGGCCAGGTGTGGGGCGATCGTCAGGGCCAGGTGAAGGGTCAGGCGGTCTTGTCCCTCGGTGAGGGACAGGGACGTCAACTCCTCTATGCGGCGCAGGCGGTGGTAGAGGGTCTGGCGGTGGATGTTCAGGGTCTTCGCTGTCCGCTGGACGTTCCCCGCCAGGTCCAAGTAGGTGCGGGCTGTGGTGGCGAGGTCCTCGTGTTGCAGGAGGCGTTCGGTTCCTGGGGTCTGGGTCGTCTGGGCCAGGGCCTCGTCGCCCGCGGTGCGGAGTAGGCGCAGGACGCCCAGGGACGTCCAGTCGCGGGTCTCTCCAGGGGCTGCGGTGCGGGCGGCCACGCGGGCTCGGAGCCAGCCCTCGTGGACGTCGTCCAAGGTGGGGCAGGGCGAGTGCACCCCCGTCTGGACGGGGGCGTTGCGTTCCTCCAGGAGGCGGCGCGCGCGGGTCAGGGCGGCCGGGGCGTTGCCCACCGGGAGGAGCAGGACGTGGTCGCGCTGCCACACCGTCGCCAGGACGGAGTGGGGGAGCAGCCACGGGTTGAGGGGCTCGGGGCTCGGGGTCCGCAGCACGGCCACCGTGAGGGGCGTTTCGACCGCTCCGGCGTCGGTCAGGTCGTCGGCCGCCTGGGTCCGGACGTCGGGGTGCGTGGACAGCAGGTCGGCGACCTTCCAGCTCAGGTCGTCGCGCTCGCGGGCCTGGCGGGCCATGAGGAGGCCGGCGCGCTCGCACAGGGGCATGGCCCTGGCCGCCTGAGGGTCGGTGATGCGCTGCCGGTCGTCCAGCAGCCACAGGTAGCCGTAGGTGACGTTGTTCCAGCGGACGGGCAGGCACAGGCGGGCGAGCTGGCCCAGGGCGGCGTCGGCCGGGATGCGGACGGGACCCGTCGCGCGGGCGATGCCGTGGCGCTCGAACCGGGCGCGGACGGCCCCGGTGGCGCGGCGGTGCAGGATCGAGTCCATCCGGACGGGGTCGATCGTGTCGCCGTGCGCGGCGTAGGCGACCAGATGGAAGTCGCGGTCCTCCAGGGTCGCGGGCGCGCCCAGGAGGTCGGCGGCCTGTTCCACGATCTCCTGGAGGTCGAGAGCCATCGCGCTTCCTTCGTACATCTGTATGAGGACGGACCACCCTGAAAGTGGCGTTTGACTATAGGGGGTGCGCGCCGGTGCTCCTAACGTGCGAGGTGTTCCTTGATGTTGGAGGCTTCCATGCTCAGCCCGCTTCTTCTCGCCGCCGCGCGCAGCGGACGGATGCGCGATGTCATCACCTCCGTGCCGCTGACCAGGGGAGTCGTCGACCGGTTCGTCGCCGGGGACGATCTCGACGCCGCCCTTGAGGCCGTGCGGGAACTGCGGGGCGGCGGGCTGGAGGTCACCCTCGACCACCTGGGGGAGGACACCCGCGAACCCGCCCAGGCGCGGGCCACCCGGGACGCCTACCTGCGGCTGTTCGACGCGTTCGGCGAGCAGGGGCTCGCCGGGGGCTCCGACGCCTCGGTGAAGCTGTCCGCGCTCGGGCAGGCGCTGCCCGGCGACCTCGCGCTCGACCACGCGCGGGAGATCTGCTCCGCGGCGGGGCGCGCCGGCATGACCGTCACCCTCGACATGGAGGACCACACGACCGTGGACTCCACGCTGGAGGTCCTCGGGAAGCTGCGCGTCGACTTCCCGTGGGTCGGGGTCGCCGTCCAGGCGATGCTGCGGCGCACTGACGGCGACCTGCGGGACCTCGTGGGCGAGGGGTCGCGCGTGCGGCTCGTCAAGGGCGCCTACGCCGAGCCCGCGTCGGTGGCGTACCAGAGCCGGCACGAGGTGGACCGGGCGTACGTGCGGGCGCTGCGGCGCCTCATGCGGGGCGACGGGTACCCGATGGTCGCCAGCCACGACCCCCGCATCATCGAGATCGCGCTGACCCTGGCCGCCGAGCGGTCGCCGTCCTCCTACGAGTTCCAGATGCTCTACGGGATCCGGGCCGCCGAGCAGGAGCGGCTCGCCCAGGGACACCGGATGCGCGTCTACGTCCCCTACGGGGCCGACTGGTACGGCTACTTCATGCGGCGGCTCGCCGAACGGCCCGCCAACCTCGCCTTCTTCCTCCGTTCGTTCGTATCCCGCTAAGGAGTTTCCATGGACGCCGTCACCAACGTTCCGACACCGGCGAACGAGCCGGTGCGCGGCTATGCGCCCGGCAGCGCCGAGCGGGCCCGGCTGGAGGCGAAGCTCGCCGAGCTGACCGCCGAGTCCCCGATCGACCTGCCGATGACGATCGGGGGCGAGCGGCGGCTCGGGGCGGGCGCCAAGGTCGCCGTCGTCCAGCCGCACCGGCACGCGTCGGTGCTCGGCACCTTCGGGACCGCCACCGAGCAGGACGCGCGGGACGCCGTGGCCGCGGCGCTCGAGGCCGCGCCCGCCTGGCGGTCGATGGCCTTCGACGACCGGGCCGCGATCTTCCTGCGGGCCGCCGACCTGCTCGCCGGGCCGTGGCGGGAGACGCTGCTGGCCGCGACGATGCTCGGGCAGTCCAAGACCGTCCAGCAGGCGGAGATCGACAGCCCCTGCGAGCTCGTCGACTTCTGGCGCTTCAACGTGCACTTCGCCCGGCGCGTCCTCGCCGAGCAGCCGATCAGCAGCCCCGGCGTGTGGAACCGGTCCGACCACCGGCCGCTGGAGGGGTTCGTCTACGCGATCACCCCCTTCAACTTCACCGCGATCGCCGCGAACCTGCCGACCGCGCCCGCCCTGATGGGCAACGTCGTGGTGTGGAAGCCCTCGCCCACGCAGACCTACTCCGCCGTGCTCCTCATGAGGCTGCTGGAGGAGGCCGGGCTCCCGCCCGGCGTGATCAACCTCGTGACCGGCGACGGGCTCGCGGTCTCGGACGTGGCGCTCCAGCACCCCGACCTCGCCGGGATCCACTTCACCGGCTCCACCGCGACGTTCCAGCACCTGTGGAAGACGGTCGGCGCCAACATCGAGAAGTACCGCGGCTACCCGCGGGTCGTGGGGGAGACCGGCGGCAAGGACTTCGTCGTCGCCCACCCGTCCGCCGACCCCGCCGTGCTGAAGACGGCGCTCGTCCGCGGCGCCTTCGAGTACCAGGGCCAGAAGTGCTCCGCCGCGTCCCGCGCCTACGTCCCGCGCTCCATCTGGGAGAACGGGTTCAAGGAGGAGCTGGCCGCCGAGGTCGACGGGCTCACCATGGGCGACGTCGCCGACCTGTCCAACTTCATGGGCGCCGTGATCGACGAGCGGGCCTTCGCCAAGAACAAGGCCGCCATCGAGCGCGCCCAGAGCGACCCGGACGTCGAGATCGTGGCCGGCGGCACCTGCGACGACTCCGTCGGGTACTTCGTGCGGCCCACCGTGCTCGTGTCCGGCGACCCCGAGAACGAGATCTTCCGGACCGAGTACTTCGGGCCGGTCCTCGGCGTCCACGTGTACGAGGACGACGAGTACGACGAGATGCTCGCCCAGATGGAGTCGGTCGCCGACTACGCCCTGACCGGCGCCGTCATCGCCACCGACCGGGCCGCGGCGGCGCACACCGCCGAGGTGCTCCGGTACGCCGCCGGCAACTTCTACATCAACGACAAGCCCACCGGCGCCGTCGTCGGGCAGCAGCCGTTCGGCGGCGCCCGGGCCTCCGGCACCAACGACAAGGCCGGCTCGGTGCTCAACCTGCTGCGCTGGACGTCCCCCCGCTCGATCAAGGAGACGTTCGTCCCGCCGACGGACTACCGCTACCCGCACATGGGGTAGGCGCCCCGCCGCTCCGGCTCCGGCGGGCCCGCACCCGGGTGGTGCGGGCCCGCCCGCGTGACGAGGACAGGATCCCCTTACTCGTCACAGCTAGTGTCCGACCATCACCATGGGTAATCTCTGGGTCGTGGGAAAGCGTGCGACCAGGGCAGACCGGCCGCGTGCGCGAGTGATCCGCGCATGGGTGCTGGCCGCGATCCCCCTGGTGCTGCTGCTGCACGGGGTGAGCCACTCCAGCGGCCACCACGGCAGCGCGGCGTACATCGCCGAAGCCGACCCGCCGGCCGCCGCGGCGTCCTGCATGACCTCGCCCGCCCGCGGCGCGGACGCCCTCACCCGGCCGTCCGCCTCGCACTGCGAGTCCGACCACGGCTCCTACTTCGGAGGCGCCGCGCACTTCCCGCCCAGCGGCACCGCGCCCGCCGCGACCGCCGTGGCCCGGCGCCCGGCGGCCGGCACCGGCAGGCCCCCGGCGGCCGGAGGCCCGGCGGCGCCGCCCCGCAACCGATCGCAGATCCTGCGCTGCTAGAACCGGGCGCCCTCGTGGACGAGCGCGCGGCCGAACGCGTGCCCACTCCGCGTGCCCGCACCCGGCTTCGTCATCGACAGCGAAGGATCAGCTCCCCATGCAACCCCTGATCGACCATGCCCGCCTCGCCCCGCAGCGTCACGGCGGCGCGACGGCCCCCGCGCCGCGGGCGATGTTCATCGCCTGCTCCGACGCTCGGCTCGTGCCGACCGAACTGACCGGCGCCCGGCCGGGAGAACTGTTCGAGCTGCGCACCGCCGGCAACGTCATCCCGCCGCACCGGATCGGACGGCTCACCGCCGAGGCCGCGACAGTGGAGTACGCCGTCAACGTGCTGCGCGTCACCGACCTGATCCTGTGCGGCCACACCCAGTGCGGCGCCGTCCAGGCGCGGACCCGCTCACAGGCCCCGCGGACGGCGCCGACGATGTGGCTGTGGCTGCTCCAGACCCACCACTGGCGCCGCCTGCACACCCCCGACGCGGACCCCGGGCACCAGCACCTGCTCGCCCAGGCGGACAAACTGCGCCGCTACCCGGCGGTGACGAGAAGCCTGCGTGCCAGGCGCCTGCGCATGCACCTCTGGTACTACGACGTCGACACCGCGACGGTCTCGGCCCACCAGGAGGACGGGGTCTTCGCCCCTCTCTAACGGCCCGGAGAAGTCCCACCTCGTGGGCTCTACGGCCGCTTCCCCGGCCGCCCCCTGACACCCGTCGCCGGAAGTGAGACCCAGCCGCGGGTGAAAGGGGACTGGATGCGCACGGCGTTCTCCAGGTCCACTCCGATGTGGGGGTGGGCCTGGAGAAGCTCCTCCAGTGCGACGCGTGCCTGTAGCTTCGCCAGGTGCGACCCGATGCAGAAGTGCACACCACTGGAGAAACCCAGGTGGCGCGGAATCTCGCGGGTGACGTCAAGCTCGTTGGCCGACGAGCCGAACTCCCGCTCGTCCCGGTTCGCCGACCCGAACAGCATCATCACCTTCTCGCCCTCCGGGATCCGCGTCCCGTGCAGCGTCACCGGGCGCGTGGTCGTCCGGGCCAGTGCCTGGACGGAGCTCTCCAGACGCAGGAACTCCATCAGCGCGTTCGGTATCAGCGACGGATCGGCCGCCAGGAGCTCGCGCTGCCCGTGGTCGCCGTCCAGCAGCGCCACGCCGTGCGAGATCAGGTTCCCGGTCGTGTCGTTGCCGCCCGCGACCATCACGAAGCAGAACCCGAGAACGTCCCAGTCGGAGAGGCGCTCCCCGTCCACCTCCGCGGCCGCCAGCGCGCTGACCAGGTCGTCGGACGGGTCGGCCCGGCGCGCGGCGATCACATCGCTGAAGTAGCCGAACATCTCCGCCACCGCGTTCACCGCCCCGTCCCCGGCCGAGCGCAGGCCGAACCCCTCGTCCTGCAAGGTCGTCAGGGCGGACACCCACGGATCGAACCGCGCCCGGTCGGCCTCCGGGACGCCGAGCAGGTGCGCCAGCGCGAACGTCGGCAGCGGCGAGGAGAAGTCCCGGTGCAGGTCGGGCGTCTCGCCGTCGGCGGCCCTGCGCTCCATCACCGCGATCCGGGAGCGGACGAACCCGCGCAGGAGGCCTTCGAGCGCCGCCGTCCGGCGCGGCGTGAAACCGCGGCTGATCAGGCGCCGCAGCACCGTGTGCCGCGGCGGATCCAGCATCACGATCGTCGGGGCCAGGCCCAGCGCCCCGATCTCGTCCGGGTGGAACGTCAGGCCCTGCGCCGACGAGAACGCCCCCGCGTCCCGCGTCGCCGCCCACACGTCCTCGAACCGCGACAGCGCCCAGAACGGCGGCTCCACGTGGCGGTGCACCGGCTCCTCGTCCCGGAGCCGCCGGTAGGCCGCATACGGATCCGCCTGGAAACCGGGATCGAAGGGATCGTAGACGTCCGCCATGCCGGCCTCCGGTACTAACAGGCGCCGTTATTAACGCCCACTGTTAGTATCACCGGCGTGCCGAAGGACGCAAGAGCCACCCGCGACGCCCTCATCCACGCCGGCGCCCACCTCTTCGCCGCCCACGGCATCGACGCCACCCGCACCCGCGACATCGTCGCCCTCGCCGGACAAGCCAACGACTCCGCCGTCACCTACCACTTCGGCTCCCGCGACGGCCTCCTCAACGCCATCCTCCGCGCCGGCGTCACCCGCATGGAACCCGCCCGCACCGCCACCCTCCCCACCCTCCACGCAGGCGACATCCCCCTCATCGTCCACGCCATCGTCCAACCCACCGCCGAAGAACTCCGCACCCCCCACGGCCGCGACTTCCTCCGCATCACCGCCCAACTCGCCGGACGCGCCGGAATCCGCGAACACCACCCCCCACCCCTCCTCCACGACACCGCCCTCCAACAACAACTCCACCTCCTCCAAACCGCCTGCCGCGCCACCCTCCCCGAACCCCTCGCCCTCGAACGCATCTCCCTCTTCATCGCCTTCCTCACCGCCGCCCTAGCCGACCGCGCCACCCGCACCCACCACCCCGAAACACCCCCACCCGCCCCGGAACATGACACCTTCACCACCGACCTCACCGCCATGCTCACCGCCGCCCTCCAAGCCCCCCACCCCAACCCGTTTGCCTAACCACCCCCCACCCCATACAGTTAAGACATCACCGCGGGGTGGAGCAGTTCGGTAGCTCGCTGGGCTCATAACCCAGAGGTCGCAGGTTCAAATCCTGCCCCCGCTACTGGTCCTAGGGTCCTCCTGGTCGCCGCTTTGCGGCTTCCGCCAGGGGGACCCTTCGCATTTCGCCCGGGGGGGCGACCCCCCGGATCCCCCCGTTCCTCCGCCTCCCCCACCCGCCCGCCCCTGGGGCTTCGCCCCTAGACCCCCCTCGGGCTTCGCCCTTCGATTTCGCTTGGGCTTCGTCCCTAGACCCCCCTCGGGCTTCGCCCTTCGACCCCGCCCCGGTTCAGCCCTCGTGGGGACCTAGCCTCCTCCGCGTGCTTCGGGGTTCTTACGCTCAGCCAGCTCGCGAGGGTCGCTGGTGCGCCCCTCCTGGAGTTCGGCGTTCAGGGTCTGCTCGCCCAGGGCGGCGTGCAGTGCCTTCATGGTGCGGTCCACGTCGGTGCTGGGGGCGCCCGTCGCTTCCCTCGCTGCGGTGGCCGCGCCCAGTAGGCGCGCGGCCAGGTGGTGTTCACCCGCCAACGTGTGGGCTGCCGCGAGCCCTTCCAGTGCCAGTGCCGTCGCCCGTGGGTCGCCGGTGCGGCGCGCTGTGGCCAGGGCCTCCAGGTGCTCCCTGCGGGCGGTTTCGGCGTCGCCGCGCTGCTCGGCCACGAAACCCAGTTCGGACAGGGTCAGCGCCACCCCCGGGTCGAATCCGACGCTCCGCTGCCAGTCGAGCGCGTCGCGCAGGAGCTTCTCGGCCACGTCCAGCCGTCCCTGGCGCCGCGCTCCCATCGCCAGGCCGAGTTCGGCGAACACCTCTCCGGGGCGGTTGCTCTGCTCGGTCGCCAGCCGCATGGCCTTCTCGTGGAACCGCTCCGCTCCGGCTAGGTCGCCGGCCATCATCGCGATCCTGCCCAGCCCGGAGAGGAGATACGAGACCTGCGTCCAGATCCCCAGGTCCTCGGCCAGTCGCAGCCCCTCGCGGAGCAACCGGGCGGCGCCCTGCTGGTCGCCACGGATCTCGGCGAGCCTGCCCAGCAGGTCGGCGGCCCGCAACCGGCCCCAGCGGTCGCCCAGCGCGTCGAAGATCGCCGCGCCCTGCTCGGTGTGGCGGGCGCAGGCGGCCAGGTCCCCGCGGATCAGCGCGTAGTGGGCCAGCGTGGTCAGCGTGGCGGCCATGCCCCACCGGTCCCCGGCCTCGCGGAAGGCGGCAAGGGCCTGCTGCGCCAACCGCTCGCCGGTGGTCGAGTCCGCGCCGCCCAGCAGGATCTCGGCCAGGAACCATTCCGCTCGGGCCCGCCCGACCGGGTCGTCCAGGCTGTCGTAGGGCTCCAGGGCCGCCTCAACCTGCCGCGTCCGGTCGATGCCGTGGCGGCCGAGCATCTCCATGCCCGTCCGCCAGGCCCCGGCCGCGGCCCTCGCGGAGGACGGCGCCGTGCCGTCTTGCGTGAGCGCCAGGTCCAGGAGGCGGCGCCCCTCGCTGAGCCGTCCGCGCAGGAACCAGTACCAGGCCATCGCGTTGACCAGGCGCAGCGCCAGATCCGGGCGCTCGTGGCGCACCGTGCTCTCGATGGCGGCGCGCAGGTTGGCGTGCTCCACATCCAGGCGTTGCAGCCAACGCCGCTGGTCGGGGCCGCGGAGTCTCTCGGCGGCCCGCTCGGCGAACTCCGTGTAGTACCCGTCGCGCAGGGCTCGGACGTGCTCGGACTCGCCCGCCTCCCGCAGGCGCTCGGCGCAGTAGGCGGCGACGGACTCCAGCAGCCGGTAGCGGTGACCGAGCGCGTCGCCGGCGACCACGACCATCGAACGGTCGACCAGGCGGGACAGCAGTTCCGCGACGTCCTCGACCGCCAACCCGCCCCCGGCGCAGACCGCCTCGGCCGCCTCCAGCGAGCAGCCGCCGGCGTGCACCGACAACCGCCGCAGGACGGCGCGCTCGGGCCCGGTCAGCAGATCCCAGCTCCAGTCGATCGCCGCGCGCAGCGTCCGCTGCCGCCTCGGGACGTCCCGCCGCCCGGCCGACAGCAGCCGGAACCGGTCGTGCAACCGGGCCGCCAGCTCCTCCGCGCCGAGCGCGCGGACCCGGGTGGCCGCCAGTTCCAGCGCCAGCGGGATCCCGTCGAGCCGGCGGCAGATCGCCGCGACGGCGCCGGCGTTGTCGGCGGTGAGGGCGAAGCCGGGAGAGGCGGCGGCGGCGCGCGCCTCGAACAGCCGGACGGCGCTCGACTCGCGCAGGGCCGCCGGACCCGCGTCCCCCGCCGCGTCCGGCGGCTCCAGCGGCGGCACCGTCCAGATCGCCTCCCCGCCCACCCCCAGCGGTTCCCGGCTGGTCGTCAGGATCCGCACCCGCGGCGCCGCCGCCAGCAGCCGGTGCGCCAGCTCGGCCGCCGGCCCGATCAGGTGCTCGCAGTTGTCGAGCACCAGCAGCAGCCGCCTGCCGCGCAGCGCGCGGGCGACCCGGTCGGCGGCCGGAACGGCTCCGCCGCCGGCGTCCCGGACGCCGAGCGTGGCGGCGACCGCGTCCGCCAGCGCGTCAGGCCGGTCGTGACCGCCGAGCTCGACCGACCACACGCCGTCCGGGAACCCGTCGAGGACCCGGGCGGCGATCTCCAGGGCCAGCCGGGTCTTGCCGACCCCTCCCGGCCCGGTGAGCGTGACGAGACGGTACGCCTCCAGCAGCGCCCGCACTTCGCGGACCGCCTCCTCGCGGCCGATCAGCTCGCCGGGCGGCGCGGGCAGGTTGGTCCGCGGACGTCCCGGCGCCAGACCCGGGTCCCGGGTGAGGATCGCCTGCCGGAGATCCGCCAGCTCGGGGCTCGGATCCAGACCCAGGTCCTCGCGCAGCCGGTCGCGCAGCTCACCGAAGCTGTCCAGGGCCTCGTTCTGCCGTCCGGCACCGTACAGAGCGCGCATGAGGGCGGCGTGCAGCCGTTCCCTCAAGGGGTGGCGGGCCACCAGGTCGCGCAGCTCACCCACCAGCGCGGTGTGCTCGCCGAGGGCGAGCCGGGCCTCGACGAGATCCTCCACGGCCGTCAGCCGCTGCTCTTCGAGGCGAGTGACCGCGGCCCGCGCGAACGGCTCGTCACCGAAGGGGGCGTAGGCGGGACCCCGCCACAGCGCCAGCGCGTCGGTGAGCAGCGCCGCCCTGGTCCGAGGGTCGGCGGCCTCCCTCACCCGAGCCGCGAGCGCGGCGAACCGGCCCGCGTCCACCCTCTCGGGACCGACCCGCAGCAGATACCCCGGCGCCTGGTACACCACCAGTTCCCTGCCGCCCGGCTCGGCGTCCTCCAAAGCCCGGCGCAGCTGGGACACCTTGACCTGCAAGGCCCCCGCCGGGTCCGCCGGACGCGCCGGACCCCACAGATCGTCGATCAGCCGATCCGCCGACACCGGACGCCCGTCCTGGACGAGCAGGTCGGCCAGCAGCGCCCGGACCTTCAGCCCCCGGACCGCGACCTGGGTGCCGTCGGCCGTCCAGACCGCCAGCGGTCCGAGCACCCCGAAACGCATGATCCCCACGATAACGCGCTGACCGGCGCCTACGGCGGCGCGCGGAGGGCGGTAGGCGGAGGGAAAGCGGACGGTAAGCGCGCGGCCGCACAGTCGGGAGACAGCACACGAGCCTCCTACCGAAGAAGGTCCATCATGCGTTCCGCGCCCAGGCCGGGATTGAGCCTGGCCCTGCTGGCGTTCTCCAGCCTCATCACTTCGCTCGACTTCACCATCGTGTACGTGGCGCTGCCCGACCTCGTCCGCGACGTCGGCTTCTCCGACGGCTCGGCCCAGTGGGTGATCAGCGCCTACGCCGTGTTCTTCGGCGGCTTCCTGCTGCTCGGCGGCCGCTCGGGCGACCTGCTCGGACGCCGCCGCATGTTCGTCCTCGGCATGATCGCGTTCGGCGTCGCGTCGCTGCTCGGCGGCCTCGCCACCTCCCCGGGCACCCTCATCGCCGCCCGCGCCATCCAGGGGGTCGGCGCCGCGATCGTGTTCCCCGCCACCCTGGCGCAGGTCAACACCATGTTCGCGGAGGGACGCGAACGGCTCAGGGCGCTCGGGGTGTGGGCCATGGCCGGCGCCGGAGGGCTCAGCGCCGGAGCGCTCCTCGGCGGCGTGCTGACCCACGCGTTCGGCTGGGAGGCGGTGTTCCTCGTGAACGTGCCGCTGGTGGTCGCCGCGGCCGCCGCCGCGTTCTGGCTGCTGCCGGCGGACGGGCCGGTCGACCGCGGCCACGGATACGACCTGCCCGGCGTGGTGACCGGCACGGCCGGCGCCACCCTGCTGGTGTACTCGATCGCCGAGGTCCCCGAAACGGGCTGGACCTCGGCGAAGTTCGTCATCGGCGCCGTGCTCGCGCTGGGCCTGCTGGCCGCCTTCCTCGCCGTCGAGGCGCGCAGCCGCAGCCCCCTGATGCCGCTGCGCCTGCTGCGCGACCGCGACCTGGCCCCCGCCCTCGTGATCATCTTCGTGTTCGGGGCGACCATGCAGAACGTCGTGTACTTCCTCACCCTGTACTTCCAGGACGTGCTCGGCTACACGGCCCTGCGGGCGGGACTGGCGTTCCTCGGCCTGTCCGCGGTGATCGCCCTGGGGAACTTCGCCGCCGGACGGCTGATGCTGCGCATCGGAATCCGCGGCACCCTCATCACCGCGCTCCTGCTCGGGGCGGCGGGCAGCGCCCTCCTGGCCGCCGGGATGGTGGCCGACGGCTCCTACCTCACCGTCCTCGCCGGGATCGCCGTGTACGGCATGGGAATGGGCACGATCTACCCCACCCAGTTCGCCGCCGCCGCCACCGGCGTGGACGCGCGGGAGCAGGGCATCGCCGGCGGCATGGCCAACACCGCCATGCAGATCGGGGTGGGCGTCGGCCTGGCCGTGCTCGTCGGCGTCGCGGCATCCGGCGTCGGCACCGCCGACGGCCTGCGCGCCGCCGTCACCGTCTCGGCCGCCCTGACCCTGGTGGGCGTCATCGCGGCCCTCGCCCTCCCCGGCCGCTCCGCCAGTGGGCCGCCCGCGGACGTCCCCGAGGCCGCGGCCACGTCACCGGCAGCCGGCCTTCCAGCCGGACGGTCGGCATGACCTGACGTCCAGGGCACCTAGCCTGGAGGGGTGCGGAAGGTCTTGGGCGGAGTCGTCGACGTTCTCTGTGTACTCGTGTTCGTCGGCATCGGGCGGGCTTCACATGAGGAGGCGGCCAGCGTGGGCGGGTTCCTGTCCACCGCCTGGCCGTTCCTCGTGGGGCTCGGCGTCGGATGGGGGCTTCTTCGGGCCTGGCGACGGCCTGAGGAGGTCTTCCCCGCCGGGGTCGGGATCTGGGTCTCGACCGTGGCCGTGGGGATGGTGCTGCGGGTCGTGTCCGGTCAGGGGACCGCGCTCGCGTTCGTGGTCGTGGCGACCGTGTTCCTCGGCGCCGCGCTGCTCGGATGGCGGCTCGTGGCCCGGGTGGCGGCGGCCCGGAAGGCGCCCGCCTCCGGTTGAGAGGGGGCTCGTGGAGCGCCCCCAAATGACCGGGCGGTCTCTTCGGCTGATCGAACCAGTTGACGGGGTCGCGCGGCCCTGGTGAAGTTACCCGCGGGTTATGTACGGGCGCGAGCCTTTCCTGAAGGGGACACGATGCCATCTGCGCTGCGCGACTGGCTGGACAAGCCGAACACCGGACGCGGCGTCCACCTGGCGGCCGACGACGGCGGCTGGGAGTTCCGCGACTACGGTGAGCTGGCGTCGGCCGCGCGGCGCACCGCGGGAGCGCTGGTCGAGGAGGGCGTCCGGCCGGGCGACGTCGTGTGCCTGATCCTGCCCACGGACTTCACCTGCGTCGAGACGTACTTCGCGGTCTGGGCCGCGGGGGCCACGGTGTGCCTGATCACTCCGCCGCTGTTCCAGGACGGCGACGACTACGTCGCGCACGTGGCGGCGATCCTGCGGCAGGCGTCGCCGGCGCTCGTGGTGGCCTCCGACGGGCTGGCCGACTACGCGCGGCGGGCCATGGCCGGCGCCGGGCTGGACGGGGAGCCCTGGCGGCCCCGGCAGGCCGACGAGGAGGCCGAGGTCCGGCCCGCCGGCGAGCTCGCCCTGCTCCAGTTCACCTCCGGGTCCAGCGGGTCGCCCCGGGGCGTCATGGTCACCTGGGAGAACCTGGAGGCCAACAGCGAGCTGATCGCGCGGGAGGCCGGCTACGAGGACGGGGACGTGGTGGCCTCCTGGCTGCCGCTCTACCACGACATGGGGCTGATCGGCTGCTTCCTCACGCCCATCGCGCGGCAGGGGACGCTGAAGCTGATGCGGCCCGACCACTTCATCCGCGACCCGGCACGGTGGCTGCGGTGCTTCGGGGAGGCGGCCCACACGGCGGCGCCGCCGTTCGCCTACGCCTACTGCGCGCGGCGGGTCAAGCCCGAGCAGCTGGAGGGGCTCGACGTGTCCGGGTGGAAGATGGCGCTGATCGGCGCCGAGCCCATCGACCCGCACACGCTCGAAGTGTTCGCGCAGCTCATGGAGCCGTTCGGGTTCTCCCGGACGATGTTCAAGCCCGCCTACGGGATGGCCGAGACGACGCTGCTCGTCACCATGGACGACGTCCCGCGCGACCCCCTGGCGGTCCGGCCCGACCCGGAGGCGCTGGCGTTCGGGCAGCCCGTCCGGATCCTGGACCAGCACACCCTCGGGCCGGAGTCGCTCGGCGCCAAGGCCGGATGGGTCGTCGGCTGCGGGACGCCCGAGGACGACGTGCCCGTCGCCATCGTCGACGACGAGGGGCGCGAGCTGGACAGCGGGCTCCTCGGCGAGATCGTCGTGGGCGGGCCGTCGGCGTGCCCCGGCTACTTCGCGGGGGCCGAGGCCAAGTCGACCCGGTTCATGGACGGGAAGGTCTACACCGGCGACGCCGGGTTCTTCCACGAGGGGCAGCTGTTCGTCCTCGGGCGGATGGGCGACAGCATCAAGGTGCGCGGGCGCTCGGTCTACGTCGAGGACCTCGAATCCAAGATCGCCGAGGTGAGCGGGCTCGGGAAGGGCCGCATCGTCGTGGTCGGCGTCCCCGGCGCCGGGCGCAAGGGGCTCGCGCTGTTCGCCGAGACGCAGGACGAGGCCTGGATCGGCGGGGTGCGCGAGATGCTGCGGCGGCGGCTCGGGGACGATGTGGAGCTGACCATCGTCGTCGGCGCCGGGCTGATCCAGCGCACCTCCAGCGGCAAGCCCCGCCGCAGGTACATGTGGGAGAGGCTGCAGGGCGGCCACATGGAGGGCGCGCGGATCATCAGCTGATTGCTAAAGCCGGTGATTCCAGGACAACATGGCGTTGACGCTGTGAGAGGGCCATGATGCCGGCTGTTGCCAAGACGCTCCTGAAGGTGGGCTCCCGCCTGGGCTCCACCGCCCAGAACGCCCTGGAGGTCGCCCGGTTCGGGGGGTTCGACACCGACGAGGACGCCTCGCCGTTCGACGTGGTGACCGAGCAGCGCGTGTACCGGCTGCGGCACTACTTCCCGGGCGCGGGCGGCGGGCCGGTCGTACTGCTCGTCCCGCCGCTGATGATCACGGCGGAGGTGTACGACATCTCCTCGCGGGTCAGCGCGGTGCGGGTGCTGCGCGACCTCGGCGTCGACCCGTGGGTCGTGGACTTCGGTGCGCCCGAGCGCGAGCCCGGCGGGCTGGAGCGGACGGTCAGCGACCACGTGCTGGCCGTCAGCGACGCGGTCGACCGGATCCGGGAGGCCACCGGGCGCGGCGTCCACCTCGCCGGGTACTCGCAGGGCGGCATGTTCGTCTACCAGGCCGCCGCGTACCGGCGCAGCGAGGGCGTCGAGTCCGTGGTGACGTTCGGGAGCCCGGCCGACACCAGCGTCGGGCTGCCGTTCGGGCTGCCGAGCTGGCTCGCGTCCGAGGGCGTCGAGCGCATCCCCGACGCCCTCCTCGGCGGGTTCGCGGTGCCGGGCTGGGTCACGCGGCTCGGGTTCCAGCTCCTCAGCCCCGTGAAGTCGGTGCGCTCGCGGGTCGACTTCATCCTCCAGCTGCACGACCGGGAGCGGCTCGCGCCCCGGGAGCGCCAGCGCCGGTTCCTGGAGCGGGAGGGCTGGGTGTCGTGGCCCGGGCCCGCGCTGGCGGAGTTCATCCGCCAGTTCATCCAGCACAACCGCATGCTGACCGGCGGGTTCCTCATCGGCGACCGGCTCGTCACGCTCGCCGACATCACCTGCCCCGTCCTGACGTTCGTCGGGGAGGTGGACGAGATCGCGGCGCCGCCGATGGTGCGCGGGATCCGGCGGGCCGCGCCGCGCGCCCAGGTGTACGAGGCGTCCCTGCGCGCCGGGCACTTCGGGCTCGTCGTCGGAAGCCTCGCCATCGCGCGGACGTGGCCGGCCGTCGCGGCGTGGGCGCGCTGGCGGGACGGCGCGGCGGAGCTGCCCGAGATCGTCGTGCCCGTCGCCGGGGACGAGGAGGCCGCGTCCGCCGGGCTTCCGGGCGGCCCCGCCGGGTACGGGCTCCAGCTCGCCGTGGGCATCGGGGCGAGCGCCGCCCGGTCGGCGTACCGGACGGCCTCGCGGGCCGTGCACGGGACCCGCCAGCTCGGCGGGGAGGCCGCGCAGAACCTGCCGCGCCTGGCGCGGCTGGAGCGCATCCAGTCCGACACCCGCATGTCTATGGGGCTGCTGCTGGACGAGCAGGCCCGCCGCATGCCGGACGAGGTGTTCTTCCTCTACCGGGGGCGCGGGCACACCCATGACGCGGCCAGGCGCCGCATCGACGCCGTGGTCCGCGGCCTGATCCACATCGGGGTGCGGCGCGGCGACGCGGTCGGGGTGCTGATGGGCACCCGGCCGACCGCGCTCGCGCTCGTCGCCGCGCTCAACCGGCTCGGCGCCGTCGCGGTGCTGCTGCGGCCCGACGGCGACCCGGCCGCAGAGGCCCGGCTCGGCCAGGTCACGCGGGTCATCGCCGACCCCGAGCACGCCGCGGCCGCCGCGGAGCTGGCGGACGTGCCCGGCTTCCTGCTGGGCGGCGCCGGACGCGGCGAGCGCGGTCCGCTGATGGACATGGAGGACATCGACCCCGACCGGGTCGAGCTGCCCGGCTGGTACCGGCCCAACCCGGGCCGGGCCGGCGACCTCGCGTTCGTGGTCTTCCGCGGCGACGGGGACCAGCTGCGCGCCAGCCGCATCACCAACCGGCGGTGGGCCCTGTCGGCGTTCGGGACGGCGTCCTCGGCCTCCCTGTCCCCGTCCGACACCGTCTACAGCCTCACGCCGCTCCAGCACCCGTCCGGGCTGCTGATGAGCCTCGGAGGAGCCGTCGCGGGCGGCGCGCGGCTGGCGCTCGCCAGCGCGTACGACCCGGAGACGTTCTGGGACGAGGCGCGGCGCTACGGCGTGACCGTGGCCTCCTACACCTGGACGCTCCTGCGCGAACTCGTGAACGCGCCGCCGGACCCGGCCGAGCGGCACCACGCCGTCCGGCTGTTCATCGGCTCGGGCATGCCGCGCAACCTGTGGCGGCGGGTGGAGGAGCGGTTCGCGCCCGCGCGGGTCCTGGAGTTCTACGCCTCCACCGAGGGCGAGTCGGTGCTGGTCAACCTGAGCGGCAAGAAGCCCGGGTCGCTCGGGCGGCCGCTGCCGGGCAGCGCCGGGGTGCGGCTGGCCCGCTACGACCTGGAGAACGGCCGGCTCGCCGAGGGGCCGGACGGGTTCGCCGTCCCGTGCGAGCCCGGCGAGATCGGCATGCTGCTCGCCCGGGTGCGGCTGTCGGCGATCGGGTCGGCGGCCCGCCCCGTGCGGGGCGTGTTCCGGCCCGAGGACGCCTGGACGATCACCGGTGACCTGTTCCGGCGGGACGCCGACGGCGACTTCTGGCTCGTCGGGCGGGAGACCGAGCTGATCCGCACGGCCGACGGCATCGTCCCGCCCGGCCCGATCCGGGACGCGCTGGGCGACCTGCCCTACGTCGACGCCGTCGCCGTCTACGGGATCCCGGTGGGCGACACGGAACTGGCCGCGGCCGCCGTGAGCCTGCGGACCGGCCCGGGGGCGCACGCGGAGGGCGCCGTCAAGCCGGTGGACCTGTCGGAGGCGCTGCTGCGGGTGGAACCGGGGCTGCGGCCCGCGATCGTGCGGATCGTGGACGAGGTGCCCGTCACGGCGGGACGGCGGCTGCGCACGGCGCCGCTGCGGGACGAGGGAGTCCCGGCGGTCGGCGACGGGCGCGCCTTCTACCGGGACAAGGCGGGCGCGTACCGGCCGCTGACGGACGCGGCGCGGCGGCGGCTCCTCAAGGCGCCGCCCGCCCGCGAGGCCCGCTGACGCCCAAGTCACCGCGAATAAGTCTGGACTTACGGGCGGCCGTTGCGTTAGAACAAAGCAACAGATTTCGCCCTTTTGTTGCATGCGTCCGGAGGGGTCATGACGAGCGTTCTCGCGCCGCCGCCGCGGGGCAGCGACCTGAAACCGGTGCCCGGCGTGCCCGGCGTCCCCTACATCGGCAGCACGCTCGCGGTGATGCGCGACCCGATCGGGATGGCCCGCAAGCGCTACGCCGAGTACGGCCCGGTCGCCTGGGGGTGGCTGCTCGGCCAGCGGATGGTCACCGTCCACGGCCCCGAGGCCGCCGAGGTCGTCCTGGTCAACCGGGACAAGGCGTTCGCGAACGGGCCCGCGTGGAGCTACTTCATCGGCCCGTTCTTCAACCGCGGCATCATGCTCCTGGACTTCGAGGAGCACCTGCACCACCGCCGCATCATGCAGCAGGCGTTCACCCGCCCCCGGCTGCATTCCTACATGGACGCGATGGCCCCCGGCATCGTCAGGGGCGTGGAGTCGTGGGAGCCCGGGCAGGGCTTCAAGGTCTACGACCACATCAAGAAGCTCACGCTCGACCTCGCGGTGGACGTCTTCATGGGCGTCGAACTCGACGACGCCGAGCGCGCGCGGGTCAACGGCGCGTTCATCGACGCCGTCCGGGCGGGGACGGCCTACGTCCGCTTCCCCGTCCCCGGGCTGCGCTGGCACAAGGGCCTCCAGGCCCGCAAGGTGCTGGAGGAGTTCTTCCGCCGGCACCTGCCCGCCAAGCGCGAGGGCGACGGGAGCGACCTGTTCTCGGCGCTCTGCCAGGCCGAGACCGACGACGGCGAGCGGTTCACCGACGAGGACGTCGTCAACCACATGATCTTCGCGCTGATGGCGGCGCACGACACCACCACCATCACGCTCACGACGATGGCCTACTACCTGGCCAAGTACCCCGAGTGGCAGGAGCGGCTCCGCGAGCGGTCCCTCGGGCTCGGCAAGGAGCGCCCCGGCTTCGACGACCTGGACGCCTTCACCGGCATCGACATGGTGATGAAGGAGTCGATGCGGATGGTCACGCCCGTCCCGGCGCTGCCGCGCAAGGTCGTCAAGGACACCTCCATCCTCGGCTTCCACGTCCCCGCCGGGACGACAGTCGTGGTGCCGATGCTCAGCAACCACCACATGGCCGACTGGTGGACCGATCCCGACGAGTTCGACCCCGGGCGGTTCTCCCCGGAGCGCCGCGAGGACAAGGTCCACAAGTACGCCTGGGCGCCGTTCGGCGGCGGCGCGCACAAGTGCATCGGGCTGCACTTCGCCGGGATGCAGGTCAAGACGATCCTGCACCAGATGCTCCTGCGGTACCGCTGGAGCGTGCCCGCGCGGTACGAATGGCCCCTCGACACCACGTCCCTTCCCTCGCCGAAGGACGGGCTTCCCGTCCGCCTCGACCGACTGGAGCAGTGAACATGAGCAAGGTCGTCGCCATCACCGGGGCCGCGCGGGGGATCGGCCTCGCCACCGCCCGCGCCCTCAAGGCCAGGGGCGCCACCGTCGTCATCGGCGACATCGACGAGACCGCCGTCAAGGAGGCCGCCGAGTCGCTCGGCGTCACCGGCCTCGCCCTGGACGTCACGTCCCGCGAGTCGTTCGCCGCCTTCCTCGACAAGGCCGAGGAGGCCGCCGGGCCCCTCGACGTCGTCGTCAACAACGCGGGGATCATGCCGATCGGGCCGGTCACCGACGAGAGCGACGCCGACGCCCGCCGCTGCATCGACATCAACGTGCACGGCGTGATGCTCGGCACCAAGCTCGCGCTCGACCGGATGCTGCCGCGCGGCCGGGGCCACGTCATCAACATCGCCTCGCTCGCCGGCGTGATGTTCACCCCCGGCCTCGCGCTCTACAACGCCAGCAAGGCCGCCGTCGTCGGGTTCACCGAGGCGACCCGGCTGGAGGTGCTGGACCGCGGCGTGCACGTCAGCGCCGTCCTGCCCACCTTCACCAACACCGAGCTGACCGCCGGGACGCGCAGCCCGAAGGGGCAGAAGAACTGCGAGCCCGAGGACATCGCCGCCGCGGTCGTCGAGCTGGTCGGCCGGCCGCGCCCGCAGGTCGCCGTGCCGAAGAAGCTGGGCACGCAGGTCCGCCTGGGCGCCCTGCTGCCCGAGCGGGTCCGCCAGGCGACCTCCCGCCGCCTGGGCCTGGACAAGATCTTCCTGGACTACGACGAGGAGGCCCGCAAGACCTACAACGAGAGAATCCGCTCCTAACCCCGTCGTCGCCCCCGTCGACTTGCGGCGTGTTGCCCTTAAGCGAGCGCCGATAAGGGCAACACGCCGCAAGTCAACGCGGCTGGCGGGCCCGGCGGAAGGCGCGGCGGGCCTGCGGCAGGTAGCGGACGGCCTCGGGCAGCAGCGGCCACACCCGCCCCGCCGCGCGGACGGCCGCCGCGAACCGCCGGTGCCGGCGCTCGTCGGCGGCGCTCCACGGCAGGTCGAGCAGCTCGCGCATGCGCGGGTGCATCCCGCCGACCGTGACGAACCGGGCGACCGCGTTCAGCGGCGGCGACACCGCCCGCCACACCCGCGCCGGCACCCTCGGCGGCGCGGGCAGCCCCTTGGTCACGTAGCCGACGCCGTAGCGGGCGGTCCTGTGCGCGACGATCTCCTCGTCCAGCATCCGCCTCCAGTACGCCTGGAACGCCTCCCAGTCGTCCGGCATGGCCCGGTCGCTGACCCCGTACATCCGGAACCAGGTCTTGGACTCCTCGTAGATCCGGCGCTTCTCGTCCTCGCCGAGCGGCCGGATGAAGGTCTCGACGCCGTAGAGCATGGTGTCGAGGAAGGTCGCGTGGGCCCAGTAGTAGGTCTCGGGATCGAGCGCGTGGTAGCGGGACCCGTCCGGCATGGTGCCCTTGATCTCGACGTGGTAGTCGCGGACCCTGCGGCCCGTGGCGGCGGACCGCTCCCCGCCGTACACCGTGTCCAGGATCGGGCCGGCGGACCGCTTCACCCGCGCGAACGTCTCGGTGAAGAACACCGAGTGGTCCAGGACGCCCTGGCCGAGCGCGGGGAGCATGTTCTGCAGCACGCCCGCCCGGGGGCCGACGAGGAGCATCCGGGTGTCGCCGAAGTACCGCCAGGTCAGCGAGCCGGGCCCGAGGGGGGCCGGGGTCCGCGCGTCGGCCTCGTCCGTCATGTGCACCGCCGGGGGTCGGAACAGAACTACAGAACGACGATAATTGTAACTGTGTCGCATCCGATGGCGGGATGCCGCACGCCCGGCGGCTAGGGTGCGGTCATGACCACGGACGCGACCACCACGCACGGGCTGCGTGACCGGCTGGCGGCGCCGGACGCCGGCGCCGACGACCTCGACACCCGCATCCTGGACGCCGCGCTCGCGGAGTTCGAGACCTACGGGCTGCGCCGGGTCAGCGTCGAGGACGTCGCCAAGCGGGCCGCGGTCGCGCGCACCACCATCTACCGGCGGTTCACCAACAAGGAGCAACTGGTCCAGGCCGTGATCCTGCGGGAGTGCCGCCGCTTCCTCACCGCGATCGCCGAGGCCACCGAAGACCTCGCCACCCCGGAGGACGCCGTCGTCGAGGGCTTCGTGGTCGGCCTGCGCAACGCCCGCACCCACCCGCTCATGACGCGCGTCCTGCAGAGCGAGCCCGAGGCGTTCCTGCCGCAGCTCAGCATGAACGGCGGCGCCGTCATGCTCGCCGCCCGCGACATCCTCGCCGACCGCCTGCGCCGGGCCCGCCCCGGCGGCGCCGAGGACCACGACACCGTGGCCGAGGTGCTGCTGCGGGTCGCGATCTCCCTGCTCCTCGTCCCCGGCGGCGGCCTCACCCTCGACGACGAGAACGCCACCCGGACCTTCGCCCGCAACTACCTGACGTGTCTACTGCAGTGCTCTCCTCCTTCGGGCCTTTGAGGCCCTCCGTCGTCGGGCACTGCGGCGATCGCCGGCATCGCTGCTGTGTCTATTGCAGTGCCCTCCTCCTTCGGGCCTTAGCGGCCCTCCGTCGTCGGGCACTGCGGCGATCGCCGGCATCGCTCCGGCTCGCCTTGCGGCTCGCTGCGCGATCAGGTTCTTGCTCCGCTCGAAACTGCCTTCGGACGCGATCGCGACCATCCAGGTTGTTGCGTGGTCGCGGTGTTGGCTGAGGTCGTTGGCGTAGGCTCTGGCTGTCGAATTTGGTTCTAGAACCGGAGGCGCGCCATGGCGGCGGTCGTACAGACGTCCTACGGGAAGGTCCGGGGCGCGGAACGGGACGGCGTGACCGCCTTCCTCGGGATTCCCTACGCCGCGCCGCCGTTCGGGGCCGACCGGTTCCAGGCGCCGCGCCCGCCCGAGCCTTGGGACGGTGTCCGCGACGCCGTCGAGTACGGGCCGACCGCGCCCAAGCCCGGCTACCCCCGGGTGTTCGCCGCGCTCCTGCCCGATCCCGCCATCCCGGGCGACGACTGCCTCAACCTGAACGTGTGGACCCCCCGGCTCCCGGACGGCGAGGCGGGCCTCCCGGTGATGGTGTGGATCCACGGCGGTGCCTTCCGGAACGGATCGGGGGCGGTGCCCGTCTACGACGGGCGCAACTTCGCCCGCGACGGCGTCGTCTGCGTGACGATCAACTACCGGCTCGGCGTCGAGGGCTTCGCGCTCCTGCCCGGCGCCCCGCCCAACCGCGGGCTGCTCGACCAGATCGCCGCCCTGGAGTGGGTCCGCGACAACATCGCCGCGTTCGGCGGGGACCCCGCCCGGGTCACGGTGTTCGGCGAGTCGGCGGGAGCGATGAGCGTCACCACCCTGCTCTCCCTCGACCTCGGGCTCTTCCACCGGGCCGTCGCGCAGAGCGGCGCGGGCGGCATCGCCCAGGACCCGGCCGACGCCCTGCTCGTCACCAAGGAGATGGCGTCCCGGCTCGGTGTCGAGCCCACCGCCGAGGCGTTCGCCCGGCTCGACCCGGCCGCGGTCATCCCCGTGCAGAACGCCGTCGCCACCGAGGTCGCGGCGCTGCCCGACCCCGCCCGCTGGGGCGCCACCACCGCCGCGGGCGGCATGGCGCTCACGCCCGTCCTGGACGGCGAGCTGATCACCCGGCGCCCCGAGGACGCCATCGCCGCCGGCGCCGGGCGGGACGTGGACCTGCTCATCGGGTACACCACCGAGGAGTTCCGGCTCTTCCTGATGCCTACCGGGGTCGCCTCCGGCCTCAACGACGAGCTGGTCGGCGCGGTCGCCGCGGGCATGGGCGTCCCGCCGGGCCTGCCCGCCGCCTACCGCGCCCACCATCCGGACATGGCGTCCGGCGAGCTGCTCGCGGCGATCATCACCGACAGCCTGTTCCGCATCCCCGCCCACCGCGCCGCCGCCGGGCACGCCGGCTCGGGCGGGCGCACCTGGATGTACGAGTTCGCGTGGCGGTCGCCCAACCAGGACCTCGGCGCCTGCCACGCCCTGGAGCTCGGCTTCGTGTTCGACAACCTCACCGGCGAGGAGGAGGGCCTCACCGGGCCGAACCCGCCGCAGGGCCTCGCCGACCGCATGCACCGCGCCTGGACCCGCTTCGCCGCCACCGGCGACCCCGGCTGGGAGCGCTTCGACCCGTCGAGCCGCGCCGTGATGGTCTTCGACGGCCCCGCCGACACACTCGTCCACGACCCCCACGCCCGCGACCGCAGGCTCTGGGACTAGAGGAGTTCGTCCACTACGTGTTCCGCGATTGCCAGGGAGGATGTCGCGGCGGGGGAGGGGGCGTTGCGGATGGTGGTGATCGGGCCCAGGCGGCCGATGCGGAAGTCGTCCACGAGCGTGCCGTCCGGGTCGACCGCCTGGGCGCGGACGCCGGCGGGCGCCGGGACGACGTCGGCCGTGGTGAGTTCGGGGACGAAGCGGCGCGCCTCGGCGACGAACGCCCGCGTGAGCCCCGAGCCGTACAGCTCGCGCGCGCCCGTCCGCCAGTGCCGCCGCGCCAGACGGCGGAAGCCGGGCCAGCGGACCGCCTCCCAGAGGTCCGCGGGACGGACGTCGCGCCGCCGGTAGCCCTCCCTGGCGAGGGCGAGGACGGCGTTCGGGCCGACGTCCACACCGCCGTCCACGCGCCGGGTGAAGTGGACGCCGAGGAACGGGTAGCGCGGGTCGGGCACGGGATAGATGAGGCCGCGCACGAGATCCGTCCGGGACGGGACGAGCCGGTAGTACTCGCCGCGGAACGGGACGATCGCCGGGGCGGGGGAGTCGCCCGCCAGCCGCGCCACCCGGTCGGACTGGAGGCCGGCGCAGACCACCAGCCGGTCGAAGGCCAGCTCCTCGTGCGGGGAGGCGACCGTGACGCGGTCGCCCGCCCGGCCGATCCGCACGACCTCGAAGCCGAGCCTGACCTCGCCGCCGCCCGCGGCGACGTCCGCCGCGAACGCGCGGGCCACCGCCGGGAAGTCGACGATCGCCGTGGTGGGGGAGTGCAGGGCCGCGACGCCCGCCGCGTGCGGCTCGATCTCGGTCAGCTCGCCGCGGGTCAGCCGCCGCAGCCCGGGGACGCCGTTGGCCGTGGCGCGGCGCTCGATCTCCTCCAGGGCGGCCGTCTCCGCGGCGTCGCGGGCGACGACGAGCTTGCCGCACTCCTCGTACGGCAGGTTCCGGTCCGTGCAGAACTCCTTGAGCAGGCCGATGCCGCGCCTGCACAGAGTCGCCTTCAGGGACCCCGGCGCGTAGTAGAGGCCCGCGTGGGCGACGCCGCTGTTGTGGCCCGTCTGGTGGGCCGCGACACGGTCTTCCTTGTCCAGGACCGTCACCTTCAGCCCCGGACGTTCCAGCGTCAGCCCGCGCGCGATCGCCAGCCCGACGATGCCCGCGCCGACGACGCCGACCCGTGTCTCCGCCACACCCGCACCCTAGCGGGGGCGGGGCTCACCGCTCGCGCGGCGTCAGCTCCCGATGCGCTTGCGCCCCTGCGCCCGCACCCGCTTGCGCTGGGACGGGTCGAGCATCATGTACGCGGCGAACGGCAGGCCGACGGCGCCGAGGATGATCAGTGCGCTCAGCCACCACGGGAAGACGAACAGGGTCAGGAAGCCGACGACGACTCCGCCGATCGCTACTTTGGTCTGGGTCGACATCTCGTACCTCCGTTGACGGACCGCCCACTTGTAGAACGGCCGTCGGGCGACCGCTGTTCCACGATATGTCGCGAGTCGGCCCGAGCGCCATGGCGGAAGCGCCCCGGTCAGGCACGTGCCGGTCAGATGCGCAGGGACAGCTGGCCGCCGCCGAGGGTGCGGAGGACCTCCGCGTGCAGCTTGCCGTTGGTGCACACGACGCTGCCGCCGTCCGGGCCGGGCACGCCGGACAGGTCGGTGAACATGCCTCCCGCCTCCTCCACGATGACCTGGAGGGCGGCGAGGTCCCACAGGGACACCTCGGGTTCGGTGGAGATGTCGACCGCGCCCTCGGCGACCATCATGTGCGACCAGAAGTCGCCGAACGCCCGCGTCCGCCACACCGAGCGGGTCAGTTCGAGGAAGCGGGGCAGCCGGTCCTGCTCCTCCCAGCCGCTCAGGCTGGAGAAGGAAAGGGACGCGTCGGACAGGTCGCCCACCGACGAGACGCTCATGCGGGACGCGCGGGTGAGGCTGCGGCCCGTCCAGGCGCCGCCGCCCCGGGCCGCCCACCAGCGGCGGTTCAGCGCGGGCGCCGACACCACCCCGACGACGATCTCGTCGTTCTCCATCAGGGCGATCAGGGTGGCCCACACCGGGACGCCGCGTACGAAGTTCTTCGTCGCGTCGATCGGGTCGATGATCCAGCAGCGGTTGCCGTACCCGGTCCTGCCGTACTCCTCGCCGAGCACCGCGTCGCGCGGACGGGCCCGCTTCAGCGTGCCGCGGATCTGCTCCTCCACGCTGCGGTCGGCGTCGCTGACCGGCGTCAGGTCCGGCTTGGTCTCGACGTCGAGGTCGAGGGCGCGGAAACGCTTGGTCGTGATGTCGTCGGCCCCGTCCGCCAGCACATGCGCGAGACGCAGGTCATCGGAATAGCCCGCCACGGCGAGCCACGCTACCCTGATCACCGCCCGTCCCGACACACGTACCCGGGCCGTTCCGGCGTTTCCGGCGTTTCCGGCGTTTCGGGCGGCCGGGTACCGGCGCGCCGGGCGCGATGTCCCGCTTCCGGGCGCGGGTGGTGGCAGCATGGGGGCCATGGCGCACGATCTCCCCGAGTGGGTGGCCGAGCTGACCGATCCACGCCGGGCAGAGACGCTCGACGAGCTCGCCGACCGCCTCGTCCCCCTGGCCGAGCACGCCATCGACGTCTCCCGTCGATTGCAGGCGCAGCTCAACGAGCTCAACGACCCGTTCAAGCGCGAGGCGCTGTACGGGCGGGTGGAGCGCCTCAAGGCCCGCGTGGGCGAGGCCATGGAGGAGATCACCGCGGAGATCGCCGCGTCCGGGGAGGAGCGCATCGAGCGGGTCTTCGCCGACTGGACCGACCGCGCGGGCCCCGCCGGCGACGGCGCCCGCGGGCGGGAGATGCGGCGCCGGCTCGACCGCGACGTCGTCCCGGCGCTGTCCAGGCAGCAGCGGGACGTCGCCGAGCGTGTGGCCGAGCGCACCTCCAAGGCCCTGGAGGAGGCGACGCAGCTCCTGCTCACCCGGGTCGAGGAGCTGGCCAAGGCGGTCACCGACCTGATCCACGACGTGCTCCCGCTGGCCCGCGAGGGGCTGACGCTCGCCAGCCGGATCTCGGCCCTGTCCGGCCACGCCCGCAAGTCGGGCCGGGGCCCGGTCCCGGCCGAGCTGAAGGACGCCGGGGCCGAGACGTCCCGGGCGTTCGACGAGGCCGTCGCGCGGCTGGAGCTGGAGTGGTCGGCGCTCGGCGCCCGGTCCGCGACCGTCCGGGCGGCGCTGCGGGGCGCGGAGGAGGCCGCGTTCAGCCAGGTCACCGAGGAGATGACCCGGTGCGTGGAGGATCTCGCGCCCCGGCACGTGCAGGCGCTGAACGAGGCCGAGGCCAAGGCGCGCAGCCTGTTCGAGGAGTCGCGGGGCTAGACGGCCTGCGGGAAGCGGAACAGCCGTCCGGGGTCGTGCGCGGCCTTCACCTTCCTGAGCCGGTCCAGGTTGGGGCCGTAGTAGGCGTGGGCCCAGTCCTTCAGGCCGGCGTCGGTGTAGTTCACGTAGGCGGCGCCTCCCAGGTGGGGCTCCATCGCGGCGTGCGTCGCCGACAGCCAGGGGTCGTCAGGCGCGAGGTACTGGACGCAGAACAGCCCGCCGCGGTGCGGGAAGGCGGTGTCGCCCGGCCCGACGCGCGCGATCGCGGCACCCATCGCGTCCATGAGGACCGACCGGTTCCGGACGTCGTTGCCCTTGTCGAACCGGTCGAGCAGAGCGCTGATCGCGTCGTCGGGCAGCGGCCTGTAGGCGATGTGCGACTTCCCCGAGTACTCGGTGCGGGGGAAGGCGCCGCCGGGCCGCTGCCCCGGCAGGGAGCCCCGCCCGTGGCACCGCTCGATCGACTGCCCGGCGCAGCCGCCCATGAACTTCATCGCGTCCATGTAGGACCGGCTCTGGGCGGCGGTCGAGGAGGGATCCGCGCCGACCGCGGCCGTCAGGCGCTCCATGTGGCCGTCGGCGCCGGCGAGCGCCAGGCCCGTCACCTCGATGACGGGAGACCCCTGATCGGGGCCGGTGTCGAGGTGCAGGCTCGTCCAGACCTCGCCGGGCGCCGCCGGTGCCCAGCGCTGCCAGCCGCGCACCACGCTCGCCGCCTTCCGCCAGGGCCAGCGCATGCTGAACGGCGTCACGTCGCCGACCTCGTGCGTCCGGAACGTGAAAGACACCGCCACGCCGAAGTTGCCGCCGCCTCCGCCCCGGCACGCCCAGAACAAATCCGGGTTCCGCTGCGCGTCGCAGGTCAGGACCCGCCCGTCCGCCGTGACTATCTGGACCGCATCCAGGGTGTCGCACGACAGCCCGTAAGCGCGGGACGCCACGCCCAGCCCGCCGCCCAGCGTCAGCCCCGCAACGCCGACCGTGGGGCAGGTTCCGGACGGGACGCTCACACCGTCGCCGGCGAGCCCGTCGTAGAGGTCGATCAGCCTGGTGCCGGCCCCGACGGCCGCGCGGTCGCCGTCGCGCTTCACGGCGTCCATGGGGGAGACGTCGATCACGAGGCCGGGACCCGTCGACCAGCCCGCGTAGCTGTGCCCGCCGCACCGCACCGCCACGGGCATCCGCTTCACCGTGGCGAACGCCACGCATTCCGCGACGTCCTGCGGGGTCTCGCAGTACGCGACGCCCGCCGGGCGGACACGGTCGTAACGCGGGATGTAGAGGCGCCTCGCCTCCTTGTAGGACG
Organism: Actinomadura coerulea; assembly: GCF_014208105.1. Lineage (NCBI taxonomy): Bacteria > Bacillati > Actinomycetota > Actinomycetes > Streptosporangiales > Thermomonosporaceae > Actinomadura > Actinomadura coerulea. The sequence goes on from NZ_JACHMQ010000001.1 coordinate 7,935,913, forward strand.
CGTCGGACGGGCGGACCAGCCTTCCGTCCAGGCCGCGTTCCAGGGCGTTCCAGTCGGCGGGCCCGGTCGGCTTCGGCGGGGCGGGCCGACCCCTCCGCGGCGGCGTCCGCTCCGCCGAGCACCCGGCGGCGCCGAGGCCGCCGAGTCCGCCGAGGGCCGCCGCCTTGAGCATCGCTCGCCGCTCCATGCCGCCATTGTCGCGCTTGATCATCCTTTGCCGGGCGGGAACCGCGGCGGCGCGGCTACTCGGGCTCGCCCTCGCGGGCGGCGAGGAGGCGGCGCAGGGAGTCCAGGCGCGCCCGGCTGGCGTGGCCCTCCTCGACCCAGCCGTCCAGGCCGCAGTCGTCCTGGAGGTGGTCGCAGCGGGGCGGGCAGCGCTCGGCGGCGCCCTCGGCGAGGTCGTCGAACGCGCCGAGCACGTTCTCTGGTTCGACGTGCGCGAGGCCGAAGCTGCGCACGCCCGGGGTGTCGATGATCCAGCCGTCGCCGCCGGGCAGCTCCAGCGCGAGCGCCGAGGAGGAGGTGTGGCGGCCCCGGCCGGTGACGGCGTTGACGTGGCTCACCGCGCGTTCGGCGTCCGGGACGAGGGCGTTCACCAGTGTCGACTTGCCGACGCCGGAGTGGCCGACGAGCACGCTGGTGCGGCCGGTGAGGCGGCCGCGCAGCTCGCCGAGGTCGCCGCCGCGCTCGGTCACGACGTAGGGGACGCCGAGCGGCGCGTACTCGGCGACCAGGGCGTCGGGGGAGGCGAGGTCGGCCTTGGTGAGGCAGAGCAGGGGGTCCATGCCGGCGTCGTAGGCGGCGACGAGCTGCCGGTCGATCATGCGGGGGCGCGGCTCGGGGTCGGCCAGCGCCGTCACGATGACCAGGCTGTCGGCGTTCGCGACGATGATCCGCTCGAACGGGTCGGTGTCGTCGGCGGTGCGGCGCAGCGCCGAGGTGCGCGGCTCGACCCGGACGATCCGGGCCAGGGTGTCCTGCGCGCCGGTGACGTCCCCGACCAGCGCGACGCGGTCGCCCACGACGACGCCCTTGCGGCCGAGCTCGCGGGCCCGCATGGCGGTGACGGCGCGCTCGTCGCCCGTGCCGGGGTCGGCCAGGCACCGGTAACGGCCGCGGTCCACGGCCGTCACGAGCCCGGGAGAGGCGTCCTCGTGCGCGGGACGGCGGCGGGTGCGCGGCCGCGACCCGCGGCGCCCGGGCCGCACCCGGACGTCGTCCTCGTCGTAGTCGTGTTTCCGTGCCAGTGGTCCGTTCCCTGCTGTCAGGCGGACGCCAGCATCGACGTCCACTGCCGGGTGAAGTCCGGAAGAGTCTTGCCGACGGTGCCCGGATTCTCCACTTCGATGCCGGGAACGGCCAATCCGAGCAGGGCCGCCGCCATCACCATCCGGTGGTCGTCGTAGGTGCGGAAGACGCCGCCGCGCAGCGGGCGCGGGCGGATCTCCAGCCCGTCGGGCAGCTCCCGGACGTCGCCGCCCAGCCCGTTGATCTCGGCGACCAGCGCGGCGAGCCGGTCGGTCTCGTGGCCGCGCAGGTGCGCGATGCCCGTCAGCCGGGACGGCGAACCGGCCAGCGCCGCGAGGGCCGCGAGCACCGGCGTCAGCTCGCCGACCTCGTGCAGGTCGGCGTCCAGGCCGCCGAACCCGTCCCCGCCGCGCACGGTCAGCCCGCCGGGCCCGCGCGTCACCTCGGCGCCCATCGCGGCGAGCAGCCCGCGCAGCGCGTCGCCGGGCTGGGTGGTCTCGGCCGGCCAGTCCGGGACGGTGACGCGGCCCCCGGTGACCAGCGCCGCGCCGAGGAACTGCGCCGCGTTCGACAGGTCCGGCTCGATCACCACCTCGCCGCCGCGCAGCGGACCGGGCGCCACGCGCCAGACGTTGTGCCGCGCCTCGACCTCGGCGCCCGCCGCGCGCAGCATCTGGACGGTCATCGCCAGGTGCGGCGCCGACGGAACCGGCGGCCCCTCGTGCCTGACCTCCACGCCCTTGTCGAACCGCGGCGCGGCCAGCAGCAGCCCCGACACCAGCTGGGACGACGCCGACGCGTCGATCGTCACCCCGCCTCCGGCCACCGAGCCCGAGCCCCGGACGGTGAACGGGAGCGCGTCGCGCCCGCCGTCGTCGATCTCGGCGCCGAGGGCCCGCAGCGCCGTGATGATGGGGCCCATCGGCCGCTCGCGGGCGCGCGGGTCGCCGTCGACGAACACCTCGCCGGACGCCAGGGCGGCGACCGGCGGCAGGAACCGCATGACCGTCCCCGCCAGCCCGACGTCGACGCGCGCCGGGCCTTCCAGGCGCCCCGGCCGCACCTGCCAGTCGGCGGAGTCCTCCCCGACGCCCGCGCCGAGCGCGCGGAGGGCGCCGGCCATCAGCTCGGTGTCGCGGCTGTGCAGGGGCCGGATGATGCGGGTGGGCGCCTCCGCGAGCGCGGCCAGGATCAGCGCCCGGTTGGTCATCGACTTCGATCCGGGCAGCGGCACGGTGGCGTCCACCGGGGCGTGGGCGACCGGGGCGGACCAGTGCGGAGAGGACATGCCCCAAGGTTATCGGGCCGCGTCCGGCGGCCGCCGGACGATCGGGACGCCTTCGGCGGTCGGACGGGATCGGAGGGGGCAGAAGAGGGTCAGAGGGTCAGAGGGGAATCGTCAGGAGCGTTCCGCCGCCGTCCAGGCGGACCTCGAAGTGGCCGATCTGCTGCCGGCTGAGCCCGGTCCCGCCCTGCATGACGAGGGGCTTGGGCTGTCCCGGGACGCCGTAGCCCTTGTCCGGGACGCTCCACCCGGCGACGACGCTGCGCTCACCGGTCCGCGACACCGCCTCCAGATGGCACTTCAGCGGCCCGCGGATGCCGCGCAGCTCCAGCCCGACCTGCGTGCCCCACCCCTTGTCGACCAGCGCCACCGTGCCGGACGCGCCCGTGCTCGCGTTCGCCGCGTGGAACCTGTCGCCGGTGAGGGCCTGCGTCGCGGGGGGCTTCGGAGCCGGGGCCTCGTCGTTCACGGCCGCGCCGATGCCGATGCCCGCCGCCAGCGCCGCCGCCGCGGCGGCCGTGCCCGCGAGGTAGGCGCCGCGCCGGAACCGCTGGTCGGCCCGCCGCCTGCGCCGCATCATGTCGATCACCGGCGCCGGGGGCGCGGACGGATCGCCGGCGCCCTCCCACCCGGCCCCGTGCGTGACCGGCCCCGCCGCGGGCGACAGGCCGGCCAGGGCGCCGGCCGCCCCGGACAGCTCCCTCAGCTCGGCCTGGCACGACCCGCACCCCAGCAGGTGCGCCTCGAACGCCAGCCGGTCGCCCTCCTCGAGAAGGCCCAGCGCGTAAGCGCCGACATCGGTGTGCTCGATCTGGGAACTCATGGCGTCACCCCCCTCTCCTCCAAGGCGACCCGCAAGGCGCGCAACGCGTAGTACACGCGGGACTTGACCGTCCCCACCGGGATGCCGAGGTACTCGGCGGCCTGGTTGACCGTCCGGTCGCGCAGCACCGTCTCCGTCAGCGCCTGCCGGTGCGCGGGCGAGAGCGACTCCAGCGCCTCGGTCACCACGACCTTGCGCAGCAGCGCGTCCATCTCGTCCGCCATCGGGAGGTTCTCCAGGGGCCCGTCGCCGACCTCCGGCGGCCTGACCTCGCGCTGCCGCCGGTTGTCGATCACGATACGCCGGGAGACCGTGGCCAGCCACGGCATCAGCGAGGTCGTCCGGTCGTCGAGCCGGTCCGCGCTGCGCCATGCCCGGATCATGGTCTCCTGCACCACGTCCTCGGCCCACGGGCGGTCGCCGCCCGTCAGCCGCAGGACGAACGCGAGGAGGGGCCGATGGTACTCGCGGTACAGCTCGGCGGCCATCTCCTCGGCGGAGGCGTCCTGCGCGGCCCGCGCCGCGCCGGGGCGGCGGAGCAGGCTCCGCAGGCCGCCGCCGGGGCGGCCGGTCGATCCGGGAACTGCCATGGCCGGGGCGTCTCCGTCATGCTGGATGGGCGGTCATCTGGCAGTACGGGACCGCCCCGGCCCATGGTTCAACGCCCTTGAGACTCTTTTAAGGTTCCCTTCGGGAAGTCAGCGTTTGAGGGCGTGCAGGGCCTTGCCCGTCTGCGCGGCGGTGCCCGCCTTGACCGTCCGGCCGGCCTTGGCGGCCTTCGCCGCCTGCGTCGCGGTCCCGGCCTTGACGGCCTGGCCCGCCCGCGCGGCCTTGCCCGGCTTGGACGCGCGGCCGAGCTTGAACGCGCTCCCCGCCGCCAAGGCGCCCTTGAGGGCGCCGCCCGCCCCGCCGCGCCTCCTGCCTCGGGCCTTGCCCGCCTTCCCGGCCGCCTTGCCGGCCTTCCCGGCCGCCTTGCCCGCCACGAGGGCGCCGCCCGCGCCCGCGCTCCTGAGGGCGCCGCCGGCCTTGCGGGCCGCCTTGCCGCCCGCCCGGCCGCCCGCCTTACCGGCCTTGAGCGCGCCGGCCGCCGCCCCCGCGGCCGTGGCCGTGCCGCCGGCCTTGCCGCTCGCCTTGCCCAGCCGGAACATGCCGCCGGACTTGGCGAGCTTGGCGCGCCCGGACGCCTTGGCGGCCTTGCGTCCGCCCTCGGCGCGCGCGACGCGCACCTGGCGGGACGCCTCCCGGCGCGCCTCCCGCAGCGTCGCGGCGGCCTCCCGGCGCATCGCCTTGGCCTCCGCGCCGCTCCTGATCTGCGTCTCCCGCACGGCGCGGCGCAGCTCGGCCGTGCGCGGCGCGCGGCGCGGCTCGGTCGCCACCATGAGCAGCGCGCCGAACATGCCGGCGTTCTTCAGCAGGTGGGAGCGCTCGTTCGCGCGGCGTTCGGGGTCTTCCTCGGTCCAGTAGCGGTGCTCGGTCGCCAGCGCGGGGACGAGCTGGGCGGCGAGCACCAGCGTCGTGAGCCGCCGGAACCTCCCGGTCAGCAGCAGCGCGCCGGTGCCGAGGCTGAGCGCGCCCTGCATGCGGACGAGGGTCTCGGGGTCCTTCGGCAGCCAGTCGATCCGGTCGGCGACCGGCTTGACGGCCGGGCCCACCCGCTCGGCGCGTTCGCGCGGGTCGCGGAGTGCCTCCAGGCCGGTCATGATGTACGGCGCCGCCACGAACGGGCGGGCCAGGGTCGTGAAGGGTCGCATAGCCCGCTACATGCCCAGCGCGCCGCGCCTCAAGCGCGGCAGGATGGGACCCATGTGCGGACGCTACGCCACCTCCCGCGCGCGGCAGGAGCTGCTGGACGAGTTCCAGGTGCAGCTCGACGCGGTAGACGGGGACATCCAGGCCGACTACAACGTCGCCCCCACCAAGCAGGTCCCGGTCGTGCTCGACCGGCGGCCGAGGGACGAGCCCGACGAGGCGCCCGCGGTGCGCCAGTTGCGCACGGTGCGGTGGGGGCTCGTGCCGTCCTGGGCCAAGGACCTGTCCATCGGATCGCGCATGATCAACGCGCGGGTCGAGACGGTGCACGAGAAGCCGTCCTACCGCCGGGCGTTCGCCAGGCGCCGGTGCCTGCTGCCCGCCGACGGCTACTTCGAGTGGTACACGCTCCAGGACCAGGGCGACGGGGCCGACCCGGCCGAGGGTGAGAAGAAGGCGAAGAAGAAGGCGCGGAAACAGCCGTACTTCATCCGTCCGAAGGACGGCGCGGTCATGGCGATGGCGGGCCTGTACGAGTTGTGGAAGTCGCCCGAGGACGAGTGGGTGTGGACCTGCACCGTCATCACCACGAACGCGCCGGACGACCTCGGCCGCATCCACGACAGGATGCCGATGGTCGTCGAACCGGACCGGTGGGACGCCTGGCTCGACCCTTCGCTCACCGACACCGAGCAGGTGCGCGGCCTCCTCGTTCCCGCGATGGCCGGGACAATGGACGCCTATCCCGTGTCGAAGGCCGTCAACAGCGTGCGGAACAACGGCCCGGAGCTTATAGAACCGGCAAATTCCGGGGATGGTTCCGGCGACCATTCCGAGGGGCTGTTCTGACACGGGGGCCGATCCGGCCGGTTCGGCGCCATTCCCCTCGGAGACGGCCCCGGCCGCGGCAATTCAGCCGCGGCCTGAGTGACGGCGCCATCGCGTGGCCGTGTGACGGCACGACGGCGTGACGCGCCGGCTAGCGCAGCCGGGCGCTGGCCAGAAGGTGGATGCCGAGCGACTCGTCGGTCTGGCGTGCGCCCATCTCCGTGCGGACGAGGCGCTGCAGCGCCCGCGGGGACTCGCCGAGGACGTGCTCGACGGTCGAGGGGGACAGCACCGTGCGCGGCCGTATCCACTCGACCTCCAGGCCGGCGTCGGCGAGCAGTTCGCGGAGCTGGTGGGAGGAGAACGAGCGGGTGATCGTGCCGTCCGGCCACGGGACGAGGACGACCTCGGCGCTCGGGACGTCCGACAGGTGCGCCCAGTAGTTGCGCTCGGCCAGCAGCGCCATGCCGAGGGTGAGGGAGTCGACGCACAGCAGGACCCGGCCGCCGGGGCGCAGCACGCGGGCGATCTCGGTGATCGTGGCCTCGGTGGCGAGGTGCCGCGACAGCACGCGGTTCTCGGCGACCACGGCGTCCACGCAGCCGTCGGCGAGGTAGGACAGGGTGCCGGAGTCGGCGACCAGCGGGACCGTCGGGGCGGTCCGCCCCGCGCCGCCGGGGCGCCCCTGCGCCGGACGGCCCCGGCGTTCGGGGTCGCGGACCTCCAGCACCGTGTGGCCCGCCGCGGCGGCGCGGGCGGCGCTGTGTCCCTGGCCTCCCGAGATGTCGAGCACGCGGGACGGCCTGCGCGGCAGCCACCGGGTGAGCTGGGCGTCCGCCACCGCCTCGTAGAAGGTCCAGTAGCGCGCCAGGGAGTCCCCTGACCCGTCACCGGAGGTGTCCCGCAGACTGGCGATGGTGGGCTCGGAAGGTCGCGCCGAAGGCACCGAGTGCACCAATTGCTCCTGTTCTAGCCGTGTATGTCACATCTTTCCCCGTCCGGGGCCGGTCATCACCCTGAGTGAGGGACGGGAACCGGCGACCCGGCTGCGGCGCGCCCGCCCCCACCCGGGAATCGGCGGGGGCGTTCCGGTGTTGCACCCTCTCACAGAGCAGCGAAAGCGGAGGTGCGAGCCGGATGACCACAGCCGTCGCCGATCAGAAGCGGACAGCGGGTACGGCGGCGCCCCGCGGCGACGCGCGGGCCCCCGCCCGCGTCGGCGGGCCGCGCGGACCGATATCGTCTGTGGGGTCGATATCGTCTGAGGGGTACGGCGCCGCCCGGCCGGTCAAGGCCACGGGCGCCAGAGCCGAGGGGGTGGGTCAGGTACCGGGCACCGCGGAGACCGTGGAGCAGCGCCAGGAGCGCTTCCAGCGCGACGTGCTCCCGTTCTTGGACCAGCTGTATTCGGCCGCGCTGCGCATGACGCGCAACCCGGCCGACGCCGAGGACCTCGTCCAGGAGACGTTCGCCAAGGCGTTCGCGTCCTTCCACCAGTTCAAGGAGGGGACGAACCTCAAGGCCTGGCTGTACCGCATCCTGACCAACACGTTCATCAACTCCTACCGCAAGCGGCAGCGCCAGCCGCAGCAGGCGGCGACCGACGACATCGAGGACTGGCAGATCGCGCGTGCCGAGTCGCACACGTCGAGCGGTCTGAAGTCGGCCGAGGCCGAGGCGCTGGAGCACCTGCCCGACTCCGACGTCAAGCGGGCGCTCCAGGAGCTGCCGGAGGAGTTCCGCATCGCCGTCTACCTCGCCGACGTCGAGGGGTTCGCCTACAAGGAGATCGCCGAGATCATGGGCACGCCCATCGGCACGGTGATGTCCCGGTTGCACCGGGGCCGGCGCCAGCTGCGCGGCATGCTTGAGGACTACGCCGACGAGCGCGGGCTCACCCGCGCGAGCAGGGGGTCGACATGAGCTGCGGCAACCACCACGACACGCCCTGCGACGAGGTGCTCGCCCGCGTGTACACCTACCTCGACGGCGAGCTCGACCAGGGCGGCTGCGGCGAGGTGCGCCAGCACCTCGACGAGTGCGGGCCGTGCCTGCGCGAGTACGGCCTCGAAGAGGCCGTCAAGAAGCTCGTGAACAAGTCGTGCGGGTGCGAGCAGGCCCCGACCGACCTGCGCGCCAAGGTGCTCGGCCGCATCGAGGAGATCTGCGGCGAGATCCAGGCCTCCGGGGCCGCCGAGGTCCCGGCGTCCGGCGGCGCCGGAAAGCCGGAGAGCGCCTGACCACCGGTATCTTTCCGGTGTGCTGACACTCGTCACCGGCGCGGCCGGATTCATCGGGTCCCATCTCGTCGACAGGCTCCTCGCGGACGGCCACGAGGTCGTGGGCGTGGACGACATGTCATCGGGCGCGAACGCCCGGCCCGGGGTCGAGCTGTGGGAGATGGACGTCGCCGACCCGGCGCTCGCCGAGCGGGCGGCCGTCCGGCGCCCCGAGGTGGTCTTCCATCTCGCCGCGCAGGTGAGCGTGCGGGTCAGCGTGGGCGACCCGCTGGGCGACGCCCGCACCAACGTCGTCGGGACCGCCAACGTCCTGGAGGCCGCGCGGGCGGCGGGCGCGCGCAAGGTCGTGTTCACCTCCAGCTGCGCCGTGTACGGGGTGCCTGACGCGCTGCCCGTCCCGCCGGACGCCGAGCTGCGCCCCGCGTCGCCGTACGCGGCCTCGAAGGTCGCCGGCGAGGTGTACGCCGGGATGTACCGGCAGCTGCACGGCATCGACTTCACCACGCTGACGCTGGCGAACGTCTACGGGCCGCGGCAGACGCCGGAGGGCGAGGCCGGGGTCGTCTCGATCTTCACGGACGCGCTGCTGGCGGGCCGTCCGACCAGGGTCTTCGGTGACGGCGCCCAGACCCGCGACTACGTCTACGTGGGGGACGTGGTCGACGCGTACGCCCGGGCCGGGGGAGAGGCGGGCGGAGGGCTGCGCCTCAACGTGGGCACCGGCCTGCAGACGACCGACCGCGAGCTGCACTCGCTCGTCGCCGAGGCGGCGGGGGCGCCGGACGACCCGGAGTTCGCGCCGTCCAGGCTGGGCGACCTGCCCGCGATGTCGGTCGACCCGGGCCGGACGCGGGAGGCGCTCGGCTGGGAGCCCGCGGTGGGACTGCCCGAAGGGCTTGCGAAGACGGTCGCCTGGGCACGGGAACGGAACCACGTGCGCGGCTGATTGGTCCCCTCTTCTTTCACCTTCGGGCCCTCGTTCGCCGACCTTTAGTGAATTACTTCGGTGCATTTGCGGATGCACGTGCATTCAGGTCGTGCAGCGGGTTTGTGCAGCGGGTTTGTGCAGGCCGGATAGCGCGGCGATGATTGGATTTTCAACCAGGACAATTGATCACCTAAGGTGACGATTGGTTCACGCTTTGCTCACGTTTTCCTGCACGCCTGTGTGACCTGGGCAGTCCGCGTTAGGCTTATGCCGAAACAAGTGACGGAGCGCGTGCACTCCGAGGAATTCGGGGTACGTGCTCGCCCGGGAGACCTGGACCGCTGAGGTCCCGGTGGCCGGCCGCGAGGCCGGCCGGCCCGGCTCGGCTGGGGGGAGGCAAGGAGCCATGCTCAAGCGCGTGAGACCGCATGGACACGGGCGGCGCCCGAGCGTCCCGTCGTCGTCGTCGCTGATGATGACCAAGGGCGTGTCCTGGGTCTAGGTGCCGGCAGGCACATGTGAGCCCGGTGGCGGCCTGCCAACTCGTCACTCCCCGAGGGGCGGCAATGCGTGGACTACCTCTCGCTGCCTGGGCGTACGTCTGCGGTGTGGTCGCGCTGGCGGCGGGCCTCATCGCGACGTCGTCCTTCACGGATATCGACTGGACGAAACTCGCCGTCCTGGCGCTGCTGTTCCTGGTCTGCGACTCGGCGCCCGCGCGGCTGAACATCACGCGGGCCCGGGTGTCGCTGAGCTTCGCCGCGAGCCTGGCGTCGGTGGTGCTGCTCGGCCCGGTCGGCGCCGCGCTGCTCGGCCTCTGCGCGCTGGTCACCGGGCAGCGGATCTTCGCCCCGGTCAAGCGGCTCTTCAACGGCGCGCAGTTCGCGCTCAGCGGCTTCATGGCCGGGACGGTGTTCAACCTCCTGGACGGCGACCGGTTCCACCCCGAGAAGGCCCGCTGGGTCGAGAACGTCATCGGGCCGTTCCTCGGCGCGCTGGTCGCCTTCGTCCTGGTGAACCTGATGCTGATGGCCGGGGTGCTGCTGCTCAGCCGGCAGGCCGCGCCGCGCGAGCTCCTGCGCGAGAGCGGCCAGCTCGCGGTCGGCTGCCTCGGCTACGGCATGGTCGGCCTGCTGATCGCCGGGCTGTGGCCGCGGGTCGGGCCGTTCGCGGCGATCCTCGTCCTGCTCCCGCTGTTCATCGCCCGCTGGGCCATGGACCAGGCGTACGCGCAGCAGCAGGCGCACGCCGCGACGCTCGCCGCGCTGTGCCAGGCGGTCGAGACCAAGGACTTCTACACCCGCGGCCACTCCGAGCGCGTCTCCCGCGGCTCCGTGATGATCGCCCAGGAGATCGGGATGCGCGCGGACCGGGTCGAGGCCATCCGGTACGCGGGGATGCTGCACGACGTCGGCAAGCTCGGCGTCCCGACCAAGGTGCTGCAGAAGTCCGGCTCGCTCACCGAGGAGGAGTTCGCCGCGATCCAGCTGCACCCGATGCGCGGGCTGGAGATCGTCCGCGAGATCGGCTTCCTGGACGAGGCGCTCGCCGGCATCATGCACCACCACGAGAAGATGGACGGGCGCGGCTACCCGATGGGCCTCGCGGGCGACGAGATCCCCGAGTTCGCCCGGGTCATCTCCGTCGCCGACGCGTTCGACTCGATGACCTCGACCCGCTCCTACCGGGCCGCCCGCACCAAGGACGAGGCCGTCGAGGAGCTGCGCCGCGGGATGGGCGGCCACTTCGACCCCGCGATCGTGGAGGCGTTCCTGCGGGCGCTCGAACGGGAGGGCTGGGAGCCGCCGCGGCCGGTCGTGCTGCCCGACGACGACGTCGTCGAGACCACCCAGCAGGACCACGACGACCCGAGCACGCCGCTGCGCGTCGCCGGCGGCGACGGGGTGCGGCAGTGACGGGGCGCCGGTGAGCGGGGAGGCGCGCGCCCGCGACCGGGCCGCGTGGCAGACCATCGACTCCGGCCAGCTCCTGCTGATCGCCACCGCCGGGCTGTTCGTGATCGTCGCCATCGCCGAGGTCGGCTCCGTCGGGCTCCGCCAGCCCGACGTGGCGATCATCTTCGGCGTGCTGATCGCGCTGGGCGAGCTGTTCCGCATGGTGATGCCGGGCAACCGGGAGGTCGCGCCGATCGCCAGCGCCGGCGCGATGGGGTACGCGCTGCTGGTCGGCGTCGGCCCCGAGGGCGCCCCGCCGGACGCGCCGCTCGGCGTCGTGGCCGCCGGGCACTCCGCGCTCCAGGTCGTCGCGGTCACCGCCGCCGGGATGCTGGTCGGCTCGCTGCCGCACATCGCGGTGGGCCGGTCGCCGCGGCCCGACGCGATGGCGCGGCGGCTGTTCACGGTCGCGGTCGTCGCGCTGTGCTTCCGGCCGCTGCTGTCCCTGCACCTGCCGTGGCAGCTGCTGCTGGCCGTCATGTGCCTCGTGGTGGTGCTGTCCTGCTTCACCGACATGCTGATCGCCGCGATGATCCGCGCGGAGGCGGTGCGGGCGCGGTTCGGCATCGCGCTGCGCGACGAGATCGACGCGAAGATGGCGCTGTGCGCCGCGACCAGCGCGACCGCCATGCTCATCGCGGTCTCCACGACGGCGATGGGCGAGGCCGCGCTGCTGATCTTCACGGTGCCGATCCTGGTGACGCAGTTCGCGTTCCGCCGCTACGCCGGGATCCGCGCCACCTACCTGCAGACCGTCCGGGCGCTGTCGCGCGTCACCGAGGTCGGCGGCTACGTGGAGGCGGGGCACTCGCACCGGGTGTCCAAGCTCGCGGTGGCGATGGGGCGCGAGCTCGGGATGTCGGAGGAGGAGCTGCTCGAACTGGAGTACGCCGCCCTCATGCACGACATCGGGCAGCTGTCGCTCGGCGACCCGATCCCGGGCGGCGCGACGGTGCTGGCGTCCCCGGCCGAGCAGCGCCGCATCGCCGAGCTCGGCGCCGAGGTGATCAAGCAGACCGGGGTCCTGGACCGGGTCGCGCACATCGTCCAGCTGTCGTCCCACCCCTACCGGACGGGACGCGAGCCGTCCGGCGACTCCGAGGAGCGGCCGCTGCCGCCGCCGCTCGCGGGCCGCATCATCAAGGTCGCCAACGCCTACGACGACCTGGTCGGCGACTCCGCCGACCGCGACCGGGGCGCCGCCGTGCTGGAGAGGCTGCGGCTCGACTCGGCCTCCGAGTACGACCCGACGGTGGTGGAGGCGCTCAGCCGGGTCGTGGACCGGGGGCCCCGGCAGTAGAGCCCGTGGGCCGCCGCCACGGCGAGGGTGACGGCGGCGGCCGCCGTCCAGAGCAGCAGGGTGCCGAGGTGCTGGTCCTCCAGCGGTGACGCGCCCCAGCGGCGACCGAGGTGCTCGTACCAGCCGCCGAGGAGGGTGCCGTCCCGCGTGAGGGCGGTCCCGGCGATGGCGTGGAGCGGCAGGAGGGCGAACGGCATCGGCGTCCCGGTCGTGCCGTGGAAGTAGGCGAGCCCGGCGGCCAGGAAGACGGCCAGCGCCAGCGAGTGCAGGGCGTGGTTGCCGAGGGAGGCCCCGAACAGCGGCGACCCGTAGAACGCGTAGAGGCTGAGCATGAGCAGCGCCGACGCGGCGGCCGGGTCGGTGAGCACCCGGACTCCCCGGCTCCCGGCAGCGGCGGCGAGCAGCGCCCCGCCCTCACCGCGCACCGCCTCCAGGGCCAGCCGGAGAGGCGCCCCGTACAGCAGCAGCACCGGCGCCACCAGGCCGATCAGAACGTGCTGGACGGCATGGGCGCTGAACAGGACCATGCTGTACCGGGAGATCCCGCCGCAGGAGGCGAGCAGCACGACGAGAAGCCCGGCGGCCCAGGACAGGCTCCGCCGGGCCGGCCAGCCGCGGACCCGCGCGACGCCCGTCCCGTACAGGACGGCACCGCCGATCACGAGCACGAGGAACAGCGGGTCGATCCACCAGTCGAGCAGGAGCCGCCCGGCCCCGGCGGGACCGGGCAGCGGGAACCCGAGCCGCAGCGCGACGACGTCCAGCGTGCCCGGTGCGACCTCCGGCGGCGGCGTGCGGGACAGCCCTGCCGCGAGGGCCGTCGTGGCCGCCATCACGAGGATCTCGACCGCGCCGAGCCGCAGGAAGGGCCGCGCGCCCCTCCCGCCGCCGAGGGCGGGCAGGGTGGCGCGGCGGTGCCACCAGCCGATCGCGCCGAGGACGGCGAGCGCGGCGGCCTTCGCGACGACCAGCGCCCCGTACCGCGACCCGAGGTGGAGCCCGCCGAGCCGCACCCACGCGTTGACGGCGCCGCTGGCGCCGACGACGGCGAACGACACCAGCGCCAGCCGGCTGTAGCGCTCGGCGACGCGGGGGAGCCGGTCGCCGACGGCGGGGGCGAGGGTGACGAGGGCGACCAGGCCGCCGGTCCACAGCGCGACGCCCGCGATGTGGGCGACGAGGCCGTAGACGGCGAGGGCGTGGTTCGCGCCGCTCGCGGCGTGCCCGGTGAACAGCGGCGGCAGCATCCCCGCGAGCGCGCCCGCCAGCGGGTATCCGGCCCCGTGGGCGGCGTGCGGGAGGCTCGCCGCGACCGACACGGCGACCGCGGCGGCGAGGACGAGGAACAGGGCCCGCCCCTGCGGCAGCTCGACGAGGAACGTCCGCATCATGTCGCCGGTGACCTTGGTGACGCCCACCCCGAACAGGTCCAGGACGGTGCACACGATCAGCGCCAGCGTGCACGCCGCCCAGGCCGCCGCACTGAGCGAGGCGGCGCGCAGGCACCTTCGCGCGGCGGGCGTGCCGGGCACGAACACGGCCGCGGCCAGCAGCCACCCGACCGTCAGGACGGCGGCGACGTCGCCGCCGAGCCGCGCCGTCACCAGTCCGGTCTTGGCCAGTGCCCCCGCGTGGGAGAGCCCCGGCGCCGCGGTCTCGCTGAACGCGCCGCCGAACCGCACGACGAGCGCGAGGACGACCAGCGCGAGCGCCGCCGCCCCGATCGCGAGCATCGCCAGGTCCGTCCTGGCCTCTTCCCGCCGTTCCTCATTTCCCGTCGCCGCCGCTTCGTGTGTCACCACGGCCGCAAATACGCACGCATACAAGCAAAAGGTTCATTAATGTATCGGCCACACCGAATTCCGGGGGAGCGAGATGAGCGCCTCAGACCAGGGCAACAGCTATCTGGACAAAGTCGTCGCGCAGCAGGCGGTGCTGGAGGACGACCTGAAGGCGAGGCGCTCTCCGCCGCCGCCTCCCGGCGCGGTCGGCGCGGCCCCGGCGCCGGGGCCGCTGGCCAAGCGCGACCGCGCGCTCGGCGGCGCGGCGCCCGCCGACCGTCCCGGGCCGGGGCCCGTGGACGTGCGGATCAGCGGGTTCTGGCGGTGGAAGAACGTGCTCGTCCCGCCGAACGCGTTCGTGGTGCACACCCGGCGCGGGCGGGCCGAGCCGCTGCACATCGGCCTCGGTGTGTCGTTCCGGTTCAACCCGTCCACCGACTCCTTCCTCGTGGTGCCGGGCGCGACGCAGACCATCCTGATCAACGCGTACTGCATCTGCCGGGAGCTGCAGGGCGTGCTCGTCCAGGGCTACGTCCAGTGGATCATCCAGGACTTCGGCACCGCCTACCGCAAGCTCGACTTCGGCGGCGACGACCCGATGCGGCTGGTGAACCTCCAGCTCCGCGAGCAGGCCGAGGCGGCGATCAAGGACAAGGTCGCCACGATGGGGGTGCGCGACGTCCTCAGCGACAAGCAGCCGATCATCGAGGAGCTGACGGCCCGGCTGCGCGCGGTCGCCGAGGGCGAGGACAACAGCGACCAGGGGCTCGGCCTGCGGATCGTCACGGTGCAGATCAAGGAGGCCGTGGTCAGCTCGTCGCGGCTCTGGGAGAACCTGCAGAAGCCCTACCGGGCCGAGCAGGGGCAGATCGCGCGGCTGGCGGAGCTGGAGGCGGAGGAGGCCGTCGCGCAGCGGGAGATGGCCGCCGCGCGGATCAAGGAGACGCAGCGGCTGGAGCACGAGCGCGAGCTCGCCGAGCTGCGCGCCCGCAACGAGTCGCAGCTGTTCGACACCGAGGCGGCCGAGAAGCTGCGCCGCACCCGGCGCGAGCACGACGACTCGCGCGAGTTCGCCGAGCTCCAGACCGAGACCACGCGGCACGCGCTGCGGATGGAGCGCGAGCGGCACGAGGAGGAGGCCGAGACGGGGCGGCTGCGCATCGAGCGCGACCACGAGCTCGCCCGGCTGCGCACCGAGGGCGAGCTGGCCCTCGCCGACCTGCGGGCGCGGTCGCGGCACGAGCAGGCGCTGCTCGACCTGGAGCGGGACGCCGCCCGCGCCGCGCTGGAGAACGAGCGGACGCCCGCGGCCGTCCAGGCGCGGCTCATCGCCTCGCTGCCGGAGATCATGGCCAGGCTGCCCAAGCCGGACGAGCTGCGCGCCGTCACCGTGGGCGGCGCCGACCAGACCGGCGTCGCCGGCCTGGTCACGCAGCTCGCCGCCGTCATCGGCGCGCTGCGCGCCGCTACGGAAGGGCCTGGTCCGGAGGGAAGGTGACCGGGAGGGCGGTGAGGGCCCGGTGGAACGGGCCCGGCCGCCATTCCAGGTGCTCCACGGGGACGGCCAGCTCCACGTCCGGCAGCCGGTCGAGGAGCTTCTCGATCGCGACGGACGCGATGAGCCGGGAGTGGCCCCTGGCCGGGCAGCTGTGCGGGCCGCCCGCGTAGGACAGGTGGGCGCGGTTGCCGCGGCGGTCGGCGATGCTCCGGGACGGGTCGGTGTTCGCGGCGGCGTAGCTGATCAGGATCGGCTGGTGGGCGGGCAGCCGGTACCCGTGGAAGTCGACGTCCTGGCGGGGGAAGATCGACGCGTAGTTGGCGATCGGGGGGTCGGTCCAGAGGATCTCGTCGAGCGCGTCCTCGACGGGCAGGGCGCCGCCGGACAGGTCGCCGCCGAACCGGTCGTCGGAGAGCAGCAGCAGGATGCCGTTGGCGATGATGTTCTGCTCCGGCTGGGTTCCGGCCCCCATCAGCAGGATGACCTGGTGGATCGTCTCCAGGTCGTCGAGCCCGGCGGGGTGGCTCAGCATCCAGGACGTCACGTCCGCGCCCGGGTTGGCGCGCTTGTACGCGACCAGCTCGCCGGCCGCCTCGCCGAGCAGCGCGTTGCCCTCCTCGGCGGAGACGGTGTCGAAAATGGCGGTCATGCCGCGCAGGAGCTTGTCGCCGATCTCGGGCGTGCAGCCGAGGATCTCGTTGAACACCAGCAGCGGCAGCGTGCGGGCGTACTGGCCGAGGATGTCGGCCTTGCCGTCGCCGCTGAAACGGTCGATGAGGGTGTCGGCGCTGCGCTCGACGTTCTCGCGCAGCGACACCGGGTCGACCCGGTCCAGGCTGTCGACGATCACCGACCGCAGGCGGGCGTGCACGGCGCCGTTGGTGAACAGCGCGTTGGGCCGCGACATCATCATCGGCAGCACCGGGCACTCGGGGCCGACCGCCTCCTCCCACACCTCGCTGCAGCGCGGGAACGTGGCCGGGTCGCGCAGGATCTCCAGGGCGGCGTCGTAGCCGAGGACGAGCGTCGCCGGCACGTCCGGTGCCAGCTCGACGGGCGCGAGGTCGCCGTGCTCGCGCATCCGGGCGTAGGCGCCTTTCGGGTCCTTGGCGAACTCCGGCCCGTGCAGCGGGACGCGCCCGGTCGCGGTGCGGTGGATGGTCATGGCTGCTCCCCGTCCAGGGTGAGGAGGTGGTCGACGAGCGAGATGAGCGCCTCGGTGGACGAGACGCGGTCGCGGGCGTCGCAGCTGACGAGCGGCGTCGCCGGCGTGAGGTCGAGGGCCTCGCGCACCTCGGCCTCGGGGAACCGCGGCGCGCCCTCGAAGTGGTTGACGGCGACCGCGTACGGCAGGCCCTGCTTCTCCACGATGTCCATGACGGCGAACGACTCCTGGAGGCGGGCGGTGTCCACCAGGATCAGCGCGCCGAGGGCGCCGCGCGCGAGGTCGTCCCACAGCCGGGTGAAGCGCTGCTGCCCCGGCGCGCCGAACAGGTACAGCACGAGGTCGTCGCTGAGGGTGAGGCGGCCGAAGTCCATCGCGACGGTCGTGGTCGTCTTGTCCTTGATGCCGGCGAGGTCGTCCACGGCCGCCCCGGCCTGCGTCATCCGCTCCTCGGTGCGCAGGGGGCGGATCTCCGAGAGCGTTCCGACGTAGGTGGTCTTGCCGACCGCGAAGTGCCCCACGATGAGGATCTTGACGGCGGTCCGGACGCTCTCGCGCAGGTAGGGGGTCTCAGAGGCGAGCGCGGAGTCCATCGAGCACCTCCTGAAGGAGCCGGGCCTTGGACTGCTGGGCGGTGGGAGGGGCGGCCCGGGTGGTGAGGTGCCCGCTGTCGACGAGATCGGACAGCAGCACCTTGGTGAGCCCGACGGGCAGGCTCAGATGGCCGGAGATCTCGACCACCGACAGCGCGCCGCCGCGGCACAGCTCGACGATGCGGGCCTTTTCCGGGGACAGGCCGGTGCGGGGCAGGTCGCCGGTCGCGGTCACGAGGGTGACGAGGTCGAACACGTTGCGGGTGGGGTGGGCCCGCCCGCCGGTGACGACGTGCGGGCGGACCAGGGCCCGCCTGCTGCGGCGCGGGGTCATGCGGGACGGCCGGCGCCCGGCCGCGGCGGGGTGGTCAACTCCTTGCCCAGCCGCTGCACGAGTTCCTGGAGCCGGAACGAGACGGTCTCCATGTCGACGTGCTGGGTCGCCGACACCGCCAGGTATGCGCCCGGACCTGCGGCGACGAGGAAGACGTACCCGTCGTCGAACTCGTTGACGGTCTGCCGCCAGGTCGTGCCGGAGTCCCCGCAGAACTCGGCGGTGCTGCGGGCGAGCGACTGCAGGCCCGCCATTCCCGCGGCCTGCCGCTCCGCCTCGTCCCGGTTGATCCGCTCGGAGTGCGCCATGAGCAGCCCGTCGGCCGACAGCAGGATCGCGTAGCGGGTCTCCGGCATCCGCAGCGCGTCGTCCAGCATCCAGCCGAGCCGGTTCGTACCGTCGTCCATCGCGCCGTTCCATCCCTCGTTCATGGCCGCAGGTCCTTGCTCTCGATGCCGGGGCCCCCGCCGTCGGACGGCGTCGAAGCGCGGCCGGACCGCGTCCCGCGCTGCCAGGCGCCGAGGCCCGCGGCGGTCTCCCGGGCCGGCCTGAGCGGGGGCGGCGCCCCCGGTTCCGGCGCGGCGGGCGGCTCTTGTTCCCCGGCGGGGCGCTCGGCGACCGCGACGCGGGTGCGTTTCGGCAGCCCGCCGGGGGTGGCGGGGACGTCGGTCCGGGCGGCGGGCGCGGGGCCCTGACCGGCCGCGGCGTCCCGCCCGGCCGGGTCGGGCGCCCGCTCGCCCGGGAGGTCGGTGAGCAGCGCGGACGGCACGAACACGACGGCCCGCACGCCGCCGTAGGGGGAGCGGGTGTCGACCGACACCCGGAAGCCGTACCGCGCGGCGAGGACGCCCGCCACCGCGAACCCGACGCGGGGCGGGTCGCCGAGCCGGTGGATGTCGACCGACGCGTCGCCGGACAGCAGGTCGGCGGCGCGCTGGAGCTCCTCGGCGTCCATCGCGACCCCGGCATCGTCGATCATGATGGCGACGCCGTTGTGGGTGGACTGGAAGTTGACCTCGACGGTGGTGTCGGGGCGCGAGTGCCGCGCCGCGTTGTCCAGCAGCTCGGCCAGCGTCAGCACGATCGGCTCCACGGCCCGGCTGGTCACCGCGGTGTTCACCGGCCCCTGGATGTTGACCCGCAGGTAGTCGCGGATGCGGGAGGTCGCGCCGCGCACCACGTCGCTCATCGACGACGCCGAGCGCTGCTGGCCCGGCCACGACCCGCACAGCACCGCGGTGGCCTGGGCGCGCCGCCCGAGCTGGGCGTTCATGTGGTCGACGCGGAGCAGGCCCTCCAGCACGTCCGGGTCGTCGTGGCGCTCCTGCATGTCGGAGATGGCGAGCTGCTGCTCGTTGGCGAGGCTCTGCACGGCGCGCATCATCGCCCGAAGCGTCGACTTGGCCGACAGGTCGGCCCGCTCCCGGACGCGCGCCGCGGACCCGGCGAACAGCTCGGTGACGGTCCGCAGCGCCTGCCCGTAGGCGGGCGCCTCGCGGTCCAGGTCGTGCAGCGGGCCGGCGACGCGCACGCCGGGGTTGTGCAGGGACTCCATGAGCTCGGGCAGCCGGACGTCCGCGAGGTGCCGAAGCTCCTTCTCGCGCAGGTCGAGCCCGCGGGCCAGGACGGCGTTCTGCGCGCGCAGGTCGGCCGTCTCCCGCCGCTGGCGTGCCAGCAGGGCGGCGGCCGCGATGCCGGCGCCCGCCACGACGACGAGCGCCGCAGCCAAGAGGAATAGCTCCATCAGATCCTCGGTGCAGGGGTCTTCGGCGAGGTGGGCCCGGTCCGGTGTCGGCGACACCCGGCGGACCGCCTCATGGCTGGTGGGGGCGGCGCGGATACGCCGCAGTTTCGGCACCGTAGGACGGGTGCGCGGGGGCGCGCTTGTGCTCGCGCGCAGAGAACTTGCCGCCGGGCGCATCGCAAGATCACCCATCGTCTGAATCACGTTACTTTCCGATGGATTTGCCTGTTTCGCTGGTGGCGCCGGTACTACGCTCGCCCGAAGGTGATCTAGGACGGCGGGCGGAGGGGCCTCGGGTGGACGATGTGCTCGGCGGGCCGACCGGGACGTCCGGCGCCGAGTACCGGCTCGGGCTGTACCCGTCCGACCGGGCGGAGTACGACCGCGCCCCCGGGCAGACGGGCGACCGGGGCTACCGGTTCCTTCTCCCGCTGCACGGCGAGATGCTCATGGTGCAGGACGGCCGCGAGGCGCGGCTGCGCCCGGGCACCGGCGGCCTCATCGCGCCCGCGGCGCCGTTCCGTGTCCTCCAGCCCCGCCCGGCCCGCGTCCTCGTCATGACGATCCCGGCCCGCGAGATGGACGGCCGGCTGTGCGGCCCGGTGCCCGCGGCGACCGGCCTGGACCTGTCCGCCGGCCTCGGCCGCGTCGTCGCCGATATGGTGCGGGCCGTCGGGGAGGAGCGGCGCAGCCTCACCGGCCCGCAGTTCGACGCCGCCTGCGACAGGATCACCGAGCTGCTGTGCCTGCTGCTCGCCGGGGACGAGCGCCCGCCCGCGCCCGGCCACCTCGCCGAGGTGGAGGCGGTCGTGCGCCGCTACGTCCGCGAGCACGCCACCGACCCCGGGCTCACCGGCGCCGCGATGGCGCAGGACCTCGGCTGGTCGCTGCGGCAGGTGCAGCTCGCGTTGCAGCGCGCCGGGACCACGCCCCGCGAGTTGATCCGCGAGGAGCGGCTCCGGCTCGTCCGCGACCGGCTGCGCAACCCCCTCGACCGGAACGTCACCATCACCGACCTCGCGCACGCCACCGGGTTCTCCTCGGCCAGCGCGCTTAGCCACGCGTTCCGGCAGCGCTTCGGCGTCAGCCCGCGCGAGCTGCGCCGGCACGGCGCCGCTCGCTGACCGGCACGGATTTCCGGTCCGCCCGGGCCGATCCCGGGTTACGATGCGGCGGAGATCACCGGACGGGGCGTAGAGACGGTCAGGAGCGCGCCCGTGGACCTCGGCCCCCACCACCTCAGGATGATCGAGGCGATCGCCGCGACCGGCAGCATCAGCAAGGCCGCCGCGCGGCTCGGCCTCACCCAGCCCGCCGTCAGCACCATGCTGCGCCGGGTCGAGGGCCACCTCGGCGTGCAGCTGTTCGTCCGCTCCCCGGAGGGCGTCACGCCGACGCCGGTCGGCGCCGAGGTCGCCACCCGCGCCCGGGCCGCGCTGGCGGGCATCGACGACCTGAACGCCGCGCTCGCGCACCGGATCAGCGAGCCCGCCGCCATACCGCTGCTGCGGATCGGGGTGCAGGCGTGCCCGGCGCTCACCCTGCTCGGCGACCATCTCGGCTCGCTGTCCCCGGAGTCGCGGCTGCACCTGCGCGTCGACCCCGGGGGCGGGCGCATCCCCGCGCTGCTCGGCTCCGGCACCCTCGACATCGGGCTGTTCCAGGAGCCGGTCGACCATCCGCCGCGGCCGCGCGACGGCCTGGAGCGGCTCGTGCTGGTCGAGTGCGAGCCGGCGCTCGTCGGGATGTCCTCCTCCAGCCCCCTCGCCGCCGGCCCGACCGTCGACCTGGCCGACCTCGCCGACCACGACTGGATCGACGATCCGCTCGACGACGGCCCGTGGCCCGCCTACCTGCGCGGCGTGTGCGCCGAGGCGGGGTTCCGGCCCCGGGTCAGGTACTGGGCGACGGACTGGCAGATCTCGGCCTCGCTCATCCGGTCGGGGCGCGCCGTCGGCATCTACCAGCCGACCGCGGCCCCCCGCGCCGGGGTCGCGTTCCGCCGGATCACCGGCGACCCGCTCGGCCAGCGGGTCGTCCTGATGTGGCGGCCCGGGGCCGAGCGGGCGGCGGAACGGCTGCGCGGCGTCTTCGACGAGGTCTACCTGGACCTCGTCCGGGCCCAACCCGCCTACGGCGACTGGTGGGACGGGCATCCCGAGGCGCACCCGGCGCTGCCCGTCCCCGCCGGCCCGGCGGCGGGCGCGGGGACGGGCGCCGGTGCGGGTCCCGGGGAGAGGGGCGGTTCCCGGAACCCGCGGGAGGGCGGCTAGCAGCCGCCCTGGCGGCGGCGCCGCACGAGGGCGACACCCGCGGCGGTCACCGCTCCGCCCGCGCCCAGTGCCAGCAGAGCGGGCGCCGGGCCCCTGTCCGGCGCCGGATCGCCGGTGCCGGTCGCGGGCGAGTACCCGCCGAGCTTCCCGGACCGCTGGTAGGCGGTGCCCGGGAGTTTGTCGGCGTACCGGGAGCGGACGAGCCTCCGGTACGCCGCCACCGTGACGCCGGACCTGCCGACCGACGACGCGGCGGTGCCGTTGAGCGCGGTGACGCGGCCGTCCTTCAGCCGGTACCACGCGTGGATCTGCGGCTCGGTGAACACGGTGCCGCCCTGCGCCCGCGCCGGGTAGACCGCCTCCTCCGAGCCGGAGATGACGTTCATGACCTGCCAGCCCGCGCCCGTCCTGGTCAGCCACACCGTCGCGTGCTGCCCGCTCGCCGACACGGCGCCGACCGCCATGTAGGCGAAGGTCGCGACGGGAGCTCCGCCGTCGCCCTTCACGAACGCGGGGTTCAGCGAGTGGACGCGCTGGACGGACCCTTCGAGGCGCGGGGCCTTGGCCTGCGCGGCGGCCTTCGGCACGGCCTGGTCCACCAGCTGCCCGCGCCGGTGCTGGTCGAGGTGGACGAAGAACGCGCCGAGCCGCTGCAGCGCGGCGGGGGACGCGGCGGCCTTCGCGGCGGCCGCCTCGTCGGAGGGCGGTCCGGCGGCCAGCGCCGCGGTGCCGCCCATCAGGACCGTTCCGCCGATGAGGGCTCCGGTCGCGAGTCTCGCGGTCGCGCGCATGTCAGCCTCCGATCCTGGACAGGGCCTGGCCCCAGCGGAACTGGTAGTTGCTGACGTAGCTGCTGTACGCCATCTCCCCGTACCGGGGACTGGAGGGCCACGGGTCTCCGTAGGAGACCGTCTGGCCGGAGTAGCCGTAGATGACCTGGGCGTGGCCGCCGCCGGCCGTCCAGTAGATGCCGGTGAGGATCGGCCGCTGCCCGTTGATCTCGGTGGTGACCGCCTGGTACGACAGGGGTCCGCTGACCTGGCCGGGGGACACGCCGAGCGCCTGGAACGCGCGCTGGTCGTACTCCAGGTAGCCGGCCTGGTTCGGGCAGGCGCTGCCGCGGGGGTAGCCGCGCCCGAGGGCGCAGAAGTCGTTCTGGCTGACGTTGCCCTTGCCGAAGAACTTGGCGATCGTCAGGCCGCTGGCGACCCAGCACCACTGGTCCTGCTGCTGCACCTGCTGCGTGATCGGCAGGTCCTGCGCCGAGGCGACGCCGGTGGACGCCGTGAGGGCGGCGGCCGCCGCCCCCGCGAGTCCGGCCGCGAGCCGCCGGCGTGCCCGGGCGGGTCGGGTACGCGTTCTCATGCACTTCCGCCTTTTCTCCCGGCGAGGCCGCACCGCCTCTCGCGAGGGAGCCGAGCGATTCCCGTCCGGCGCCGGGGGAGTGTCCGGGCGGGGAGGCCGCGAGAGGCCGAATGAACGTCATAAAAGTCTCATTCGCGGCCTTAACCCGGTAATGCCAGCAGGTCATAACAAACCGGAATGACCCCGGTGAACTCGGCTTTTATCCCTGGCGGCGCGCCTAGGCGCGGGCGGCGAGCGGTCCGGGGCGGTTCTCCGGCTCCGGCTCCGGATCCGCGGACGGGAGGGCGACGGTGACGGTGAGGCCGCCTTCCCGGCGGGGCACGGCGGTCACGGTGCCGTTGTGGGCGCGGACGATGGACTGGACGATGGAGAGGCCGAGACCGGCCCCCTTGGCGGTGACGAGGCGGTCGCCGTCGAGCCGGCGGAAGGGCTCGAAGAGCGCGGGGATCTCGTAGGGCGGGACGGCGGGGCCGGAGTTGGCGACCTCCAGGACGGCGCGGCCGTTCTCGGTCCGGCAGGAGACGGAGACCCACCCGGAGTCGGTGTTGTGGCGCAGGCCGTTCTCCAGCAGGTTCTGTACGACGCGTTCCAGCAGGAGGGCGTCGCCCGCCGTCATGGCCTCGGCGGCGTCGGTCTCGACGGCGATGCCGGAGCCGCCCGCCTCCAGCGCCGTCTGGGCGGCGACGTGGGCGACGACGTCCGCGAGGTCCACCGGCGCCCGGGTGGTGATCTCGTTCTCGGAGCGGGCCAGCAGCAGCAGGCCGGTGATGAGGCGCTCGTGCCGCGCGTTGATCTGCAGGAGGGTCTCGCCGAGCTGCCGGACGTCCGGGGACGCCGACTCGCGGTGCATCGCCACCTCGACCAGCGCGCGGCCGAGGGTGAGCGGGGTGCGCAGCTCGTGGGAGGCGCTCGCGACGAAGCGGCGCTGGCCGTCGAAGGAGCGGTCGAGGCGGTCGACCATCGCGTCGAAGGTGTCGGCGAGCTCCTTGACCTCGTCGTGGGGGCCCCGCAGCGCGATGCGCTCGTGCAGGCCGCGGTCGGCGGCGGGGGAGCCGGCGATGCGGCGGGCGGTCTCGGTGACGCGGTGCAGCGGGGACAGCGCCCGGCCCGCGATGAGCCAGCCGAAGCCCGCCGCGGCGCCCCCGACCACCAGCAGCGCGATCGACCCCTGGGTGACCAGGGAGGTGACGGCGGCGTCGTGCAGTTCTTCGCGCCGATCGCGCATCCAGCGGTCGGCGTCGGCCATCGCCCTCGCCTCCCGCGCCGCCTCCTGCGCGCTCCCGGCGGGCGGGGCGGTGCCGGGCGCCGGGTCCAGGCGGGTCGCCAGCACCTTCGTGCCGGACCGCGACAGCTGCTGGTCGAACAGGGCGTAGGTCGCGCCGAGCAGGACCACCCCGGCGACGAGGAACAGGCCGCCGTAGGTGAGGGTGAGCCGGGCGCGCAGCGACAACCTCATGGGATCCGGTACCCCGCTCCCTTGACGGTCTCGACGACGGGCGGGTCGGCGAGCTTGCGGCGCAGTTTGAGGACGGTCAGGCGGACGGCGCCGGTGAAAGGGTCGGCGTGCTCGTCCCACGCCTTCTCCAGAAGCTGCTCGGAGGACACGACGGCGCCCTCGGCGCGCAGCAGCTCGGCCAGGACGGCGAACTCCTTGCGGGCGAGCGGCACGTAGCGCCCGTCCCGGAACACCTCGCGGCGCGCCGGGTCCAGGGTGATGCCGGCGCGGTGCAGCGTCGGCGGCGCGGCCGGGCGGCAGCGGCGCCCGAGCGCGTGGACGCGGGCGGCGAGCTCGGGGAACGCGAACGGCTTGGTCAGGTAGTCGTCGGCGCCGAGGCCGAGCCCGTCGACGCGGTCGGTGACCTCCGCGGCGGCGGTGAGCATCAGGACCCGGGCCGCGCCCCCGCCCCGGACGATCTCGCGGCACACCTCGTCGCCGTGGACGAGGGGCAGGTCGCGGTCCAGCACGACCACGTCGTAGTCGTTGACGGTGAGCCGCTCCAGGGCGGCCGCGCCGTCGTGGGCCAGGTCGACGGCGTGCGCGTCGTCGCGCAGCCATTCGGCGATCGCGTCGGCCAGGAGCCGCTCGTCCTCTGCCACCAGCACTCTCATGAAGCCTCCTCCGAACGCCGATGGTGCCCGAGGCGGTGTTTCGTTTCCGTTAGTGATCGTCTCCCGGCGCGCGGTGCCGGGAATTCGCGAGGGCGGAAACACCGGAGAAACGCTTCGCCGGGTTGCATCCTCCTCGCCGGCCGGAACCGCTCCGGGCCGGAGACGAGGAGGAGACATGGGACTGCGGATCCTGGCCGTGCTGCCGCTCGCGCTGGCGCTGACCCTGACCGGGTGCGGCTCGGACGACAAGGGCGACGGTGTGGCCTCGGCCGGCAACGGCGGGCAGGGCGGCTCGACGCAGGGCGGCGGCGAGCAGCTCGGCCCGGACGAGCGCGGCGTCAAGTTCGCCCAGTGCATGCGCGAGCACGGCGTGGACATGGAGGACCCGAAGCCCGGCGGGGGAATCCGGATCCAGGCCAACGGCGACAAGGGCGCCATGGACAAGGCCATGGAGGCGTGCAGGCAGTACAACCCGATGGCCAACCGCACCGGTGCGCCCGATCCGAAGATGCAGGAGCGGGCGCGTGAGTTCGCCGCGTGCATGCGAAAGAACGGCGTGGAGAAGTTCCCGGACCCCGACCCGAACCAGCCCGGCATCCGGATCGACAAGGACACCGTCGGCGACGACCCGGACCTGAAGACCGCGCAGCAGGCGTGCGACAAGGTCTTGCAGGGCGGCAGGAAGTGATGGGGGAGACCACCGCGGAACGCGCGCCGGCGGAGCGGGAGACGCGGCGCCCCCGCCGCCGGCCGCGCCTGAAGATCGCCCTGGCCGCCGCCGCCGTCGTCGCGGCGGGCGGTGCCGCCACCGTGGCGGCGCTGCACGCCGACGGGGACAAGGGCGGGGGGAGGAGCGCGAACCTGCCGCCCGGCACAGCGAAGGTGACCAGGCAGACGCTGAACGACACCCAGACCGAGGACGGGCGGCTCGGCTACGGCCCGACCCTGACGGCGACGAGTCAGGGCAGGGGAACGATCACCTGGCTGCCCGGGAGCGGGGACGAGATCACCCGCGGCCGCCGGCTGTTCGAGGTCGACGGCGACCCCGTCGTGCTGATGTACGGCTCCAAGCCGTCCTACCGGCCGCTGCGGATCGGCACCGAGGGCTCCGACGTGAAGCGGTTCGAGAAGAACCTCGGCGCGCTCGGCTACGGCGGCTTCACCGTGGACGACGAGTACACCTCGGACACCGCCGAGGCCGTCCTGGAATGGCAGGACGACATCGGCGTGCCGGAGACCGGGACCGTCGAGGTCGGACGGGTCGCGTTCGCGAACGGGCCCGTCCGGATCGAGGCCGTCTCGGCCGGCCCGGGCGAGCCCGCCGCGCCGGGCAAGAAGATCCTCGGTTACACCGGGACCACGCAGGCCGTCACGGTCGAGCTGGACACCGACGACCAGCGGTTGGCGAAGAAGGGCGCCCGGGTCGAGGTGACCCTGCCGGAGGGCCGGCCGGTCGCGGCCGAGATCGACGAGGTCACCACCGTGATCGAGCCGGGCGGGCAGGGCGAGGACCCGGAGACGAAGGTGGAGGTCACGATCTGGCTCGACTCCGCCGCGGCCAGGAAGGCCGCGGCCCGGTACGCGCTCGCCTCCGCCGACGTCCGGTTCACCGCGGGCAGGCGCGAGAACGTTCTGACGGTGCCGGTGTCCGCGCTGGTCGCGCTGCGGGAGGGCGGCTTCGGCGTGGAGGTCGTCAAGGGCGGGGCGCCGTCCTACGTCCCGGTCGAGACCGGGTTGTTCGCCGACGGGAAGGTCGAGGTCTCCGGCCCGGGGATCGCCGAGGGCGTGCTCGTGGGGGTGCCGAAATGATCACGCTGCGGGACGTCCGGAAGTCCTACCCGGGCGGCGTGCACGCGCTCGCCGGGGTGTCGCTGCACATCGACGAGGGGGAGCTCGTCGCGATCGTCGGCCCCTCCGGCTCCGGCAAGACGACCATGCTCAACATGCTCGGCACCCTGGACCGGCCCACCTCTGGGGAGATCCGCATCGACGGCCACGACGTGGGGCGGCTCTCGGACGCGCGGCTGTCGGCGCTGCGCGCCGGCCGCATCGGGTTCGTCTTCCAGCACTTCCATCTGGCGGCCGGGACCCGGGCGATCGACAACGTCGCGGACGGCCTGCTGTACTCCGGGCTGCGCCCGGCGGCGCGGCGGCGGCGGGCCGCGGCGGCGCTGGAGCGGGTCGGGCTCGGCCACCGGCTGGAGCACGAGCCGCACGAGCTGTCCGGCGGCGAGCGGCAGCGGGTCGCGATCGCGCGGGCGGTCGCCGGGGACCCCGCGCTGCTGCTCGCGGACGAGCCGACCGGCGCGCTGGACTCGGTGTCCGGCGACGGCGTGATGGCCCTGCTGCACGAGCTGCACGCCGCCGGCACCACCGTTGTGATCATCACGCACGACCGGGAGATCGCGGCGGCCCTGCCCCGCCGCGTCCGGATGCGCGACGGCCTGGTGGTGGAAGACTCGTCGGGGGAGGCGGCGGGTGACGACTCGACGGGGGACGGCTCGCGCCTGGCGGAGGCGGCGCGATGACGGCCGCGACGCTCCAGCCGGCCCGGCTGTGGCCGGGCGACGTGCTCAGGGTCGGCGCGGTCGGCCTGCGGACCCGGCCGATGCGGGCGTTCCTGTCCGCGCTCGGCATCGCGATCGGGATCGCCGCGATGGTCGCGGTCGTCGGGGTGTCCTCCTCCTCCCGCGCCGACCTCGACCGGGCCCTGTCGGCGCTCGGCACCAACCTGCTGACCGTCTCGCCCGGCAGCACCCTGACCGGCGACAAGGCGCAGCTGCCCCTGGAGTCGGAGGCCATGGTGGCCCGGATAGCCCCGGTTCGGGAGGTCTCGGCGGCCGGCCTGCTGGACGGGGTGAAGGTGTACCGGACGGGCAGGATTCCCGAGACGGAGACCAACGGGATCTCGGCGTACGCGGCCCGCACCGACCTGCGCGCCGCGACGGGGGCGAGACTGCGCAGCGGTGTGTGGCTGAACGCCGCGACCGGCGGCTTCCCCGCGACGGTCCTCGGCTCGACCGCCGCGCGGCGCCTCGGGATCGGGCACGCGGCCCCGGACGTCCAGGTGCTGGTCGGCGGCCGCTGGTTCACCGTGATCGGCATCCTGGAGCCGGCGGCACTGGCCCCCGAGCTCGACGGCGCCGCGCTGGTCGGCTGGCCCGCGGCGCAGTCCCGGCTCGGCTTCGACGGCCATCCGACGACGATCTACACCCGGTCGGCGGAGGCGAGCGTCGAGGACGTCCGGGACGTGCTGGGCGCGACCGCCAACCCGGAGGCGCCGAACGAGGTGGAGGTGTCGCGGCCGTCGGACGCCCTGGCGGCCAAGAAGGCGGCGGGCGAGGCGTTCACCGGGCTGCTGCTCGGCCTCGGCGCGGTCGCGCTGCTGGTCGGCGGCGTGGGGGTCGCCAACACCATGGTCATCTCGGTGCTGGAGCGGCGGTCGGAGATCGGGCTGCGCCGCTCCCTCGGCGCGACCCGCGGCCAGATCCGCACGCAGTTCCTCGCCGAGTCGCTGCTGCTGTCGGCGCTCGGCGGCCTCGGCGGCGCGGTCGTCGGCGCGCTCGTCACCGCCGTGTACGCCGTCTCCCAGGGATGGCCGGTCATCGTCCCCGCGTGGGCGGTGCTCGGCGGCGTCGCCGCGACGCTGCTCATCGGCGCGGTCGCCGGCCTGTACCCGGCGGTCCGGGCGTCCCGCCTCAGCCCCACCGAGGCGCTCGCCACCACCTGATCGGTACATACATGCATGGACCGGGCGGGACGGGTGAGATCTCAGCCATGGCTTCCGCGGAGACCGAGCCCGTCACGATCGTGTTCACCTGGGACGTCAAACCGGGCCGGGAGCGCGACTTCGAGGAGTGGGCGGAGGGGCTCCACGACGTCGCGACCCGGTACTCCGGCCACCAGGGCGCCACCTGGCTGCGCGCGGAGGGGTCGCGGCACCGGTACTACACGGTCGTGAACTTCGCCGACCAGAAGAGTCTCGACCGGTGGCTGCACTCCGGCGAGCGCGCGGAGTGGATCGAGCGGGTCAGCGGGATCGCCGACGAGCACCGGCAGGACACCACCGGGCTGGAGACGTGGTTCAACCTGCCCGGCGAGTCCGTCCCGCCGCCCTCCAAGCTCAAGATGATCGTGGTGACCTTCTGCGCGGTGTACCCGCTCAGCCTGCTGCTCCAGGCGTTCGTCACGCCGCTGACGAAGGCGTGGCCGCTGCCGGTGCGGGCGCTGACGTTCCCCGTCATCGTGATCCCGCTGCTCACCGTGTTCGTGATGCCCGGGCTCAGCCGGGTGTTCCGGCGCTGGCTCTACCCGATCGGGCGGAGGCACCGGCCGGCGCGACCCGGCCGGTGATCACGCCAGGAGCTCCCGCAGCTCCCGGACGGCCTCGCGGAGCCGGTCGGCGAACTCCAGCATCGCGTCCGCCACCGGCCGCGGGGTGCTCAGGTAGACGTTGAACCGGTCGGGGAGCAGGACGTAGGCGACGCCGATGCACTGCTCGCTCGTCGAGCCGAACCCGAAGTACCGGATGTTGACCGACGGCGCCGAGCTGGTGCTCAGGTAGTCGTCCCGCATGACGAGCCACCCGGGGGACTGGAACAGCGGGAGCGGCTCGGTGACGCCCAGCTCGGCGCCGCGCCGCTTCTGGATGAGCTGGAGCTCCCAGAGGTGCTGCTCGGGCGCCTGCCCCGCCTGGCACTCCCTGGCCCGGCGGACGTGGGCGTCGGCGGCGGCGCGGAAGGCGTCCCGGCGCGCCCCGGCCCCGGCCGCGGGGTCGTCCATGGCCTCGACGAAGCGGAGTGCCTCGGGGGTGACGACCCGCATCGCCTCGGTCCGCCCGTTGCGGTACTGGCGGGTGGCGATCGACTCGTAGGTGGCGCCGACGCGGCCCTTGGCGCGCTTGTGGGCGAGCTGGTAGGCCATCTGGACGAACGCGTCCGGCGACATCTTCAGCTGCTTGACGCTCTCGGTGCCGAAGTCGTCGAACGACACGGTCGCGGTGGCCGTGGCCGCCCCGTAGGCGGCGAACGCCGCCGCGGCGTCGCCGATGTCGCGCCGCAGGGCGTCGTCCAGGGTGAACTCGATCGCCTCCACGACCGGGAGGCCCTGCGACCGGGCGCCCGACCGCCGCGACAGCTCCTCCGGGGACTCGCTCAGCAGCGCGTCGACGAAGCTGAGGATCGTGGTGCCGTCCAGCCCGCAGTGCTCCACGTTGATGCCCGCGGTGCCGTCCCCGAACACGACGAAGGAGACGGCCTTGTCGAACCAGCGGTTGGCGCTGTCGCCGTGGAGCAGGTGGTCGCAGGCGTCGAGGGGGTTCGGGGGGACGAAGTCCTCCAGGCACACGCAGAACAGCGCGGTCTCGACGTCGTCGAGCGCCTTGGTGTTGCCGAGGGCGAGCAGCGCCTCGCGGCTGGCCGCCCACTCGGCGCGGGCCTTCGTGGTGAGGTGCCCGGCGGACGGCTCCGGCGCGGCCTCCGCCTTCATGACGGCGGCCAGGCCCGCCCGCAGCTCCCCCAGCGTGTGGGGGCGGCCGTCGGGCCCCAGCACGTCCATCCGGATCATGTTGCCGCGGAAGAGCACCACGATGTGGCGGGCGTCCGAGGGGCCGGGCCACTCGGCGGTGTAGGGGGCGCGGACGGTGTCCTGCTCGGCGCCGGGAATCCGGGTGGTGGAGAACAGGTACCGGTTCTGCGCCATCGACAGCGGCCGGCCGCGCTGCACGACGGGCGGGATCTCCTCGCGGTCGAGCCGCAGCTTGTAGTCCAGCGCTCCGGCGACGAGGCCGGCCGCGCGCTCGACCTGCCCTTCCGGCGACTCCTTGAACAGGAAGAAGAAGTTGGCGTTCAGCGCGATCCGGTCGCGGCGGCCGAGGTACCGGTAGGGCCAGAACGTGTCCAGCCAGCTGTCCACGCCCTCGCCCGCCTCGTAGCGCTCCAGCGCCGCGTGCAGCCTGCGGCCCGGCCCGCCGGGGCGCGCGAACGACGCCAGCGCCGACTCCGTCCGGGCCCGCTCGTCCGCGGTCAGCAGCGGCCCGCACCATTCGAGGAACCGCTCGCAGGTCTCGTCGAGCGTGGGCAGCGGCACCCGCGGCAGGCGCTCCTCGTTGCCGAAGGTGCGGGACGACAGTTCTTCGCCGGCGTTCACATCGATCCTCTTGTTCTGTTCGTTCCCCGAAAGGGGTCAGTCGCGTGGACGGGAGACGTAGAGCTGCGCGTAGAACCAGCCGCCGGTCTCCAGGCCGCTCGGGTCGGCGCCGACCTCGGCGAGCCGGTCCAGGACGAGCGCCTGCTCCTGCGGTGTCGCGAACCGCCGCTGCCGGAACAGGCCGTCGTGCCGGACCGTCGTGTACCCGGCGGCCGCGAGCACCTCGGCGACCGGGTCGAACGGGAACATGCGCAGCACGAAGTGCGCCATCCACGGCCGGCGTTCCCCGTGCGCCTCGACGACGCGGGAGATGGTGCGCTCGGTGACATATCCGAGGCAGCCCGTCGAGATGACCAGGTCCGTCGCGGCGAGCTGGGCGCGCTGCCCGGCCGTCGGCTCGCCGTTCTCCAGATCCGCGTGGACGGCGCCGTCGAGGAAACCGGCTTCGAGCGCGTAGGAAAGGGCGCTGTCGGAGGCGTCCAAGCCGAGGAAACGCAGCCGGCTCGTCGTTTCACGGGAACGGACCAACTCCCGGTCTCGGGCCAGCAGCCTGGCGCGGGTGTATCCGAGGGCGTCGGGACCGCCGTAGCGATCGTACAGCTCCGCCATCGTCGCGCCGTGATTCAGCAGAGCCGCGTTGATGCCGTAGGAACAGCCGATATCGAGAACGGTGGGAACCGGGACGCCGCGCGCCTCCCGGTATTCGGCGATGAGGCGCTGGAAGTGTGGTTTGGCCAGTTCCGGAATGTCGTAGTCGAGTTCGCGCAGCGTACCGAAGTAGGCGCGGGGATCGGGGCTGGTGTAGATGTGGTCGAGCGAGATCTTCCCTGTGGCGTCCGTGTGCACGGGCGGTGCCTCCTAGTCCAGCAGCCGGTCGACGCGGACGGCGCGCCCCTCCGCCGCCAGGTGCTCGGGCAGGACGCGGCCGAAGAGCTGCCTCGTGCGCGCGACGCTGCCGATGACCCCCGGGCGCTCGCTGTAGGCGAGGATCGCCGTGTGCCGCGCCGTGTCCCCCCGGACCGCGGCGACCCGGTGCAGCGAGTACCGTCCCTTGAACAACTGCAGGTCGCCCGGGCGGAGTGTGAGCCGGCGGACGAGGTCGCCGCCGCGCCCGGTCAGCACGCGGCGCACGTCGCCGAAGTTCTCCGCCTCCGCCGACCTGATGTTCGGGCAGTACTCGAAGACGCCCCCGTCCTCGGGTTCCCGCGTCAGCAGGCTGACCGTGAACTCGTTGGTGTCGAAGTGCCAGGGATGCTCCATTCCCGGGTTGACGACGTTGAGGACGAGCCCCGACAGCGGGTCGGCCAGCTCGTGCACCCGGGGCAGCCCGAAGCAGGCCGCCACGAAGCGCTGGAAGAGCCCGCTCGCGTAGAGCCGGTCGACGACCGAGTCCGCGGGGATGCGGTCGCGGGCGACGAACGCGTTGCCCCGCTCGACGGTGATGAGCCCCGGATGGCCTTCCGGCAATGGCGTGCTCACATCGATGTTGTAGGCGTTCACCGTTTCGACGTCGTAATGAGCGTGCGGCGCGATGGCCTCGCATTCCGCGCGCAGCGCGTCCAGCAATGCCGGGCGAATGAAGTCGGGCAGCACGCAGCAGCCCGTTTTCGCCAGTTCAGCCCTGGTCTGGGAAACGAGAACGTCCCAGCCCGCGCCGCCCGGCGCGGCCAGCGGATAGCGCTCCGTGTCGACGACCCCGGCAAGAGCCTCCGCTGCGCCCATGAAGATCCTTTCGCGGTCGGCGAACCCCAACGGGTTGTAGCACATTCCTTCCGCGAATTCCCGGCCGCACTTTTCCTCCGCGCTTTGTCATGGAATGATAAGCGCGGCCCGTGACCTGTGGCTTCGAGCGCTCCCGGGCCCGGGGGCGCGCCGCGGGAGGTGTGTCCCATCTCACCGGCCGGCCCCGGGGCCCCGCGGCCGGCTCCCGGATGTGGCGTTCGTGCGGACTTTCCGCGAACCTTTCCTCACGCGGTGGCGTCACCGTCCTGTGAAGCATGATCTGAAGAGTGGCGGGAGCGCGGGATGGACTGGCGGCTGACGGGGTTCACCGAGGAGCGTGAGCTCGGACGGGGCGCGCAGGGACGGGTCGTCCTGGCCCGCCACACGGGGTCCGGGACCCCTGTCGCGATCAAGTACCTGGTCGGCGGGGACCCCGGCGCGGTCGACGCGCTGCGGTCCGAGGCGCGGATGCTGGGGCGCCTGACCAGCCCGTACGTCGCGCGCCTCTACCAGTTCGTGGAAGGGGAGCACGGCGCGGCGATCGTCATGGAGGCGGTGAACGGCGCGTCCCTGAAGGAGGTGCTGCGCGAGCACGGGGCCCTCGCCCCGGAGGCGGCGCTGCTCGTGCTGAAGGGCTCCCTGCTCGGTCTCGCGGCCGCCCACGCGGTCGGCGTCGTCCACCGCGACTACAAGCCGGCGAACGTCGTGGTGCGGGGCGACGGTCTGAGCAAGCTCGTGGACTTCGGCATCGCCGTCCTGGCGGGCGGCAGCTCGATGTCCGGGACGCCGGTCTACATGGCCCCCGAGCAGTGGCGCGGCGAACCCGCCAGCCCCGCGACCGACGTGTACGCCGCGACGTGCGTGTTCGTGGAGTGCGTCACCGGGCGGCGCCCCTTCGCGACCGCCGAGCGGGCCGCCCTGATGAACCAGCACCTCACCGCGCAGGTCGACGTGCGCGAGGTGCCCCAGCCGCTGCGCCGGATCGTCCTGGAGGGCATGGCGAAGGACCCGGGGCAGCGTCCGCCGGGCGCGGCGGAGTTCGTCACGCGGCTGGAGTCCGTCGCCGTCGCCGCGTACGGGAGCGACTGGGAGCAGCGGGGCGTGCGCGCCCTGGCCGCCGCCGCGGTCGCGCTGGTCGCGCTGTTCCCGCTCGGCGCCCTCGCCGTCGCGCCCGGAGCGGCCGGAGCTGCGGGAGCGACCGCGGGCACGGCCGGCGCGGCGGGCACGGCCGGCGCGGGCGGTGCGGGCGGTGCCGGTGGTGTGGGGACCACCGGGGCGGCAGTGAGCAAGGGCTTCCTCGCCACCGCGGCCGGCAAGGGCGCGATGGCGGCAGCGGGGGCCGCCGTGGTCGCGGGCACGGCGGGCGGCGTCGTCTACGCGGTGCAGGACCACGAGCCCCAGACGCCCGCCGCCGCCGCACCCGCCCCCGTCGTCACCCTCGTCGCCGACAACCGCAAGCTCACCGGGCCGGCGATCGAGATCCAGAACGCGCGGTACCCCAAGGTCACCGGGCTGAAGGACCCCGCGCTGGAGCGCCGCGTCAACGCCGAGCTCCGCGGGCCGGTGGACCGGCTCGTCGCCTCCGCGAGACGGCTCGCCTCCCAGATCGACTGCAAGGGCAAGCCCGTGAAGCTCGGCACCGAGACCAGGCTCGGGCTGCGCGGCCCCCGCCTGGTGTCCGTCCGCTACTACATGCTGTCGGACAACTGCCAGCAGGCGGACGGCTCCCCGGGCGGCGAGGTCGTCAACGTCGACCTGCGCACCGGCCGCCGGCTCACCGCCGCCGAGATCTTCCAGCCCGCCACGCTCACCGCGGACGGCGTGCGCCGGCTCAACTCCCTCGTCCCGCAGAAGCCGGCCCCGAACGAGCGCCGGTGGCAGGACTGCAGCCCCGACGGGCCCTTCGACCTCGCCGACTTCTCCCCGCGCAGGGACCGGGGAGCGACGCTCGCCCAGGTGCCGTCCCTGTTCCCGTTCCTCACCCCCACCGGATTCGAGATCTCCTTCCTGGCGGGGGGCAGCGACGGCTGCGGCAACCTGAACTTCGGCACCTCCTACGCGAACGTCCGCGGCCTGCTGAAGCCCGGGATCGCCGCGCTGCTGCCCTCCGGTCCGTCCCCGTCCCGGTCCTGACCGGGCGCGCGACGCGCTTGCCGGCGTCTTCCCGGGTAGGTATGCCGGGCGGGCGTATCCGAGGGGGCGGTGTGCAGACCTTTCTGCCGTACGCGGACTTCGCGGCCACGGCCGGCGTCCTCGACCGGCGGCGGCTCGGCAAGCAGCGCGTCGAGGCCGTCCAGGTCCTGCGGGCGCTCACCGTGCCCGGCTACGGCTGGCGGCGCCACCCGGCGGCGCTCATGTGGACGGGGTACGAGGAGGCGCTCGTCCGGTACGGCCTGGAGATCTGCGGGCACTGGTGCGCCCTCGGCCACGGCGACACCTGCGCGGCGACGCTGACGGCCGAGCTCGCCGAGGTGCGGGGCGTCCGGCGCCCGCGCGGGCAGGAGCGGCTCGCCGCGGCGGGGGAACTGCCGCCCTGGCTCGGCGACCCCGCCTTCCACCTCAGCCACCGCTCGGCGCTCGTCCGGAAGGACCCCGGCTTCTACCGCCCCCTGTTCCCCGGCGTGCCGGACGACCTGCCCTACGTCTGGCCCGCCTCGGACCGGATGCCACATGGACGAGGCGAGGTAGGGTAAGGCATTCCCCAGGAAAGGGGAGTGCGGTCCTGGTGAGAGGTGGTCCGCCCGCGGGACGGTGGAGTGCACGAGCCCCGAGATCCAGAGCGAGCAGGGCGGCGAACCGATGCTGAGAGAGCTGCTGGCGGCCAGCCATCTGATGTCGATGGAGCAGCTGCCGGGCGCGGTGGCCCGGCGCGCCGCCGCCCACGGCCTGCATGACGCGGTCATCTACGTCGTGGACCTCCAGCAGACGGTGCTGCGGCTGCTGACGGGCGAGGGCCCGGACGCCGGGCGGAACCCCGGCGCCGAGACCCCGGAACTGAGGGTCGACGGGACGGTCGCGGGCCGGGCCTTCCAGACGATGGAGCCCGCGTTCGGGCAGGTCCTCGACGGCGGGAAGTGCCAATACTGGGTGCCGATCCTCGACGGGGCCGAGCGCCTCGGCGTGCTGCGCGTGACCGTCCGCCGCGACGACGCCCGGGTCCTGGAGGATGCCGAGGTCCTGGCCGGCCTGGTCGCGTTGATCATCGTCAGCAAGGGCCCGTACAGCGACTCCTTCTCCCGGCTCGTGCGGACCAGGGACATGACGGTCTCGGCGGAGATGCAGTGGCGGCTGCTGCCGCCGATGACCTTCGCGAACGACCAGGTGGTCATCGGCGCCGCGCTGGAGCCGGCCTACATGCTCGGCGGCGACACCTTCGACTACGCGCTCGCGGGCGACACCGTCCATCTCACGATCTTCGACGCCATGGGCCACGACACCGCCGCCGGGCTCACCTCCAACCTCGCCGTCGCGGCGTGCCGGAACGCCCGGATCCAGGGTTCCGGTCTCATCGAGACGGCGCAGGCGGTCGAGGCGGCGCTGCTCGAACAGGACCCGAGCGGGCGCTTCGTCACGGGTGTGCTGGCCGAGCTCGACCTGCCGTCGGGAAGGCTGTCGTGGATCTCGCACGGACACCCTCCGCCCGTCGTCATCCGCAGGTCCCGGTGGGTCACCACGCTGGAGTGCCCGCCCGGCGCCCCGCTCGGCACCGGCCTCGGCGTGCACCCGGAGGTGTGCGGCGAGCAGTTGGAGCCGGGCGATCGGATCCTGTTCTACAGCGACGGGATCGTGGAGGCGCGCGACCCGAGCAAGCAGGAGTTCGGGCTGGACCGGTTCGTCGACTTCATCATCCGGCGCGAGGCCGACGGGCTGTCGGTCCCCGAGACGCTGCGGCGCCTCGTCCACAGCATCCTGGAGCACCACGCGGGTCGCCTGGACGACGACGCCACCGTCCTGCTGCTCGAATGGCACGGGCCGCTCGGCGTGGAGGACGCCACGGAGCGGCTCAAGAACGACTGAGCCCGGGGCACGGGCCGAGGCCCAGGGCGCCCATGAGCATCGGGTACGCCTCGTGCAGATCGCGCTGCCAGTACGGCCAGTCGTGCTGCCCGTCGAAGTAGCGGGCGGTCACCGGGACGCCGAGGGCCCGTAGCCGGTCGGCGAACGCGTGGGCGTGGTCGTTCGCGCCGGCCTCCACCGGGTCGGTGAACGGCAGCCCGCCGAGCGACCCGGCCCTGCCGTTCCCGCTCGCCACCCAGAGCCGGACCCCGCGCAGCCGCCCCGCGAGATCGGCCGGGTTGTGGGCGTGCCAGATCGCGGCCTGGCCGTCGGGGTCGCCCCACACCCGCCGCCAGTCGGTGCCGGGGCAGGCCAGGGACGGCCCCCAGCCCGCCGAGTCGTCGCCCGGCTCGTGGCCGTACAGGGTGTCGAGGTAGCCGCTGAACGCCGCGGCGGCCGCGAACGCGCCGGGGAACCGGGCCGCGTACAGCATGGCGCCGAGACCCCCCATGGAATTGCCGGCGACCACGCGTCGCGTGCCCGCGCGGTAGCCCCGTTCGAGAATGCCGCGCAGTTCGGTCATGTGGAACGTCTCCCAGCGCGGCGGGCCGCCCTTCCCGTAATTCCACCAGTCGGAGTAATTTCCGCAGCGGCCGCCGTTCGGCATGACGACGATGACGCCGGCGCGGGCGGTGAGTTCCGCGACGTCGGTGTCGCGGGTCCAGGCCGTGTAGTCGTCGACGCCGCCGTGCAGCAGCCACAGCGCGGGCCAGGTGCGCTCCGCGTCCCGGGACCAGCCCGGCGGGAGCAGGAGCCGTACCTTCTGCCGGCCCTCCATGGCGGGGGAGGCGATGGTCAGGTCCAGGGTGCGGGGCGCGACGGCCGTCTCGGCGACCACCTCGGCGCGGGCCGGGACGTCCGCCGCGGACCGGTCCGCGAGCACGAGGGGCAGGAGGAGCGCGAAGGCCCCCAGCCATGCGGCGGGGGTGGGGCGACGGAGCAACGCGGGGCCTTCCGGAAACACCGGCGGTGAGTCGCGCCGGCCTTGGGAGAGGAAGAGATCCTTTGTGTGGAGTTTCTCTTCCCGTTCCCGGGGATTCCCGTGCCCTCGCGGTCCGAAGCGCGCCCGGAAAAGCTTATAAAATGCATTTCTCTGGACAGTAAAGAACGCGCCGGGTGCCCCCCTGGTGGCACCCGGCGCGTTGGCGGAACGGGTCTGTCAGGTACCGGAGGCCGCCTCGGCGACGGGCGCGTTCACATACCGGACGGCCCACCGCACCACCCCGCGGGCCATGCTGTAGAGGATGAACGCCACACCGATCAGCGGCAGGACCAGCAGGACGATCTGGAGGCCGGAGGTGAGCAGCGTGAGGGGGTCCGCGCCGTCGGCGGCGGCGGACGCGAGCCTGCGCATCATGCCCCAGTCCTGGGCCACCAGCCCGGGGACCTGGGTGATGATCAGCACGATCTGGAACGCCAGCATGGGGATCACCGTCAGCACCCAGATCGTGACGAAGATCTGCGGCCAGCGCTTGAGGTCTTCGAGCCGGGCGTCGGCGGGGCGCCGCAGGAGCGTCCGGCGCAGGATCGGCCCGATGTACCGGAACAGGTCGGGGATGCCGATGAGGTCCGACATGATGTAGTACCCGTCGAACCGGAGCGTGGGCAGCAGCTGCTGCACGATCTCCAGATTGACGTAGACGATGGCGACCAGCAGCGGCGCGAACCCCGTCTGCGCGTACAGCAGGGTCAGCCCGATGACGAAGATGCCGTTGAAGTAGACGCCGGCGAGGTCGGTGCGGAGCCGTCCCCCGCGGCCGAGCCGGTACGACTCGGTGATGTCGGTGTAGAACGCGGGCCACACCAGGTAGATACCGCAGCCCATGACGCCGGGGCGGACGCCGCCGTACCGGCAGGCCGAGGCGTGCCCGATCTCGTGGAACGCGCACGAGGCGATCCCGAGCGCGATCACCAGCAGGATGCTGACCGGCTTGAGGATCGCCATCGACAGGGCGTCGGCGATCGAATGGGACGTGAGCACCCAGACCTCGCCGGCCATGAACGCGCCGAGCACGGGCGCCATCACCCAGGGCCGGAACAGCCAGGCGAACAGGCCGCCGATGAACCAGGTGACCGACTCGGGGAACACCGCGACCTTGAACTTGAGCGCGAGGAACGGGTCGGACCGCACGCTCTGCGGCGCGGTGCCGTCGCTGAAGGTGGTGACGCCGAGCGGGGCGAGCTTGCGGTCCACCAGGTAGACGATCTGCTCGGCGGACAGCCGCGCGCCGGCCTCCCGGCTGACCGAGTCGGCCACCGTGGCGAGCGAGGCGGCCACGTCGCCCTCGCCCGCCAGATGGCGGTGCTCGTGCAGCGCCCTGGCGACCAGGAAGAGCAGCGGAGGCAGCCGGACGAGCTGCCGGTTCGGCAGGCGGACCAGCTGCGGCGGCTCCCGGTACCCGGAGTTCTTGAACTCACCGACGAGCTCGGCGCCGTCCACCAGTGCGGGCAGGGCGAGGGCGGCGGGTGCGCTCATCGGTCGTCGTGCACCACGACGGCGGGGATGCAGGACACCGTCGAGGTCGGGGCCTCGGCGAGCAGGCCGGTGCCGAGCAGGCCGGACGTGCCGGCGGACTGGGTGGCCTGGCACGCGTAGAACACCTCGGTGTCGCCGCCGTGGTGGCCGCCGCCCGTCCGGGCGGACAGCGCGAGCCGCCGGGGCAGGACCTCCGCGGTCAACCGGTCGAGTTCCGCGTAGGTGAGCCGCGGAGGGTTGGAAGAGCTCATGGGATCGCTTTCGCTTCGCTGGAGGAAGGGGGAAGGGCTGGCGGAAGCCGCCAGCCCTTCCGGTTGCGAGCAGAAGCCCGCGGTTACGCGCGTTCGGCTCAGTGGCCGGAGATCGCGGCGCCCGGCACGCAGGACTGCGAGCTGGCGTCGGTCTGCGCGTGCAGGCCGACGAGCTGCAGCAGGCCGCTGTCGGGACGGGTCTGCTGGCTCTGGCAGGCGTTCATGATCGCGGTCGTGCCGCCGTCGCCACCGCCGTGGTTGAGGTTGAGGTTGCCGTTCTCGTTCTCGCCGCCCCCGACGAGAAGGGTGGACAGCACGGCGCGCTCCGGCAGAACCTCACCGGCGAGCTTGTCGAGCTCGGTGTAGCTGAAGGACTTCATGTGGTTCCTTTTCTTCCTTGTCACGCCCGGATCTCAAGGTGGATACCGGATGTCCCTTTCCCTCGCCCCAGGTCGGAGTGAGGTAGCTCTACGTATAGCAGATGTCACGTACGGTGGCCAAGTAACCCTCCGGGCGGCAGGTTCCTCGCGTCGGCGCCCAGGCATGAGTGGCCCCTGGTGGGTAGGGGGACCACATCCGTGCTGATCAGGAGGGGTGCAT
The DNA here is from genome assembly GCF_014208105.1 of Actinomadura coerulea. Lineage (NCBI taxonomy): Bacteria > Bacillati > Actinomycetota > Actinomycetes > Streptosporangiales > Thermomonosporaceae > Actinomadura > Actinomadura coerulea. The sequence goes on from NZ_JACHMQ010000001.1 coordinate 7,976,383, forward strand.
GGCCGAGAGCAGCTTCAGCATCGACGTCGCGGCGATCCGGGAGCGCGCCCGCGAAAAAATGACCGACGGCCCGGTGACGGCGGGCTACGGCAGGAGCGCCGAGGAGGTCATCGGCGTCCTGAACGACGTCCTCGCGACGGAGATCGTGTGCTGGATGCGCTACGCGCAGCACGCGATCAGCGCGACGGGGATCGACCGGGCGCAGGTGTCGGCGGAGTTCAGCGAACACGCCGACGAGGAGCGCGGCCACGCGATGCGCGCCGCGGAGCGCATCAGCCAGCTCGGCGGGCGGCCGGACTTCGATCCGAAGACGCTGGCGGGGCGTTCCCACACCACCTACAGGACGTTCGACGAGAACGACCTCAAGAGCATGCTGGAGGAGAACCTCGTCGCCGAGCGGATCGTCATCGAGTCCTACCAGGAGATCATCCGCTGGCTCGGCGACGGCGACGTGACGACCCGGCGGCTGATGGAGCACATCCTCGCCGAAGAGGAAGAACACGCCGACGACATCATGGACCTCCTGGGGATCTGACATGGAATTCGGATACACGCTGCTCTGCGAGCAGACGCCGCCCAAGCAGCTCGTCACCGACCTCGTGGAGGCCGAGGAGGCGGGGTTCGCCTACTCGGTGATCTCCGATCACTACTTCCCGTGGCTGGAGAGCCAGGGCCACTCCGCCTACGCCTGGTCGGTGCTCGGCGCGCTCGCCCAGGCCACCCACCACATCCCGCTGATGACGTTCGTGACCTGCCCGATCATGCGCTACCACCCGGCCGTGGTGGCGCAGAAGGCCGCCACGATGGGCGTGCTGTCCGACGGCCGGTTCACGCTCGGGCTCGGCGCGGGGGAGAACCTCAACGAGCACGTCGTCGGGCGCGGATGGCCGTCGGTGGACGTCCGGCACGAGATGTTCGCCGAGGCCGTGGAGATCATCCGAGGCCTGTTCGGCGGCGGCTACGTGAACTACCGCGGCCGCCACTTCACCGTCGACTCCGCGAAGCTGTACGACCTGCCCGACGAGCCCGTCCGGATCGGCATGGCGGCCTTCGGCCCGCGGGCCGGCCGCCTCGCCGCCGAGCACGCGGACCTTCTCATCTCCGACCAGCCCGTCCCCGAGGTCGTGGAGCTCTTCCGCGACGAGGGCGGCGCCGGGAAGCCCGTCTACGGGCAGATTCCCGTGGCCTTCGGTCACGACTATGAGGAGTGCAGGCAACGCGCCCACAGCACGTGGAAGTTCTCCGCCCCGGCGTGGAAGGTGATGGCCGAGCTGCCGGGCCCGGCGAACTTCGAGGCGGCCACGAAGACCGTCCGCCCGGAGGACGTCGTGGAGTCCGTCCCGTGCGGCGACGACGTGGACGACTACGTGGAGGCCGTCCAGGAGTGGGCCGACGCGGGCTTCACCCACATCTCGTTCTGCCAGTCCGGGCCCGAGCACCAGAAGGATTTCCGCACCTGGGCGGAGGCGGACCTCCTGCCCGCCCTCCGAGAGCGCTTCGGCTGACGCGCCGGCCCGGTCCGTCGCGGGCCGCACCGGACCGGCGCGCCGCCCGTCACTGAGCGCAGTACTGGCTCTGCTTGCCGATGGCCCGGTAGGGGCAGTCGGCGTAGTCGGCCAGCCGCAGCAGGGCCTCGCGGCTGCGCTGCACCTCGCCGGCGATCGCGGACGGCGGCGGGTAGAAGCTGCCCCCGGCCAGCTCGAACGTGAACGAGAAGATGCGCTGCTGGCCCCACGTGTAGTCGTCCGTGGTCCCGTCGGTGATGTAGAGGTCGCTGGACTGCTCGGGCGCGAAGCCGTTCGTCGAGGCCAGTTCCCGGCCGATGGTGCGGTGGGCGGCCTCCTCGTCGGCGGACATCGAGCCCGGCACGGTGTTGTTGTAGGTGTAGCCGAAAGGCCACAGCACCAGTTCCGCGTCCGAGTGGATGTCGAGGAACATCCCGAGCTGCTGCTTGCCGCCCACGACCCGGCTGCGCACGAAGTCGGCGAGGACCTTCGTCTCGACGGCGGACTCGGGGCCCGTGCCCCGGTAGGTCTCGCTGGAGCCGTTGCCGGACGAGCCGCCGCAGCAGCCCCACTTGTAGGCGAAGTTGCGGTTCAGGTCCGTTCCCGTGGACGTGGGGTTGGGCTGGCGGTTCTTGCGCCACATCCGTCCCGGCTGGGTGTCGCTGGTCATGTCGTAGACCTGGCCGCACGTAACGCCTGACAACAACCGCGGACCTGCGTAGACTCCAGCCCATGAAGGCAGGACTACACGGACGCAAGTCGCGGTACGTAAAAGCTGGGCTCCACGGCCGGAAGTCACGCGTTGTTGACGAAGGTGTGGACGCGCTGTCCATCGAGACGCAGCTAGACCGCGGGCACAAGTGGGCCACGGTGGAAGGCTACGACGTTGCCGCGGAGTACACAGAGAACGTATCCGCGTGGACCGGCAAGGCACGCCCACAGATCGATCGTGCGATGGACGATCTGATCGCCGGCCGGATCGACGTCCTATGGTGCTACGCACTCGACAGATTCACGCGGCGCGGCGCGCGGATGATCCTGGAGATCATGGACCAGCCCGCGAGCGTCCGACCGTGGATCATCTTTGACCACGAGCAGATGAACACCCGGAACGACGCGTACCGGCTCCCGCTGATCATGCTTGCGGAAATGGCACTCCAGTACTCCGACCGCCTATCCAAGAACGTGCGATCCACGTTCCACCGTATGCGGGAAAGCGGCGACTGGACGGGACGCGCACCATACGGAACGCGGGTCCGCGCCGGCACCCGCAAGCTAGAACCTGACCCGGACACGTGGCCTCACATCATGGAGGCGTACACCGCGGTAGGCGCGGGGGTGTCGCTGCGGGCAGTCGCAGTGATGTTCAACGAACGTGGAGTGCCTTCCCCGCGCGGTACCGAATGGGCCTCGCGAACGCTGTGGGCGATGATCCATCACCCGGCATACGAGGGTCTCCAGGTGGCATACGACGGAGGGAAGCCCTACGCGTACCGCGACGCACACGGGCACACTGTGCGTGCGTTCGCGGACGACGCGGAGGCGCTGCCGGCCGATCTCGTACGCGCCGCACGTACCGCACTCTCCGGCCGATCGTTCGACATGCAAGGTAAACGGGGAACCGCCTCCGCGGAACTCACGGGGACGATGCACTGTCAAGGTTGCGGCGGGCCCATGGCGCGGACCGGCAAGGCATACCGATGCTCGCGCCACATCCGCGGCGTGCACTGCCCGAACCCCGCGACCGTCCAGGCACACCACGTGGAGCCGATGGTCCGTGAAGCGTTCCTCGCGTACGTGACCGCGCTCGACCCCGCGGACCCTGACGACCTTGACACGTGGGCAGAGATCGCAACCCGCTGGAAACTCCACACGGACCCAACCATCGTCGCGGACAACCGCGAGGCGACCCGCGCGGTCACAGACCTGGAGAAGCGGCTCCGGCGACTCCGCGACGACCGCGAAGCCGGCCTGTACGACGATGACCCCGCCGACTACGCGCGTCGCGTGCGGGACCTCCAGGACGCGCTAAAGGACGCACGCGACAACGCGGGAGACACCGGAGTTGTCAACCTCCCAGACTTCGCGGGCATGGAGTACGAGGAACTGTCAACCGGGCTGATGCGAGTGTCAACCGCGGAGCGGCGGGCGCTGTTGTCATCCGCCATCGCAGGTGTAATCGTCAACCGCGCCCCACGCGGGACACAGCGGTTCGACCCGGACCGCGTGCGGATTGTGCTGGTCAGCGGGGAGGACATCCGTCGTTGACAGTGTGAACGGGTGTACACGCCGGAGTGTCAACCGTGCACACCCGTAAACACGAATGTGTAACGGAGGCTGCGTGTACCGTCCACGGGGTTGCGTGTACTGTCCACGGGGCGTACAGTCGTGTCAACAGCGAAGAACAACGGAGGTTGACACCGTGGACATGGGCAACGGACAGACCTATGACGAAATGGTCGCTGAGACGGCCGCGAAGCTTCGCACGCGGACGCAAAAGAAGGAAGAGGCGCGGGTGTTGCTGCTTCACGGCATTGGCGACGTCTTGGGGTACTGGACGGAGAACAACGCTCACACGGTGGAGGCGCTCGGCAGCGATGACGCGGTGACGGAGTTCGGGGAGATCCTCAAGCGCGAAGCCGACCGCATCGCCCGCATGCTCGGCTACGAAGAGGCGTGGACCAACTGACCGCCACACGCGGTGAACCCCCGGACACTCTCCGGGGGTTTTTCGTTCCCCGATGTAGAAATGTAGGTTTGTAGGTCACTTCTGTATTCTCCCTAACGCGTTAAGGGTAATACCAGATCTACGTTCAAACCTACATTCCTACATCGGGCCCTGCGCGCCGGCTGCGGAGGCTGTGGGCCGCGATGGGCGCGCGAGGTGGGCCGCGTGGCGCACGGAGGATGTTACGTAGCCGTTACCTAGAAACCCCCGGATTTGGGCCTGAAACTAGAACACCCGGAGCCATAACTATAGTGAGGCACCGATAAGAGCTGCGCGACGCGCGGCGCGGTTCCGCTCGCGGGAGATTGCCGCGGCCGGCGGTCCCAAGGGGATGAGGGAAGCCACGCGGTATCTAGGGGCGTGGCACGCGGCGGGAGTGGTTTCCCGCTTGCATGGGGACGGTAGCTCAATTGGTAGAGCGGCCTGATCAGCACGATGGGGGTTCGAGACCCTCCCGTCCCTCAGTGGTGAGTGTCTCCCGGCCTAGTCAGCCTGTTGGCGCGAGCTATAGAGACGTGGTGTAGGTACGCACCCCGCCGGCACATGGCGCTTGACCGCGCAAATACCGGGGGTGGAGGGGGTTCGATTCCCCCCGTCTCGCGAGGAGGAAATGCGGGTTCGAATCCCGTTCCCTGCGACTGTGCACAGCGGCAACCGCGCTGTGTGGCCACATGGCGCACGCCGTAGCAGGGTGGTGTAATCGGCAACACGCCTCCGTTGATTTGGGGAAGGTCCGGGTTCGAATCCCGCTCCGGGTGGTCAAACGCCTGGATGGTGTAAGCGGGCAGCACATCCCCAACCGGTTCAACGTACGTCAACGGGCTGACTTCGAGTCGTCTGGGCGTGCGTGCGCGGAGGAGAGCGGAAGGCGTTCTCGCTGGGCGCTAACCCCTCCGCGCTTCTACTTCGCAGGGTCGTCTAGCGGCCTAGGACATCACGCACGATCCGGTTCGAGTCCGGCGGGTAGCGAAGCGACGTCCCGCGAATGGCCCCTTCGTGATAACGCCGGTTCGAATCCGGCCCCTGCGCTTTCTTCCCCGCGTGCTCCGGCACTGCGGGGCGTTCATAGCCACCGTCCCTAGGGCGCTGAGAGCCGCTCTCGCGGACGTTCAGCCAACGGCGGGTAGTGGCTTACGGGGACGCTGTGTGCGTCGCTAGGGGGTTGTGGTGGCGGGTCCTGAAACACAGTGGGCCGCGGGGATGCGGGTCACAGCGGACCGCCTCCGCAAGAACGGTGTGCAGTCGGGCGGGGTAACTGTTTCGTTCACCGCGCGGGCTGCCTGGACTGTGAACATTACCTTCCCGGTACCGTTCACGTCGCCTCCGGTGATGTCCGCGAACATCGCGTCGGGTGCGGGGTCGACTGCGCGATGGGGAGCGCGGGCGATCAACATCACCCCTGAGGGGTTCCAGCTCTTTCTGTTCGCGGGTACCAGTGGCGCGACTGCCACATGGGACAACATCGGAGTCAGTTGGATTGCGCATGGTGTGTGATGCCGGCGTGGCGTAGGTCGCCGCTTCCTGCTAATTGGGCTGCGCTTCGCGTTGCTGTGTTCCGCCGCGATGGGTGGGTGTGTCAGCTACAGGGACCGCGGTGTGCGGGCAGGGCTACCGAGGTGGACCACGTCGAGGGACACAGCGATCATCGACTGTCGAACCTTCGATCTGCGTGCAAGCCATGTCATGCAACACGCACTGGTCAGCAGGGTGCGGCTGCGCGGTCGCGTCCGTCTAGGCTGCGGCCGGCGGAGGCTCACCCGTCGCTACGGTCACGGTGAGTGACGCAAGGCTGTGACCTGCGACGATGTCCTATCTGCCCTGGTCGGTGGTGGGGGGACCCCCCTCCCACCTGGGGGGATGTCGAACGGTAGGGGTTAGCGCGCGGAATTTTGTACGGGTTTCCAGGGCGTGACCTTGCACGGATTGTGACGGCCGCCGGAGGCGCTAGCCGATGCCCGTGAAGTAGGCCGGCGTACCGCGCTCGCACTCTTCGCACGCCACGACTTCGGCGCGCTGGTCCGCGCGGCTGACGGTGACGATGTGCCCGCAGTCCAGGCCGGCCGCTGTCCACCTCGCGCCCGGCGTTGCAACTTTGACGATCTTGCGCAGCGGCGCAGTCATGCCGCGAGCGTACCGCGATGCCGGAGGGAGGCGACGACATGGGGACGCGTGGACCTGTTCCGAAGCGCAGCGATAAGCGTCGTCGCCGGAACGCTGACAGCGCGGTCGACACGATCGAGATTCCCGCGGACGCCGAACCGGTGGAGGCTCCGCCGTTGGGGTTCACCACGAACGCCATCGCGATGGAGTGGTACGAGTCCCTCGCGTCCAGCGGGCAGGCGCGCTACTTCGAGCCGTCCGATTGGCAGGCCGCGCGCGTGGTCACTCAAGAGCTGGGGCGGATGCTCAACTACGGCAAGCCGTCAGGGCAGCTCTTTACCGCGCTGTGGTCCGCGATGGGCGATCTCCTTTCCACCGAAGCCGCACGCCGGCGTGTGCGCATGGAGATCGACCGCAGTCAGCCCGCGGAGGGCGAGGACGCCGACGTGATCGAACTTTACAAGGGGTTGGGACTCTGACGGAGGAGGGTCGTTGCAGCGCTACAGCATCGGCCCGACCTGGGAGACGGACCCGGAGAAGCTGCCGCTTCCCCGCGAGGATCTCCACCAGACGCCGGACGGCTTTTGGATTCCGAAGCCTACGCGTTCGCTCGGTTACGCCGGCCTGACGTGGGGACTGAAGAACGTTCTTCAGCCGGACGGACCGCGTAAGGGACTGCCGTTCAAGCCGACCGCGGAACAACTGCGGTTCATTCTGTGGTGGTACGCGGTCGACGCGAACGGACAGTTCGTCTACGTCTCCGGCATGTTCCAGCGGATGAAGGGTGCGGGCAAGGACCCGCTAGGCGCGTTCTTGTGCCTGCTGGAGTTGCTCGGACCTTGCCGCTTCGGCGGGTGGAACGCGGATGGTACGCCGCGAGTGATCGCGCACAGCGCGCCCTGGGTCGCCGTTACCGCGGTCAGCGAGGAACAGACGCGCAACACGATGGGTCTCTTGGGCCCGATGCTTTCGGACGCTGCGCGGGAGAAGTACGGCGTTGACGCTGGGCAAAAGATCTGGCACACAACGGCCGGCATCCTCCAGGCGTTCGCGTCGTCGTTCCGGTCGCTGGAGGGTAAGCGCACGTCATTCGTGCTGATGAACGAAACTCACCACTGGGTTGCGGGCAACAGCGGACACAGCATGGCGGAGGTCATCGAGAACAACGGCGTGAAGTCGCGGGACGGTGCCGCGCGCACGCTCGCGATTACGAACGCGCATATCCCTGGTGAGGACAGCGTCGCTGAACGCATGTGGGATGGCTACCAGTCGTGGCTTGGCGGCCGGCTCGTCCAGGACGATCCGCCGTATCTGGTGGACAGTCTCCAGGCTCCGCCGGACACCGATCTAGCGGACGACGATTCGCTCCGCGCCGGCATCATCGCCGCGAGGGGCGACGCGGATTGGCTGGACGTGGACCGCGTGATGAAGGCGGTTCGTGACCCGCGTAAGCCGGTGTCGCAGTCTCGGCGGTATTTCCTCAATCAGGTGGTCGCCGCGGAGGACGCTTTCGTGTCGGCTCCGGAGTGGGACGCGATTGCCGCGGAGGGCAAGGCGGTTTCGCCGGAGGATGAGATCGTGATGTTCTTTGACGGCTCCGTGAACGATGACTCAACCGCCCTGGTGGGCTGCCGCGTGTCGGACGGCCACATTTTCTCGATCGCCGGTTGGGACTGTCCCGCGGGCCCTGCCGGTAATGACTGGCGGGTCGATAAGGGCGACGTGGACCGCATCGTTCGCGGTGCGCTGCAACACCGCAACGTCCTCGCGTTCTGGGGTGACGTCCTCCACTTCGAGGGACACCACGATGCGTGGGCGACGGAGTTCGGTCACAAGCTGTTGCTGTGGGCCCGCGAAGGGAAGTTCCGGCACGCAACCGCGTGGGACATGCGGCTGAATACGAAGCCGTTCACGGAGGCTTGCGAACGGTTCTATGCGGACGTCGGGGCGGGTGCGATCACGCACGACGGTGACCCCGCGTTGCGCCTCCACATGTTGAACGCGCGTCGCCGGCCGAACCGCTTCGGCGTGGGGATCGGCAAGGAGAATCGCGATTCCCCGCGGAAGGTCGACCGCGCTGTCTGCGCTGTGGGCGCGCACATGTTGCGGCGGATGCTGCTGGAGTCGGGCCGCATGGAGAAGCGGAAACAACCCGGCGTGTTGATCGCTTTCTGACGAAGGGAGGTAGCGGTGTGAAGAATTGGGCGGATGAGATGATCCGCGAGTTGGACGCGAGCCGCGCCGCTAACGGACACATCGGCCTAGTGCGCCGCTACCTCAAGGGTCAGCACAACATTCCGTACATGCCGAAGGACGCGACGGACGAGTACGCGGCGATTGCGCGGCAGGCCATTACGAATTGGTTGCCGCTGTTGTCCGGCACGTTCGCGGAACAGCTTTTCGTGGACGGGTACCGTTCCGGCCGCGCGGCTGTGAATGAGTCCGCCGCGTGGGACGTGTGGACGGCCAACAAGCTTCGCGCGCGTCAGGGGATTACACACCGCGGCGCGATCGACTACGGCGTTTCATACGTGGCGGTGGACGGGGACACGATCCGCACGCCGGCCGCGCGCAAGTGCTGGGCATGGTACGGCGACGACGAAGCGGAGTTTCCGCTTGCTGGCCTGGTGGAGATCGGGCAGCGCATCGCGTCCAGCGGCGAGTTCCTGACGCGCTATGAGTTCTGGCACGGCTCCAACGTCACCACGTACGAGCGGGTGTCCGGCCGGCGTATGGGCATCCCGGATGACCCTGGTAACCCGCTGGACGGACGGGATGTCCAGATCGGCGCGCTGAACGATGCGGGGACGCGGAAGCACGGGCGGGACTTCGTCCCCTGGGTGCGTTTCCGTGACCGCCTGGACGACGAAGCGCAAGGGCTGATCCGGCCGCTGATCAACCTACAGGACCGGATCAACGCGAGCGTCTTCTATCTGCTGATGGCGCTTCACTACGCGTCGTTCCGTCAGCGATGGGCGATCGGCCTTAGCATCCCGCGGGACAAGGAAGAGTTCTTGCCGCCGGACATGCCGGACGCACCTCTGAAACCAAACCCCAACTTTGGCAAGCCGATCGAGCCGTTTAAGGCGGCCGTCAATCGTCTTTGGCTGAGTGAGTCCGGGGATAGCAAGTTCGGCGATTTCCAGCAGACGGACGTTACCGGTCACCTCGCCGCGATTGAAGCCGCGATCAAGACGCTGGTAAGCATTGGCCGCGGGTCGCCGCTCATCATGGTCGGGGACCTCGCGAACATCGCGGTCGAAGGAATCGCCACGCTGAACGACTCGATGTACAAGCAACTCGGGGCGTTCAAGACGAACTTCGGCGATTCGTGGGATACGGTCCTGGACGTCCGGGGGGTGTCGTCTCCGGGCGCTTCGGTGCGGTGGCGGGACACGGAGCCGCGTTCGTTCGCGCAGATCGTTGACGGGCTGGTCAAGCTCCATCAGATCGGTGCGCCGGCCGAAGGGCTGTTTGAGCTGATTCCGGAGATCACGGATACGCAGCTTGAACAGTGGCGCACGCTGGCCGCGCGTCCGACTGACGCTGACCGCCTCGCTGACGCGATCACGCGTCAGGGCGTTCCGGCAGTCTGATGGCTCCGATCACGCCAACGGCGCGGATGGACAAGTACCGACGCGACCAAGCCGCGCTAGGCGGGAAGATCGAGACGCGCGCGGCGGTCCTGGTGGCGGCACGGTTGAACCCCGCGAACCCTGATCGGGGTTGGGCTTCGCTGCTGGCGGAGCTGATCGCGATCATCCGCGGGGGTCGCTCCGTGTCTGAGGCGCTCGCCATGGAGTTTTACCGCTACCTCCGCGAGGTGGAGGACGCGGCGGGAGAACCTCCGGACGGGCCGAACGTGCCGTTCCCGATGACTCCGGTTGTCGGGTCGATGATCTGGACGGGTCCGCGGCTGGCGAAGGCGAAGCTCCGGCGGGGCGAGAAGCCGCCGGAGATCGCCGCTTCGGTCGGTCGCGCGGTGGGCCGGTCCGCGATGCGTCACACCTTGAACGGCGGTAGGCGCGTCATTCAAGGTGCGGTGGAGGACGACGGTTCCGCGTGGGGTTGGGCCCGCGTGACGGACGCCGATCCGTGCGATTTCTGCCGGATGCTCGCGACGCGTGGGCCCGTGTACAAGAGTGCGCGGTTCGCGGGGCGGGTTGATCTTCACCGCTATCACGACGGGTGCGGCTGCAACGTCGTGCCGATTTTCAACGCTGCCGATCGGGCCGGACGGCGAGGACTGTCCGCCTAGCGCAGCACTTCACATCTGTTCCGGGCGCGCGTGGCGTGTCCGGCTTTCGGCGTGGGCAAGGGCTCCGCCGCGATTCCAGGGGGATCGATCTGTATGACCATGCCTGTTCCGCCTGCGCAGAACCCTGTTCCGGCTCCCGCTCCGGCGGACCCTGCTCCGGTTCCCACGCAGCCTCCGGCACCTGTTCCGGCTCCGGCTGCTCCGGCACCTGTTCCGGCTCCGGCTGCTCCGGCTCCGACGCCGGCTCCCGCTCCGGCGGACAACGCTCCCAAGTGGGACGGTCCGTTCGACCCGGAGCGCGCGGCGCGTCTGGTGGAGAACCTGCGCGGCGACGTGCAGTCCACGAAGGACGCGCTTGCCGCTGCGCAGGCGAAGGTCGCGCAGTACGAGCAGGCGCAGATGTCCGATCAGGAGAAGACGGCGCAGGCGCTTTCGGCGACGGAGACGCAGCTTGCGGAGACCTACCGCGAGCTTGCCGCGTTGCGGCACAGCCTTCCCGCGGACCTCGCGGAGTTCCTGACCGCGACGAAGCCGGAGGAGATCGACGCGCAGGCCAAGCGGCTTGCGGAGCGTATCCCCGCGCAGCCGTCCACGGCCTCCGCTCCGACTCTGCCTCCGACCCTGCCCGTTCCGGGCAACGGCTCCGACCCTGCCGCAACGGGTCAGCTCACGCGCGAGCAGTTCGACGCACTGACTCCGCCGCAACGAATGGCCGCGTACCGCGAGGGGCGTACGCGGGACATCGGCGGCCGGTAACCGTTCCGCGCTGATTGGAATCGCGGCGGAACTCACACTTCGAGAAAGGGCCCGCTGTGGCTATCACCAACTTCATTCCCACTCTGTGGGACGCCGGCCTGATGACCAGCTTCCGGGAGCAGACGATCGCCGCTGGTCTCGTGAACCGGCAGTACGAGGGCACCCTCACCAGGGGCGCGAAGGTCACGATCAACACCGCCGGTGACATCGTGATCAAGGACTACAAGACGGGTGCCGTCGACAACGGCTCCGGCGGGACTGTCGGCCGGACCACGAAGCCGGACGCGATCTCCACGACCAGCGTCGACCTGGTCATCGATCAGGAGAAGTCGTTCGACTTTCAGATCGATGACATCGACCGCGCGCAGGCTGCCGGCTCGCTGGAGGTCTACACGCAGGGTGCGGGTACTTCGCTCGCGGAGGACGCGGACAAGTTCATCCTCGCCATGATGGCGACGAACACCGCGACCGCTCACAAGCTGACCGGTACCGCGGCGACCGACCTGAGCGGGAACGACGCGTTCAACGCGATCCGCACCATGCGGAAGACGCTGAACAAGGCCAAGGTTCCGCAGGGTGGCCGCGTGCTGTTCGTGAACGCGGAGTTCGAGCACACCCTTCTGGGCGCTGACTCGAAGCTGACCAGCGTGGACGTGTCCGGCTCGCCGGAGGGTCTCCGGAACGCCGCGCTGGGTGGCCTGCTGGGCTTCACGATCTACAGCACGGAGAACCTGCCGGAGCTGACCAAGCCGTTCGCGATGGCCGCGTACCTGCCCTCGGTGTGCTTCGTCTCGCAGGTCACGGAGACCGAAGCCATGCGCGCTCAGGACACCTTCGCTGACCGGCTCCGCGGGCTGCACGTGTACGGCGGGAAGGTGCTGCGCGCCGGCATCGGCCTCACCTCGTACACCTACACCAAGACGGCCTAGTCATGCCGCTGGTGAAGGGCCCCAACGGGGCGGTGTTCGACCTCCCGGAGGCGATCGCTTCCGGGTTGGTCGGGTCCCACGACGGGGGTTACGAGTACGTGTCGGACGCTCCGGAGGAGGTGAAGCCGGATGCTGCTAGCAAGCGTCGCGCAACTGGAGGCGCGTCTAGGGCTGCCGGTCGGAAGCCTCGCGGCGGAGGATCTAGCGCGGGCGACGGCGGTTCTTGAGGACGCTTCGGCGATCATCCTGACGATCGGTAAGCCGACGTGGACGGACGTGACGATCCCGGAGGTTGCCCGCGTGGTTGTCCTCCGGCTCGCGCGCCGCATGTGGGACAACCCGGAGGGTCTCAGCTATGAGGCCATGGGCGACCACACGTGGAGCCGTGCGGCTGCTGGGGTGCTGCTGACGCAGGACGAGCAGGATCTTGTGACCGGCGCGGCCGGCTTCGCGTCCGGCGTGTACAGCGTGGGGACGCCGGGGGTGTGGTCGTGAGTGTTCTCGCGATGCTCCGGGATCGCCGCGAGGTGTTCCGCCCGACGCGCGTGAGTGACGGGATGGGCGGGGGCTCCACCACGTTCGTGAAGGTCGGGACCGTGCGTTGCAAGGTCGATCTTCCCGGAGCGGAGGAGAGGGAGTCCGCGGACCAGTGGGGGGCGGAGCACACGCACAGTGTGTTCTTGCTCCCGTCCGCGGACGTCCGCCGCGGTGACGAGCTTCGCGGGGGCGATCTCGTCTTGCGCGTCTTGACCGTGGTGTGTCCGTCCAGTCCCCGTTACCGCAAGGCGCGGTGTAGCGCCGTTCAGCCGAAGGGGTGAGGGCATGGCGCGCGTGACGATGCGCATCGACAACCGCGAGCTTCGCCGCATCTCCCGCCGGCTGGACGAAGTGCCGGAGCGGATCAAGCAAGGTGCGCACGCCGCGGTGGAGGAGTCGGGCGAGGCTGTCCGCTCCGCCACTGAACGCACGGTAGGCGTGCACAGCGGCCGGCTTAAACGCCGCGTGCGCATGAAGTTGCTTGGGCGCATGGGCCTGACCGCGGACGTCGGATGGTTCGACTCCGACACGTATTACGCGCGGTTCCCGGAGCTGGGCACGTCCAGCATCACCGCGAATCCCGTGCTGACGCGCGCAGCGGAGGCGGAGCGTCCGGTGTTCCCGCGGCGCGTTCAGCGCCACATAGAGGACGCGCTATGACGGAGGCTCCGTACGCCGCGCTGACTCCCGTTCAGGCCGCGGTGTACGCGGCGCTGACGAGTGACCTACTGCTGACGGACATGATCACGGGCGTCTTCGATGACGTGCCGGAGGACGTGGTCCGTCCCTATGTGGCGTTCGGGGAATCCACGGAAACCCCGGACAACGCGCACGGGCAGTTCGGCCGCGAAACGGTTCTGACGCTCGACATCTGGTCTGAGTACGGCGGGTTCGCGGAGGCGAACGCAATCGCCTTCCGCTTGAACGAATTGCTGGATCAACAGCCGCTAGTGATTACCGGCTGCCGGCACGTGTACACCGCCTTCGAATTCGCGGCGACTTTCAGGGACCCCGATAAGCCGGACCTTCGGCACGCATTCACAAGGTTCCGCATCGTGACAAGTAAGGAGTGACCCATGTCGGGTCTCAATGCTTTCGGTACTCAGCTCAAGCGGGGCGACGGTGCCGGTACCGAGGTGTTCGCCGCGATCGCGAACGTGACCAGCATCAGCGGTCCGGAGCTGTCGCGGGAGACGATCGACGTCACCGCGCACGACAGTGTGGACGCCTGGATGGAGTTCGTGGGCGGACTCAAGGACGGCGGGGAAATCTCGCTGGACGTCAACTACGACCCTGCGGAGCATGACGTCCTGGTCGGCGACTTCGATGACGACGACCCGCGGAACTACCAGCTTGCGTTTCCGGTCACGCCGGCTGTCGTCTGGTCGGTCAAGGCGCTGCTGACCGGCTTCTCCAGCGAAGCGCCGTATGACGACAAGCTGGCCGCTTCGATCACTCTCAAGGTCAGCGGCAAGCCGACGATCGGCACCGGAGCCTAGGCGCTCCCTTTCTCTCCTCCCCTTTCCTGCTCGTCCTGTAGAGAGGTAGTCACGTGGCTGTCCTGGGTAACGCTGACGTTCTGGCCGCGATTGCGGCGACCCCGTCCATTGCGACGGACGAAGTGGAGTGCCCGGAGCTGGGCGGGTCGGTCCTGGTCCGGGAGATGTCGGGCACGGTCCGCAACCGCCTGGAAGCTGCGTTCGCCGCGATCAGCGAGGGCAACGACGGCGGGGCGATGGACAAGGTGATGACCGCGCTCATCTCGGCGTGTGTCGTGGACGCGTCCGGCCGGCCGTTCATCACGGGCGACATGGCGGGGCGGCTGGTGAAGAACCACCCGCGCGCCGCGTTCCGCATCCGTGACGCCGTCGTGAAGCTCTCCGGCACGTCGGAGGACGACGTTAAGGAACTCGAAGAGTCTTTCGGGTAAGGCCGGAGCGCGCCTTTCACTTCCGCCTAGCGATCACGCTGGGGATGCCCGTTTCGGAATTGCTGGAACGGGTGTCCTCGCGTGAGCTTTCGGAATGGATGGCGTATGAGCGTGTGGCGGGTCCGCTGGGGTTCGACCGCGCTGACGTTCAATCGGCCATCGTGGCTGCGACGGTGGCGAACGCTAACCGTGGTAAGGGCAAACCGTTGACCCCTGCGGACTTCGTTCCGAAGTGGGACCGGAAGCCTAAGCAGACCGTAGAGGAAATGGTCCAACTCGCCTACGCGCTGAACGCGGCTTTTGGCGGATCGGTGGTCAACGCGGGGGGCGACGATGGCGCTGCTGAGTAACTTGATTGTGCGCATCGGGGCGAATGCGGATGGTGTTCGCCGCGGTGTGAACAGGGCGAACCGTGAGCTTCGCCGGATGCGGGACCAGGCGGACCGGATCGGCCGGCAGATGGGCCGGTCCGGTAGCGACGGTGGGCGCGAGTTCGGCGAGAACTTTTGGCGCGACGCTAACGGCCGGCTGCACGATGCGCGCGGACGGTTCGTCCGTGCGGGTGGGGGACTAGGCGACGACGCCGGCCGCGGGTTCATGGGCGGGTTCGGCAGGATCTTGCGGAAGATGTTCGGGAAGCTCCCGGACGTGATGCGGGCAGCCGCGCCTATCGCCGCGGTCGGGTCCGCGTTGATCACCGCGATTCCGTTGCTGCTGTCTGCGGGCCCCGCGGTCGCGAGCTTCGTTAGCGCGGTGTTGGCCGCGTCGCCCGCGCTGCTGGGCATGGCTGCCGCGGGGTTCATCGTCAAGAAGTCCTTCGCTGCGATCTTCGCGGAGGGGTCCGCGGCGCGTAAGGCGCTCGCGGGTCTGGGCGAGATGTTCAACAAGGCCGCGGAGGCTGGCAGTCGTGCGGCTGCGCGGGGGGTGGCTCCGCTGGTGGCGCAACTCCGCAAGGTCGCACAGCCGATCGTGACGCGGTACATGGAGGGGTTGGGCCGCGCGGCGAACCGCGTGCAAACGGATTTCCTCCGGTGGGCGAAGACGGCGGATGGCCTGCGCACGCTCCGCGGGATTCTCGGACCGATCTCGTCGTCGCTGGAGGGTCTCGCGCCGCACGTGTCGAAGCTCGCGATCAGCTTCGTGCGGATGCTCGGGCGGATCATGGGCGTGTCGACCGCGCTGGGGTCGCGGGGTCTCGCGGGTGCGCTGGATTGGCTGTCCTCGAAGATGGACGCGGTCAACGCCGGCACGGTCGAAGGTGGCCTAGCGCAGCTTTGGGTGACCGCCGTAAAGGTGTCCAACGCAATCCAAGTCGTGTCCGGTTGGATTGGCAAGCTCGTCCAGGCGTACAAGATGTACACCACGCAATTCGGACTTGTGGCTGACGCGCTGTCCGTGGTGGCGATGGTGTTCGGCGGTCCGATCGTGACCGCGATTGCTGCGGCCGGCCTGATCATTCGCCATTTCGATCAGGTGAAGGCCGGTTGGGAAAAGCTTAAGGCCGCGTTTCAGGGCGACGGTTCCGGCGGTCCGATCGGCCGCGCGCTGCAAGATCTGAAGGCCGCGGGCGCGATCGTGCTTCCGGCGCTGATGACGATGTTCCAGCAGGTCAAGAACGTTGTTTGGCCTGTCCTCCAGGACATCGGCTCCATGATCAAGAACGATCTTATTCCGACGTTCGCGGAATTGCTGCGGGCTGCCGCGCCATTCGTTGCGTGGCTGATCGGTGTTTTGGGTCCCGTGGTCGCCCGCACTTTTCAGAGCATAGCGGAAATCGTGAAGGGCGCGCTGAACATCATCATCGGCGTGATGAAAGTCGCGATCGCGATTTTCTCCGGCGACTGGTCGAAGGCGTGGGAGGGTATTAAGCAGATCTGCCGCGGAGCCGGACAAATCGTCCTCGCCGTGTTCAAGTGGCTAGGTTCTGCGCTGGTCGCTATCTGGCGTCTCCACCTCGGCTACCTGTCCAAGATCTGGGGACAGATCAAGTCGACTGCGACACAGGGCGCGCGAGGCGCGGTGGACGGTACGGCAAACGCGTTCCGCGCCGGCGTAGGCAAGGTGCGCGGCGCAGTGTCCGCGATCAAGAACGCGGTTGTCGGGTTCTTCCGCGGCGCGGCTTCGTGGCTGGTCGGAGCCGGACGCGACGTCGTCCGCGGTCTGGTCAACGGTATTACCGGCATGGCGGGTTGGGCCGCGGATGCTGCCCGTCGTCTCGCGTCGAACGCGATCAACGCAGCGAAGGGCGCGCTGGGTATCCACTCGCCTTCGCGGGTGTTCGCGCAGATCGGTAAGTTCGTCGGGCATGGCTTCGTCCAGGGCTTGACGGGCACGGAGTCTAAGATCCAGTCGACGGTCACGCGGATGGCGAAGCTGATCGCGTCGGCTTTCAAGGGCCGCGCGACGCGGACCGACGACCGGCTGATCAAGCGTCTCCAGGCCGCGAACGTGAAGCTTCGCGGGTTGGCGCGTGAGCGCGCGAGCATCGCCGCGAAGATGAAGGCTGCGGCGCAGATGGCTGCGGAGGTGTCGCAGCAGGCGCGGGAGTTCGCGTCGGTGTCCGCGGTGAGTAGCGCCGCGGACGGTAAGCCGATGGACGCCGGCCGCCTCGCGGGAATGTTGAACACGCGGCTTGCGGTTCTCCGCAGGTTCCAGGCGAGTATCAAGACGCTCGCGAAGCGTGGGCTGTCTAAGGATCTGCTCGGGCAGGTTATCGGCATGGGCCCGGAGCAGGGCGCGGCGCTCGCGGATGCGTTGTCGCGTTCGTCTGCGGGGTCTCTCAAGGGACTCAACAAGGTCAATTCGGAGATCCTCCGGACGTCCAAGAGCCTCGGGCTAACCAGCGCGGACGCCATGTACGACTCCGGCAAGCGTGCTGGTCAGGGGTTCCTTACGGGACTCAAGGCGCAACAGGGCGCGATCCTGAAGATGATGACCGCGATTGCGCGTCAGGCCGCGTCCGCGGTCCGCAAGGCGTTGGGTATCCATTCGCCTTCGCGGGTCATGGCGGAACTCGGAACCATGACCATGGCGGGGTTCGCGGAGGGTGTGAAGACGTTCACGCCGGCCGTCCAGGGCGCGGTTCGTGCGGCGACGGACGTGGGCGATATCGCGGTTCCGCGGGGTGTGACCTCTGCGGGTGCCGGCGGTGGAGCTGCGGCGACGATCGTCCTCAAGTCGGGCGGGTCACAGCTTGACGATGCGCTGGTGGAGATCCTCCGCAAGGCGATCAACGATCGCGGCGGCGACGTCCAGACGGTTCTAGGTAGGTGAGTGAGCGGGTCCGCTGTGTCCGGTACACGGCGGGCCCTTACCTTTAGGGGGTTCCCGTATGGGAGTGTTCGCGACGCGCACCCGCGTTGAGCTGAATCTCGGCGGGACGTGGACGGACGTGACGTCCCGCGTGTACGAACGGGACCCGATCACGATCACGCGGGGAACCTCCGCTAACGGCTCGTCGCCGGACCCGTCGCGGTTGACGCTGACGATGGACAACCGTGACGGCGTGTTGTCTCCGCGCAATCCGGTCTCGCCGTACTTCGGCAAGCTGGGTCGCAACACTCCCATTCGGTTGTCGCTCCCGTACGGCTCGACGTCGATGCTGACGCTGCCTACGCAGGACGGCTATGCGGAGTGCCCGGATTCTGCCGCGCTGGACATCACGGGCGACCTGGACGTCCGCGTCGAGGTGGAGGCGGATTCGTGGGACCGCGGCGACATCGTGGGGAAGTACATCTTCACGGGCGCGGAACAGCGGTCATGGCTGTTGTGGACCGACGACGGTGTCCCCACGTTTTCGTGGACTACGGCCGGCACGTTCGCGTCGCGCGTCAACGCGACCGCGTCCACGCGGTTGCCGTTCCGTCGTGGCCGCGGAGCTGTCCGGGCGACGCTGGACGTGGACAACGGCGCGTCCGGCTGGTCGGTGCGGTTCTACACGGCGTCGACTCTCGCGGGTCCGTGGACTCAACTCGGGACCACGGTCACGGGAGCCGGCGTCACGTCGATCTTCGCGAGCACTTCGCCTCTCCAGCTAGGGGACGCGTTCCCTGGAGACATGGCGGTGTCCGGCCGGTATGCCGGCCTGGAGGTCCGCAACGGGATCGACGGTCCCGTGGTCGCAAACCCGAACTTCGCTGCGGCGACGCCGGGCGCGAAGACGTTGACGGACTCCGCGGGGAACGTGTGGACGCTGCGCGCACAGGCGGAGATCACTGACCGCGCGTACCGCTTCCACGGTGAGGTGGCGGAGTGGCCGCAGTCGTGGGACACCGCGGGGAAGGACCGGTACGTCAGCGTGTCCGCGTTCGGTATCCGCCGCCGGCTGTCGAGCAACTCACCTCCGATCCGTTCCTCGATGTTCCGCCGGCATACGGCGCTCACGGAACAGCACGTGATCGGGTATTGGCCGCTGGAGGACGGGAAGGGTTCGGAGGCGTTCGCGGCTGCGTCGCCGGGGACGCTGCCCGCGCTGTACTACGGGTCCCCGGATCTTGCTGCGTCGAATGAGTGGACCGCGTCTGACGCGCTGCCCGTCCTGGAGAGCGGCATGGTGTACGCGCGGGTCCGTGCGTACGCCGCGACGGGTGAGTCCGTTGTCCGCTGTTTCATGTGGGTTCAGGAAGCGCCGGCTGCGGAGACGTCGCTGTGTTGGATCGACACGACGGGCACGCACAGCTTCGAAGTCAAGATGGACGCCTTCGGGGCGTTCCGGATCATCGTCCGGAACCGTACCGGGGACGTCGTGACGACCACGGGCGCGATCTCATTCGACATGGTGACCCGCGGACTGACGATGTTCCAGGTGGAGCTATCGCAGCAGGGGACCGGCGTTAAGTGGCGGGTCCGGGTGCTGGACTTCGCGGAGACTGACCGCGTCGGGCAGGGCGTCAGCGGTCCGTTCTGGGAGGACACGGTCCCGTCCGCGACGCTGGGGACGATCTACCGCGTGTACCTCGCCCGTGACAAGGCGGTGGGTAAGACGGTGGTGGGGCACCTCGCGGTCGCTGATTCGCTCGCGGGGTTCACGGGGGTTCTGAATGCCACGTACGCGTGGAACGGGGAGGTGCCGTCCGATCGGATCGTGAGGCTGTGCAGCGAAGAGGGCATTCCGTGTCTCCAGCTCACGCGCGGCCGGTACTACGAACCTAACCCGGTACGGATGGGGGACCAGCTTCCCGGAGCGTTCACGGATCTACTGGACGAAGCCGCGGACGCTGATCAAGGGATGCTGTTCGAGACGCGGGATTTGCCCGCGTTCGCGTACCGGTTCCGCCCAACGCTGGTCAACCAAACTCCCGCGGTGACGTTGGACTACTCGGCGGGGGAGATTGCCGCGGACCTCGCGCCGGTTGACGATGACTCGGCGCTGGTGAACGACGTCACGGTCACCCGCGTTGCGGGTAGCGCGCTCCGCTTGACGCAGACGACGGGCCCTCTGTCGACGGCTACGCCTCCGGCGGGTGTGGGCGTGTACGCGGTGGACGCGCAGTTGTCGCTAGAGAACGACGGGATGCTCCGCGACGCGGCCGGCTGGAGGCTGACGCTCGGGCAGGTGGACGAAGCGCGGTATCCGCGGCTGACGGTTGCGCTGCATTCGCCGCGGCTGTCCCTGGAGAAGCGCAAGGCGCTGCTGACGCTGGACATGGGTGACCGCCTGGACATCACGAACATCGGCGGTGGGATGCCCGCGGAGGACGCGACACAGCTTGTGCTCGGGTACACGGAGACGATCCGGTTGAAAGAGCATTCGCTTGTGTTCAACCTGACTCCGGAGTCGCCTTACCGCGCCGCGGTGGTGGACGACGGGTCCGCGGGTCGGGTGGACGCGTCGGGGTCTGTGCTCGCTGCTCCGGCTCCGACCGCTCCGCCGTACGCGGGTGTCGCGAAAACGTACGTGAACGGCACGACGGTTCCGGTCCCGCTGCCTCCAGGCGATCACGTCACTGTGTGCCTGGTATGGAACACGACGGCAACGATCACGATGGTTCCGGCCGGCTGGACGCTGCGGGGTTCGCTGACCGCGTCCAGCTCTAAGGCTGCGGTGTACACCGCGGCTGCCGGCGTGGCGGATTCGACGTTCGTGTTCAGTGCGTCCAGCAAGTGCAGCGTGATCGCGGTTGGCCACAACAGTGCGACGTACGTGAGCATGACGTCCCTGTTGGACGCCGGCACGGACGCTGTGCACGAGGCTCCGGCGTACACGGTGTCAACTGCTCCGGTTGCGCTGCTCCGGTTCTACTGGGAGAAGTCGTCAACCGCGTCGTCCTGGACGAAGAACGATCCGGCGGCGACTGTGCGCGCAACACAGTTCGGGGTTGGCAGTGGCGCTGTCTCGCTGTTGGCAACTGGTCAGTCAGTGTCAACCGCGGGGACGGTGCCTGTGGCAACCGCGACGTCCGATCTGTCAACCGGTCAGGCCGGCGGGTTTACGGTTGCGCTCGCGTCAACGGCGGGGGTCCCGACCGATTACACCTCAGTGTCAACCGCGCTGGCTGTGACGCCGGGCGATGGCAACCGCGGGTGGACTGTCAACCCGGCTGACCTCCCGTTCGATGTCATGTGCGCTGGTGAGCGGATGACAGTGACCGCGGTCAGCGGGTCACCCGGAGGCCCGCAGGTGTTGACAGCTGTGCGCAGTGTCAACGGCATCGTAAAGCCGCTCCCCGTGGGGGCGGAGGTCCGGGTGTTCACTCCGGCCATCGCTACGTATTGACGGTTTGCGGAGGGTGTACACCGCGAGGTTTGCGGGTGTGCACCCTCCGCCGTAGGGGGTTACACATGGCGTCCACTTCGGATGACCAGCTTTACACCGCGCTGATGGAAGTAACCCGCGAGTTGTCACGTGTGGCAACTCTGCTGGAGACGCTTGTTAACAACGACGCGGACAAGGAGAACCGGCTCCGCGTGGTGGAGCAGTGGGTGGCGCGCGTTCCGGTGGATCAGGAGAAGCGACTCCGGGCGCTTGAAACCTGGGTGAACAGGTTGCCCGCCACGCTGTTCGCGGCGATCGCAGGCGCGGCCGGCACCGTATACACGGTCGCCGCGAAGATGACAGGGAAGGGGTGAACGTGGCTCCCGCTAAGGGCACTGCCGCGGCGATGATCGCTGAGGCGATCTCGCATGACGGCACTCTGGAGACGCCAACCAATCACACGGAGTTCGGCCGCGAGTTCGGTTGGGACGGCGTCGCGTGGTGTCACATCTTCCTGTCGGTGTGCGCACGCCGCTCCGGCTGCGGGGAGATGATCCCGTGGACCGCCGGCTGTTGGACCGGCGTCGACTGGTTCCGTGACCGCGGGCAGTTCTTCCGCCGCGGCGCGAAGACTCCGCGTGCCGGCGACATTGTGTACTACGGCGCGTCCGGTGGGGATCACGTCGGTCTGGTGACCGCGGTCCACGACGGCCGGATCTACACGTGCGAGGGCAACACCTCGCGCGGCGACGGCTACAACCCCTCGGGCGGTGGCGTCCACCGCAAGTCGTGGCCGCTGACGAACTCCCGGATCTACGGCTATGGACGTCCCGCGTACAAGAGCGCGGCGACGGAGGAGGACGACATGCCCAACCTCTATGTCTCGCTCGGGTCGACCTGGTCCCGCACGGTGAAGGCCGGCGCGGACACCGTGTACCTCGGGTGGGACCGCGAGTACGCGGACGCTACCCACGAGCACGGCAACACGGGCGTGTACCCCACCGTTCTGATGACCCCTTCGCGGTACGTCGCGACGGTGGGCGTTGCGGTCGATGGCCTGCCCGCGGGCGGGTCCGGGTGGATTCGGTTCGTGGAGGTGGCGGACACGAAGAACAAGGCGGGGGAGTTCCCGATCAAGGAAGCCGATCCGCTGCACACGGTTCACGGGCTCGCGGATGGTGGCCGCGTCCACGTGTCGCTGACGAACGCGGACACGATCGGCAAGGGCCGCCGGCTCCGCGTCCAGATGGGCGGGTTCACGCATGACGTGGTCGTGCGCCCCGCAACGATCAAGATCCACGGGTGGAAGGTGTGACCATGGGTGTGCACAGCAGGCCGGACGTGACGGTGCCGGATGGCGTCCTGGAGGACGAGCGGATGGACGTCCTCGCGCGGGACGTGTGGGAGGACTTCGCTCCGGATCGGCGTCTGTCACCCGCGACGGTTGCGCGCGTGAAGCGTGCGGGCGCGTCGCTCGCGTCGGGTCTCGCGGTGGCGGTGGCGCTCGCGGTGTGGCCTGCGGTGAAGTCGCAGGTTCTCGCGGGGACCGTCGACTACCCGACGCTGTTCGAGTCGGTTCGTGTGGCGGGCATGGCTGCGGCCGGCGCGTACCTGACGAGCCGGCTGCGTCGGAAGTAGCGCGAACACCTCGGGCCCTCCGGAGCCATAACGGGACTAACACACAGTCCCAACTCTGGAGGGCCCATGCGCGTCCCTGAACTACCGCTCCCGGACGATGTGCCGGAGCTGCCGGCCGGATGCTTCTACCGCGTGAAGCGGGAAGACCTGGTGTCCATCGGTCCGCGCTTCACGGTGGAGATCCGCCGGCAGGGCAAGCGGTTCTCGCACGCGGTGTACGGCACGGAGACGCGCATCGTCCTGGACAAGGACAGCGACCCGGAGGTCGCGGTGCGGCAGGCGTGCCGGTCCGCGGTCGCCGAGATGACGATCCGCGAACAGGAACGCGCGGTGTGGCGCGGCGCTGACCGCTACGTGGGCGACCACGGGCGGGAGGCATCGTGAACGACATCGCTCTCATGGGCCGCGCCGGAGCAGGCAAGGACACCGCGGCGGCGGAGCTGGTGGCGCGGCACGGGTACGCGCGGGTGGCGTTCGCGGACCCGTTGAAAGCGATGGCGCTCGCGGTCGATCCGTGGATCGAATGCGGCTGCTACGAACGCCGGCGGCTCACGGAGATCGTGAACGCGGAAGGATGGGACTCCGCGAAGCGGAACAGCCCGGAGGTTCGCCGCTTCCTCCAGCGTCTCGGCCTGGAGGGTGCCCGCGCGACGTTCGGCGAGAACGCGTGGCTACTGCTGGCGCTCCGCGAGATCGGCGCGCACCGCGAAGCTGGCCGGCCTGTTGTCGTGACGGACGTCCGGTTCCGCAACGAGTGGGGCACGCTGTGGAACCTCGGCTTCACCACGGTATGGGTCGACCGACCCGGCATCGAGGACGGCAAGCACGCATCGGAGGCGGAGCTGTCCGCGTCCGACGCGGACTTCCGCATCACCAACGACGGTGACCCCGCGAGGCTGTACGAGCAACTCACTCGCATCGCCTCAAACAGATACGAGTATCCGTAAGACGAAGGGCCCGATGGCGTCTGCTGTCGGGCCCTTTTTTGTGTCCGCGGGGAGGCCACTAGCAGGCGCGTCGCGGCGTCTTGGCTGGTCGGACCGGTGTGCAACATTTGCTAGCGCGGGAGAGACAACCTGTACACGGGGACTGTATGTTACATCTCGGCATGGCAAAGACACCGCGACGGAGGGGACCCGCGCAGATGGCACGCAAAGCCGCAGAACGAACATCCGACACTGACGACGGCACCGTGTTGGAGGGTGTGACCACCTGGACGCCGGAGCAACTCCGCGCGGACCCGGAGCGCCTCGCGAAGCTACTCAAGGCGAAGGACGGGACCCCCGGTAAGGACGTCGCGGTACGCCTCCAGGCGGAGGCGGAGCGGGAGAAGACGGCCGCGCCGCTGGTCGCGGAGGGGGTGAAGCTCGCGAAGGAATGGAACCGCGCGTACAACCGGGCGGGCGGTGTCACCCGGAAACTCGCGGAGGTCCTCGTACGGCTGCGGCTGCTGTACACCGATCCCGCGGACGAGACGAAGCCGGATATGGCTGGCCGTTCCTCGGAGTACAAAGCCGCGGCGGCTGCGATCTATGACCGCGCCGGCTTCGATGCCGCACGCAAGTCCAGTATGCAAGCGGTAGTGCGACATCACGTGTCCATTGTGCGACGCGAGGTGATGGTTAACGAACTGGGAATGACGGATGAAGACTTCGCTTTCTACGGCTTGAACCCTGTTGACCGCAACGCGCTCCGCCGTGGCAGCAAGCTACCTCCGCTGCGGCTGGACACCTCCGATCCCGCGAACGTGTACATAGGCATTGCGCAGTATGCGCGCAAGGCGCTGGACGTGCACGCGGACGGAGCGACGCCGGCCGAGTTGCCGGAGGAGAAGCGGGATGAGTACCGCGCGGCGCTGGAGGCGGTCCGTGCGCGTGCGGAGGAGCTTCTAGAAGAACTCGGCGCGGACTGACCGCGGCCACCACGGCAACCCCCGGACCCCGACCGGTCCGGGGTTTTCTTTTGCCCACCGCTAGGAACGCTGTGCGCACAGTCGATCACTGTAGGTGTGCAATGTAGAAATGTAGGTTTGAACGTAGATCTGGTATTAGCCCTAACGCGTTAGAGAGAAACCTAGATTTACGTTCAAACCTACATTCCTACATCGGGCCGTCCGGCGGACGTCGTCGCCGCTGACCGCGGCCACCACGGCAACCCCCGGACCCCGACCGGTCCGGGGTTTTCTTTTGCCCACCGCTAGGAACGCTGTGCGCACAGTCGATCACTGTAGGTGTGCAATGTAGAAATGTAGGTTTGAACGTAGATCTGGTATTAGCCCTAACGCGTTAGAGAGAAACCTAGATTTACGTTCAAACCTACATTCCTACATCGGGCCGTCCGGCGGACGTCGTCGCCGCTGACCGCGAACACCTGACCGCGATGGGAGCCACAACTACCCCGTAGGTGTCGATGCGGGAGGTTGCGGCGTGGGAAACGTCAACACGATCAAACGTGGCGGGAGTCGGTTCTATGTGGAGCCGACGTCCGGTCACAAGGCTCCGGGCGTGACGTCGATCATCTCGATGCTTCCGAAGCCGTTCTTGCAGTACTGGTCCGCGCGGAAGACTGCGGAGGCTGCGGCCGACAACCTGGACGTCGTCAACGCGCTCGCGGAGCGGGACCGTGACGCGCTGGTGGACTTCCTGAAGGCCGCCCCGACGCGGTACACGAAGTCGCGTCAGAACCTCGGTACGGCTGCGCATGACATGTTCGAGCGGCAGATCAGGGGCGAGGACGTTCGCCGCGTGGGGCCCGATCTCGCGCCGTACAAGCGGCACTTCGCGGAGTTCCTCGACCGTGTTCAGCCGGAACTGATCAGCGCGGAAGACGTCATGTGGTCCGACGCGCACGACTACGCCGGCAGCTCCGACGTCATCATGCGGATCACGGACCCTGAGACGGGTCTCCCGGAGATCGTGATCGGAGACTGGAAGACGAGCAAGGACACGTATCCGGACGTCTCCCTCCAGCTCACCGCGTACAAGAACGCGGACCGGATCATTTCGGCGGACGGTTCGTCGCGTCCGATGCCAGCGATTCAGGCCGGCGCGGTTCTGCACGTGACGGATGAGCGGTGGGCGTTGAAGCCGGTGGAGGTGTCGGACCGCGTGTTCGGCGTCTTCCTCGCGCTGCGTCAGGTGTTCGACTGGGACCGGCAGATGTCCAAGGAAGTGATCGGCAAGGCGATCGAGTCGGGCGGCCGGCTGGAGTCGGGCACGGAGCGGAGGGCGAAGTGACGTACGCGCTGCTGGTCTGGCTGGTCATCGGGGCGATCTCGTCCGCGGTCACCACGGTCCGCACGTCGGAGCCGGCGAAGTCCGCGGGGTTCCTGGTGAACGCGGCGACGAACGCGGGGTTCGCCGCGTACGTGGCGGTGGTGTGGCTGTGAAGCTCTACCTCGCGAAGCGCATCACGGGCGGAGGGTACGACACGCACGCCGGGATGGTGATCCGGGCGGAGTCGTACGGGGACGCGCGCCGGCTGCTGAACGACGCGCTGTACTCCAGTGAGCAGGACGGCGACTGGAGGATCGCGCGCGTCCGCGAGGAAGGTTCGCGCGGCGTGATCCTGAAGGACTTCTGTGCGGGATGACCGCGAACACCCCTTCACCCTGGGAGCCATAACTCCCCTGTAGGGGGTTCCGTGCGGGTCCGCTGTGTACTGCTCACAGCGGACCCGTTCGTGTTCCTGAGTACCCATTCAGGGAGTTGTCAGGACATGTCCAGACTTCGCATCTTCGAGACTGACCCCGACGCGAAGCCGAAGCCGCGGGAGGGTTCGGACATCGTCGGCCGGTTCCGGTCCGGGATGATGGACGGGCGCACGCCGGTCAGCCTGTCGGAGTGGCGCGTCACCACGGGCGACCCGGACGTCGCCGCGTACGTCGCGGAGAAGTTCGGCGGGTCGCCGGAGGAGTGGGAGACGGAGTCGGAGGAGAACCTCCAGGTGCTCACGTCCGCGAGCAAGGTCCGCGTGATCATCGACGGCCCGGACGCGATCAGCTCCGACATGCGGCTGTACGGCATGAACGGGCAGATCATCCATCACTGTGACGGGGTCGAGTACCTGTCGCCGGAGGAGGACGCGGGGGAGCCGTGCGGCTGCCCGAAGCTGTTCGCGGAGCGGAAGGCGCTCGCGAAGTCGGGCCGCGGTCCGAAGCCGGCGACCCGCATCGTCTTCACCCTCGCGGACGCTCCGCATCTCGGCAAGTTCGCCATGGGCTCCGGGAGCTGGGACCTGGTCCGCGTCCTGCACGAGTACGAGAACAAGATCGAGGACGTCCGCGACGACCACGACGGCGCGTCCGCGCTGTGCACGCTCGCCCTGGAGAACGTGGAGTTCGTTCCGAAGGGCGGGCCCATGAAGGGCAAGACGGTCTCGTACATGAAGCCGACCCTGACCGTCCACGGTCCTGCCGCGAAGGATGCGGCGGAGGGTACCGTCACCGTCTGACATTTCCGCTGTAAACCCCGGACTGACGCGCGTGTGTCGTCCGGGGTTTACGTACTTTCCTCGTAAAGTTGAGGGTTAAATCGTGACCGGAAATGCAATATCATCAGTCGCGCAGGCGGGGCTACTGGCTCCGTCTGTCGGAGAACGTAACTCCGCAGCCAAGCTGACGGCTGCGAAGGTGCGGGCGATCCGGGACGCTCACGCGGCGGGGGGTCGCTTGGCGGATCTCGCCCGCGCGTTCGACGTGTCTGACCGCACCGCGCGGCACATCGTCCGCGGTACGTCCTGGACGCACGTGCAGTAGGGGACAAAGGGGTACCCGTACATGAAGATCACGCAGATGGAGCCGGCCGATCCTGAGGACATCATCGTTCGGATGACGCGCGAGGACGCGCGGATGCTCGCCGCGCTCGCGGATCTGCCCGCGTGGCACCGTCAGCCGGCGGAGGTCGCGAAGTTCTGCGGCGCGCTCCACGCGGCGATGGTCGCGAAGCTGGGCGAACCGATCTACGCGGACAGCGTCGGCTTCACTCCCCACACGTCGGTCACAGAGGACTGACGCTCCCACAAGTACCCCGCTCAGGGCCCGATCTACTCCGGTAGGTCGGGCCCTTTTGCGTTCCAGGAAAGAGGCAGACATGGCGATGACCGCGTGGGACAACGGCGGAGTTCAGGTCTCCCAACACTCCGCGCGCCGGCCTGGTCAGGTGGCCGCGCTGGGCAAGGGCGACGCGATCAGCGTGCATCGCTCCGCGTTGCTGCGCTCGGATTGGGCCGCGATGTCGCAAGCCCTGGGGACCGCGTTCGCCCGCGGCGCTGAGGTCCACATGTACGGGGGTAGCCACGATGGCTAACCCCAACAAGCGCAAGGGAACCGCGTGGGAGTCGGCCGTCGTGACGTTCCTCCGCGGACGGCTCGCGGGTGCGGGTCTCGCCGGCCTGGACGACATCCGCCGGCAGGTACAGATGGGCCGCGCGGACATAGGGGACGTGCACGCCGCGCCGTTCGTGCTGGAGTGCAAGAACACCGCGCAGCTCACGTTGTCCGCGTTCGTGGACCAGGCGAACCGCGAGGCACGGAACGCGCAGCTTGACGCGGACATGCACGGTACCGCCGGCCGCCGGTACTTCGGCGTCGCGGTGGTGAAGCGGCGCGGCAAGGGGACCGGCGACGGGTACGCGGTCATGGACCTGGAGACGTTCGCTCGCGTCCTCGCGGTGATCCGCGCGAACAGTGACCGGACACGGGAGCCATAACGCCTCCGTAGGCGCAATCTACGGAGGGTCGTACATGGAGTTCTCCCGGTTTCTCGACAAGTTCCCGGAGGTCCGGGAGGACACGGGCGGGTATCTGGTCCCCTGCCCTGCGCACGAAGACGGCCGGCCGTCGCTCTTTCTCACGCTGAAAGAGGACGGCCGGCTGCTCGTCTACTGCCGCGCCGGCTGCGAGCAGGACGACGTACTGTCCGCGCTGGACATGACGACGTCGGACCTGTTCGGCTGGACGTCGGGCGGGGCGGCGACCGTCAAGGGCGGGACGTCCGTTCCGGCCGCCGGTCCGGGGGAGGTGGCCGCGCTGCGCGTGTGGCTTGACCGCACGGTCGCGGAGTGGTCCATGTGGGACCCCGGAACGCAGTCCGCGGAGACCCTTCTCCTGGTGGAGGAAGGCGAGTCGTACCTGATCCGCCGCTTCGGCCTGGACGTTGCGACCGCGGAGCGGCTCGGTATCGGGCTGTCTCCCGTCAACAACGCGGACCCGTTCCCCTTCCTCTCGCCGCGGTTCCGCACGTACCCGCGGCTGGTCGTTCCGCTGTGTGACTTCGATGGTGTCGCCCGCGGAGCGCAGGGACGTGACCTCTCCGGCAAGTGCGAAGCGCGGTGGGTGTCCCTCGCGAACAGCCGCGGGGACGGACTCCAGCCGGTCACGTGGGCGAAGTGGGGAGTCCTCCAGGGCGACGGCGGATACGACGCGGTGATCATCACGGAGGGCCCGTCCGACGCGCTGACCGTGGTGGGTGTCGGGTACACGGCGGTCGCGATCCGCGGCGCGTCGATCGTCCGTGACCCCGCGGTCGCGGATGACCTCGCGAACGGGCTGCGTGGCAAGCACGTGCTCATTGCGGGCGACCGCGACACGGCGGGGGAGAAGTTCGTCCGGACGCTGGGTGACGCGCTGATGGCGCGGGGTCTCCAGCCGCACCGCCTGACGATCCCGCGTGCGGGCGAGGACGTCACCGCGTGGCGCGAGCGCATCCCGGAGGTGTTCCCGGACGCGTTCCATGAGGCGGTGCGCGCTGCGTCGCCGCTTGCTCCGCCGCGCGAGGCCGCTCGCGAGGAACGCGGGCGGGAGATGGACCGCGCGACGGGAACGGACACGGTCAGCCGGCAGGACGGCGAGGCAGCGGCGGAGCTGTTGGCCGCGCTGATGGAGCGCTACGGGTACAGCGACGCGTGCCGCGCTCACGCGCTGGTGGCGTTCGCGGACGGGCGGATCAAGCACGCGTCCGGGCTTGGGTTCTACGTGTGGACGGGCCGCGTGTGGGAGCAGTCGGAGATGCGGGTCCGTCAGGAGATTCACCGCATGGGCGCTGCGCTCGCGCTCGCGGGGAAGACGGACGAAGCGAAGGGGTTCCTGAACACCCGCGCGATTGACGACATGATGACGGAGCTGCGCGCGGTTCCCGCGGTCGCTGTCCAGGCGCGCGAGTTCGACGCGCGGCCGGAGCTGTTGTCGTTCAGGAACGGGACGTGCAATCTGCGGACGGGCGCGTTCAGCGACCACGACCCGCGCGACATGCTGACGCGGTACATCGATCGGGACTACGTTCCGTCCGCGTCGTGCCCGCGGTGGGAGTCGTTCCTGCGGGAGATCTTCCCAACCCATCCGGAGCTTGCGGACTACATGCGGCGACTCGTCGGGTACGGGATCACGGGCGCGACGGACGAGCAGGCGTTCACGGTTCTGTGGGGGCAGGGCGCGAACGGCAAGAGCGTGCTGACGGACACGCTGACGGACGTCTTCCGGGAGATCAGCACCACCACCCCCTTCGCCACCTTCGAGGAGAAGCCGTCCGGCGGCATCCCCAACGACCTCGCCGCGTTGCGCGGGGCCCGGCTGGTGATGGCGTCGGAGGGCGAGTCCGGCCGGCCGATGGCGGAGGCGGTTCTCAAGCGGGTCACGGGCGCGGACATGATCTCCGCCCGGTTCCTCCGCCGCGAATTCTTCGAGTTCAAGCCGGCGTTCCTGCTCATGCTCGCGACCAACCACAAGCCTCGCTTTAAGGGGCAGGACGCCGGCCTATGGCGACGCGTGAAGCTGGTGGAGTTCGCCCGCTACTTCGCACCGCACGAACGGGACCACACGCTGACCGCGACGCTCCGCGCGGAGTCCGCGGGGATCATCGCGTGGGCTGTGCGCGGTGCGCGCGAGTGGTACGCGGACGGACTCCAGGACCCGGACGTGATCCGCGAGGCGACACGCGAGTACCGGGAGACGAGCGATCCCCTCGCCGGCTTCCTCGGTGACGTCCTGGTCGTGACGCAGGACGACGCGCACTCCGTCCCGTTGGGCGACGCGTTCAACGCCTACCTCGAATGGTGCGAGGCGGAGAACTTGGCGCAGCGGGAGCGCTGGACGAAGCGCAAGTTTGCGGCGGCTATGGAGGAACGCGGCGCAGTCCGTCACCGCGTGGCGAAGGGCATGGCGTTGGTCGGTGTCCGCGAGGTGGAAGATTCCGCGAACACTTCGCCGGACGGGAGCCACAACGAAGGGGAGGGTCGCCGGATCTTCGAGTAACTGACGACTGCGCGGGGCGCGTCTGCTGTGTACGACACACGGCGGATGCGCCCCGCCTTTTCGTGTTTGGAGGGCACGCGATGTCGTGTGAGGACTGCAAGGTTCCGGACGCCGAATACGTGGAAGATCCGTTCATCGCGGAGATTCGGGGCGAGACGGTCATGCGTTGGCTGTGCGACGACTGCCGGTACGAACGCGCGATGGACATCTGATGCACACGATCACTGTCCGCGTGAACGGCGAAGAGTGTCATGGACAGTTCGCCGAGACGCCGGAGGATCTCCGGCCGTTTGTCGAGTGGGTAGACGACATGGCGCGGCGCGGCGAACGCATCGCGGTGGACTCCGAAACGACCAGCCTGGACACGTTCGTTCCGGGATTCCGCCTCCGGCTCGTCCAGTTCGGGACCGCGACGGACGGATGGTTGATCCCCGCGGAGTTCGGGACGCCGTTCGCAAACGCGGTCCGCTACGCGCTGCGGAAGCTGCCGCGGATGACCGCGCAGAACTTCCCCTTTGACGGGTTGGTGTTCGGTGAACACCTCGGGGTCCCGATCGAAGAGACGTTCCGCCGCGTGGTGGACACGAAGATCCTCGCGCATCTGGCGGACAGCCGGCCGGAGCACGAAGGCGGGACCGGCCTTTCCCTCAAGCCGCTTGCGCGTCACTACGTGGACCCCGCGGCGACGGACGGTCAGACGGAACTGATCAAGGAGTTCCACAAGATCGGCAAGACGAAAGACACCGGGTGGGCGCACATCGACATCCGGAACCCCGTGTACCTCCGGTACGCGCTACTCGATGTGCTGTACGGGTCGCGCGTCCTGGTGGCGCTGCAAGACGAGTGCCGGAAGCGCGGCATCCCCGCGCGCCTCGCGGAGTACGAACACCGGATCGCCCTGATCGGCGCGATCATCGAACGCAAGGGGATGTTGATCGACCAGCCGTACACGGAGCGGCTGACGGTGGAGCTGCGCGAGGAAGCGGCGCGGTACGCGGAGGTGGCGAAGCGGTACGGCGTCAACTCCGTGAACGCACCGAAGCAAGTCGCCGCCGCCCTCGCCGGCATGGGCGAGGTGTGGACGGAGAAGACGGACGGAGGCGACCCGGCGACCGGCAAGGAAGTGCTGTTGCCGATGGCGGACCTTGACAAGGACTGGCAGCGCATCGGGGCCCGCACCCCGAACCCGCTGGCTGACGCGGTGTTGCGGAGCAAGCGCGCGGGGAAGTGGGCGACGTCCTACACAACCGCGATGCTGGACAAGGTCGACGCGTCCGGCCGTATCCACCCGCACACCTCGACCATGGGCGCGCGTACGGCGCGGTGGGCTGTGTCGTCGCCTCCGCTGCAACAGCTTCCGTCGTCCGACTGGCGGGTCCGCCGCTGCGTCACCGCGGGGTCCGGCCGGCGCATCGTGGCGTCCGACTTCTCCCAAGTTGAGTTGCGGGTGTTGGCCGCGATGGCTGGCGCGCAGAACGTGTGCGACCGGATCAACGCGGGCGAGGACCTCCACAACGTGACGACGCGTCTCGTGTTCGGCATCGGGCCGGAGGTCACGGACAAGGAACTCAAGGGCGACAAGCGGCGGAAGCTGTGCAAGACGATCTCACTCGGCAAGGCATACGCGGGCGGGGTCGACACGCTGTCCAAGCAAACCGGGCTGCCGTCGGAACAGGTGAAGCGTGCGCTCGCGCAGTACGACGCCGCGCTCCCGGAGTTCAAGCGGTACGGCAAGCGGCTGACCCGCGACGCCTACGCGAACCGCATGACGGTGGAGACGCCGTCCGGCCGCGTGCTGCGGTTGAACAGGGACAAGGTCTATACCGCCATTGCGTTCATGTGCCAGTCGACGGCGCGGGACATCTTGGGGCAAGCGCTGATCGAGATGGACGACGCCGGCTTGTTGCCGCACATCATCGGCGTGGTTCATGACGAGGTGATCGCGGACCCGTACGCGGAGGACGCGGAGGACGTGGCGCGTGCGTTGGGTGAGCGCATGGACATGCCGTTCCGGGGGGTCCGGATCGAGTCGGACCCGGAGGTGTACGGCCACACGTGGGGTGCCGGCTACATGAAGCCGGAGGACAAGCCGCTGTACGACGCACCGCTGGAGGTGGCCGCATGATCACGAGATACGTAGTGCTGCCCATGTCGGAGGCGGACGGTTTCGACGCTCCGACGTGGCTTGTGGTGGACGCGTGGGCCGCGATTGACGAAGACGACTTTCACGGGGCGTATGCATCCCACGCGGACGCGGACAAGCACGCGGCCACGCTGAACGCTGCGGAGGGTCGGGCATGACGTACACGTGGGATGACGTGTGCTCCACGAAGGACTGCACGCACGACAACCCGGAGTGCGGCGCGTGGGAGGAACTCCAGGCGCTGGAGGCCGAACGGATCGCGGCGGAGTGGGAGTGTGACTAGCCCTTACACACGCGTCTGTGCCGGCCCGTGTACAGACGAGAAACCCCTAGGCAGGTTCCGGCAGGGCGACAAGGTTTGCCGCGATTGTCGGGCCGCTGACGGCCGTAGGCGACGTGCGCAGCCGGCTGCCCGGAGACGCGCACGTGACCGCCGGCTGTTCCGGCTGTACGGGCTGACGCTGGAGATGTTCCACGCGAGGGCCCGCGCGCAGCGATGGCGGTGCGCTATCTGCGGGGAACGTCTCCCGCTGGTGGTCGACCATGACCACACCTCCGGCCGCGTGCGGGACCTGCTGTGCTCCGGCTGCAACTCCGGGCTAGGGCTGTTCGGCGATGATCCGGAGCGGCTCCGTGCGGCTGCGGACTACGCCGAACGCCACGCATTGTAGCGACCTTACCGTCACGTAGCGCTATTTCCGCAGGTGGGATCGTCACGCAACCCCGCCCGTGTTCACACTGCGTAAGAAATCCGTGGTTCCACGGGTTGCGTGTGCAGTACACGGCCCTTACCTTGAATCCACACGGCCATATCTCTACTTCCGGCCCCGTGTACAGGACACGTACACGCGACCTCCCTCACACCGACCGTTGATACCGCCTGCCCAAAATCAGGGCGGGCGCAGCATACCCGGAGATGGGTCATGACCGCACTGACCAGCAATGCCATCGAACGTCTCGTCCGCGAGGCGCTCGAACTTCACCGACTGGTGAAGGCCGCGGAGGAAGTCCAGCACCTTCGCTCTCCCGCGACCGGTGTGGAGAAGAACGGCAAGGGCGCGAGCGACCCGACCGCGTCCGCCGCGATGTGCCCGAAGCGGCTGGCGGTGGTGGAGACGCTGACCACCGTGCATCACGCGGTCGACCTGATGGCAGACGAGATCAACACGCACGCGCACTACGCGTCCGCCGCGCTCAACGCATGGGACGGCCGTAAGCCGTAACCCTCCCCGCGCTGTGAGCCGTACACAGCGCGCCTGATTCCCACCTAACACCCCCGGACGGACGTCCGGACCGTCCGGGGGTTCCCTATGCCCAACTCTCCCGTGTACTGCACACGGGGCGACGCTGAACGGAACCCCACATGATCGCCACGCAGACCACCGACCTTGACCGCACCGACAACTTCCGCGCGGTGGTCGACGCCGCGAACGGGCTCCGCGACCAGACGAACGCGGGCGACTGGACGGAGGGAATGCTCGTCGCCGCCGCGAAGAACGGTCAGGAGTGGGCCACCCTCGAACTGATCTCCCGCTATGAGGCGCGGCTCCGCCGGCTCGTCGCCCGCGCGAACGTCGACACCGCCGCGGTTCCGGACCTCCAGCAGGCCGCGATGCTCGGTGTCCTGGAGGCGCTGCGCAAGGTCGACCCGGACCGCCCGAACGAGTTCTTCACCTACGCGCACAGCTTCGTCCTTGCGGAGTTGACGGAGGCGAACCGGACCGCGGACCCGAAGCCGGCCGAACGCAACGAGGTGAAGCGGTACTGGTCCGCGATGCGCGCGGTGGACGGCGACGCGGTCCGCGCGCGGAGGTGGGCGGAGTATCAGCGGCTGTCCGCGGTGGAGCTGGAGGGCATCGCGGAGGAGAGCGGCGACGTGATGGCGCGGGAGATCGTTGACTCCCGGTTCGACCGCTGGGAGCGGAAGCCGAACGGGCGCACGTGGGAGGAGGCGTCCGCGGAGCGTGGCCGCGGGTTGGACGGTCCGACGTTCGACGCGGTCCACTCGTCCGTCACGTACCTTGACGCGGACGCCGGAGACGACGGGGACGGCGAGTCGCTCCCCCTTCACGAGACGATCGCGACGACGGACACCGACCAGACGGAGCAGATCAACAACGAGTTGACCGCGCTCGCGCTGGTCGCCTCGCTGGACGACCGTGACGCGCTGGTCGTCAACTGCCTGTTCGGCGTGAACGGGGAGACGCAGCGAACCGCCGCGGAGGTGGGCGAGATGCTCGGCATCACGCGTCCCCGCGTCCAGAACGTCAAGGCCGCGGCGCTGCGGAGGCTCGCGAAGATCGGCGCGGACATCCGCTGACATCCCGGAGGGTCCCGTGTGCTGTACACGGGGCCCTCCGTCTGTTATGTTCCTGCTCTCACCCCGTAGACAGTACACGGAGGAAACGTGATCACCGCCGCCCGTTGGATCTCCCTTATCGCCGCGTTCGTGATGGGCGCGGTCGCCGAGTACCGCCTTGCGGTCATGCTCGGGTACGACAAGTACACCGCCGGCCTGCTGCCGCTGGTCCTGGACGTGTACGGCTTCGCCGCGTTCAAGGTCCGGAACCGCGTGCATTCCGCCGCGGCGATGCTCGCGATGTTCGCCGTCCAGATGGTGTCCCACCTGATGACCATGGGGCACGGCAACTATGTGCACGTCGTGTTGTCCATCGGGCTGTCCGCCATCGCGCCCGCCGTGAGCTTCGCGTGCCACCGGTTGGGGGAGACGCCGGAGGCGGACATGCCGGAGGTGTTCGCGGAGCTGCCGGCGGAGGCGTTCGCGCCCGTGCTCATGCCGGAGCCGGTCCACCCGATCGTGGAGCCGATCCCCGCGGAGGTGTTCGCGGCCACGCCGGCCGACATCCGTGAGCAGTTGGCGCGGCTTGACGCGGAGGCGGCGAAGCGCGTGATCCCTGGTGAGGACGACGAGCAGGACGCGCCGGAGGACGCGGACGCCTCGCCCTCCATGGCGGAGACTGCCGCGAGGGCCCGCGAGTTGCTGCCGGCGCACGGCAACAACAAGACGAAGGTGGCGCGGGAGATGGGCATCTCCCGGACGTGGCTGTACACGTGCCTCCGCGAGACGCCTGCGTGAGCTGTACACAGCGGACCCCCGGACCAACGTCCGGGGGTTTTCGCATTTAGGGGCGAACACCCCCGGCCCACGGGACCCATAACTCCGGCATGAGCAACAACGACACACGGACGCCGATCACTCTCGACGTCCTGGACGCAGACGGTTACGACGACGAAGCGGCGTACCTCGCGGGGTTCGACGCCATGGACGAGCGGGACGCGCTGACGTTCGCCCGCGGACGGGAGATCGCATGAACCGCACGGAAGCTCTCAAGCTCGCGGTGGAGCACGTCAACTCCATGTGCCGGCCCGGTCCGCTGGGTGCGGGTGCGCCGATCGAACGGCGCGCGGAGGCGGTGGAGCGGTTCGCGCGGTTCCTGCTGGAGGACGACGCGGACACGGTCGACATCTCCACGCTGTCCGAGCGTCCGGGTACGGAGACGCTCCGCGTGGACGCTGCGGAGGCGGCCGGCTTCCCGCTGCCCGGCACGCGGTACCGCGACAACGACGGGGACGTGTGGATCGTGCGTCAGGGTGGTGGACTGTCCCTGGACCAGCCGCGGAACGAAGGGCGCAACGGGCACAGCACGCTCGCCGAAGTGCGTAGCGAGTGGGGCCCGCTGACCAGGCTGGAGGACGCGGACCCCGACCGCCTGACGCCGGGCGACCGGTACCGCGACGGAGAGGGCGACGTGTGGACCGTCTACCCGGACGGTCTCCTCTACCTCACCGACCGTACCCCCGGACG
Organism: Actinomadura coerulea; assembly: GCF_014208105.1. Lineage (NCBI taxonomy): Bacteria > Bacillati > Actinomycetota > Actinomycetes > Streptosporangiales > Thermomonosporaceae > Actinomadura > Actinomadura coerulea. Next base: position 8,013,675 of record NZ_JACHMQ010000001.1, read on the forward strand.
CACCCTGGATTACGTGCGCGAGCAGTACCACAGCGCCACGAAGTTGGAGGGCTGACCGTGCCGAACTACCGCACGTACAACGGGCGCGTGTACGTGGAGGGCGTGGACCGGAACGGGTGGCTGACGCTGACCCCCGTGCCGGACACACCCTCCGACCGCGTCACGCGGCTGTGGCGGAGCCACGCGGGCAGCGACATTGACGAGCGGCGACGCATCACGCGGCACATGCACCTTCGCCGTTGGCGCGCGATGGCGGATCGGGACTACTACCGGCTGCCGCGCCGTTACTACAGCCTCCAGCCGGCCGCGGTGATCGTGGACGAAGTCCACCACTGGACGCAGGACGATGCGCGGCGCGTGGTCGACGCGTTCAACGCGCGCTTCCCGCGGCTCACGGAAGGGCGGGGTAGGTGAGCGACTTCGACACCGTCAAGGCCGCCGTGGTGGCGACGCTGAACGCAGCCAACTGGCTCAACCCGGACCCGTGGACCCGCATCCGCGCGAACGAAGTGGCGCACATGCTGCCCGCGGACGAGACGTGCGCGATGTGCGGGCGCGAGGAGTGCTTGCCTCCATGCCCTCTCAAGGGTGTCCGGCAGTACCACGACCACACGATCGAACAGCGGCGCGTGAAGTGGAACGGCGGACGTCCGGTGTTCCTCTGCGACACGTGCGCCGCGATCGTGTGCGCCGCGGTGGAGGCGAGGAACGGGCCGCGCATCACATGGGTACGCGCGGACCGTCCGCGGGTGGAGCCGGAGGACGACGAACCGCCGACGCTGCTGGAGACGTTCCGCACGCGACTCGCGGAGCCGGCCGGCTCTCCCGCGGCCACGCTCCGCGCGGAGCTGACCGACGCACGTGAGCGACTCGCGCGGCTGGAGAACAACCCGATCATTCGCATGACGACGGAGGACCGATGATCGCGATGGACGAGAACCCTGCGGAGTCGTACACGTTCATGTGCGATCTTGACCGCAATCTCCCGGAGGTCGACCGCGCGGCGCTGACGCTGTGCGACGACGGCGAACACATCGCGGTCAACTTCGTAAGCACGGACCAGCAGTACGCCGGCACCGTGTACTTGACGTACGCGGACACCGCGAACCTCGGGAAGCTCGCGGGGATGCTCGCGGACGACGACGTGTACGACCAGGACGCGACGGAGGACGACGAGCCGCCCGTGCGCGGGGAGGTGGAGGCGAACGCGTTCGCTGGCTGCCTGCTCGCCGTGACGTTCGGCGCGTTCCTGGTCGCGCTCGCTGCGCTGGTCGTGGCGCTGTTCGCCTAGCAGGTAGGGCCCTGGGACTCCGGTCCTGGGGCCCTTTTGCGTTTAGGGGTTGCGTGGACAGTACACGGGAGATAGCGTGTACAGCACACGGAGCGGGACGGACCCGCCTACTAACCCCGGAGGGTCCCCATGCAGGTCAACATCTTCGACATCACCGCTCGCAACATCGTCGCCGGCATGACCCTCTGCGGGGAGGGCCCTGGCATGGCGGACGTCACGGTGACGGACGTCATCCGCCACGGTTTCCGCGTCGTGGTCCTCGGGACCTACGAACTCACCCCTGGTGAGTCCCTGCCGTTCGCGGAGGTGTACTCCGCCAACGGCAACGCGGTGGCCGCGTTCTGCCCGCCTTGCCCGCTGCTCGCACTCCGCTAGTCCGTCCGTGGGCCCCGAACACCTCGGGGCCCTTGCTGATCGTTGGGAGTACCTCCGTGAAGTCCGCTAAGTACATCCGCGAGGCGCTGCACGACATGCTGTGTCGGAGCGTCGACATTTGCTGGTTCGACCCGGCGTACGTGCCGGAAGAGCTGCACGACGAAACCCGTGCACGCTGCGCACGGCTCCGCGGCGAGCACGCACGCGCGAGCGTCTTCGCGGGACCTGCCCGCGCGTTCCGCAAGACAGACACGGAAGATGCCGCGGCGAAGGTGTTCCATGACGCGGTGTGCCGCGCGGGTGCCGGCTGCGAGCGTGGAGCGGCACACCTGTCCGCGCGTAGCTGGGCGATGATCCGCGACTTCCGCGCGGCATGACACAGGACCCTCCGGGGGTTCTTTGCGCTCGGGGGTTGCGTGGACAGTACACGGGAGGTAGCGTGTACTGCACACGGACTAACGCGCCACTGGAGGCCACAATGCGAACCGCTCTCACCCTCTCCGGTCGCCGCGTGGAGGTCATCTTGCGCGGCCGGCGCGGTTCCTGGTCGGTCCTGGTGGACGACGACGAAGCCGGCGACCCGGTCCCGCTGTACAAGGGGTTCCCGGACCGGCGCACCGCGGCCGGCGCGCACCGCGACTTCGTTGGTGTGCTGACCGCGAAGGGATGGAAGCGGGAGCGGTGAGTGCGAAGCGCGTCCAAATGGAAACCCCCGCCGGTCGGGGGTTCCGTAACCGGCGGGGGCAGCACGCTTCGCCCACGGGCGAGGCGCGCGACTAGGGGCAGGGCAGCGACCGACGCGGCTGCGGCTCCGGCTGCGGTGGCGAGTCCCATTCGGCGACCAACACACTGAGGTGTTGGGACGCTTTGGCCGTAGCGCGGTTGATCTGGTCGTCTAGGTATCCGTACTTGCGCATGTGGTCCCGCATGATCGGCTGTGCGGCCTGCCATGCCTCCGTCAGCGCGGCTTTGACGGGGCGGGCGGGGTGCCACAGCACAAGCTTCCGCGTCTCTTCGTCCACTACCGCGAAGAGAATCCACCCGATCCGCTGCGGGAGACCCAACTCACACCACGCTTCCTCCCAAGTAGCCATTGCAACGGACACCAGGGCTTCCGGACGCGCGGTGATGTCTTGACCATGTGCCACCTGCCTACCTTCCTTCGAGTTCCGCGATGATCTCGTGAGCCGCACGTCGCGGCTCCCGCACAGACGCCAACCAAAACGCGTCGCCTCCGTCCCTTCGAACCCCCGCGTACCACCATTCGCCGCGCGAGCCGGAGTAGGCGACCCCGATCAGGCGGGACACCCCAACGCTGATCCGGGCGACGCTCAACGCCGGGTACCCGCCTACAGGGATGAGCGCGGCGGAGTACTCCGGGAAGTCCGCGAACACGGCGACCAGGGCGCGGAGCGCGGTAAGGCGTTCGGAGTGGACAGCCTCCAGGACCCGGAGCAGTGCGGCCGGCGACCGCTCCGCGACCGGCGTTGCCTGGAGGGTGGCGCGCGGCACGCCTCGCGGCGGATGTGCGGGTGCGATCACCGGATGGCTGTGGAGTCCCATGCCTGACATCACCTCGCGGGACAGAGGTTTGTGTTGCCGGTCACATCTTGCGCCGCCGCGATGTACTGTCGCTACGTTCATGAACCGAATGCAACATAAGGAGCGTGACGGATGGCAGGCCAAGAGTCGTTAGACCCCGACCGGTCCATGTGGGACTTCATAGCCGTTGAGCTGCGCAGACAGCGCCGCGCGCGGGGAGTCAGCGGCGCGTCCCTCGCCCGGCTGATCGGGCGGGATCGTTCAATCGTTTCACGCATCGAGTCCGGCCGAATCCCCATGCAACTCGACCACGCGGAGATCATCGACCGCGAATGGGGACTAGATCGCCTGTTCACGCGGCTAGTGCGGTTCGCGAAGGAACGCAAAGACGACGAGTGGAGGCTAGGCGACCTCGCGGAGCAGGAAGCGCGTGCAACACGCGTCCGGCTGTGGGAGATCGGCCTAGTCCCCGGACTTCTCCAGACACCCGACTACGCGCGTGCGGTGCTCTCCGTGGGACTCGTCCGTGATCCGGACGAAGCGGTTCAAGGGAGACTTTCGCGGCAGGCCGCAGTGTTCGACCGCGAGCGGCCACCCGAAGTCAGCGTGATACTCAATTGGGCTGTCCTGGAACAGCCCGTAGGATCAGCGGACGTGATGCGCGGACAGTTGGCACGTCTGCTGGAACTCGCGGAGCTTCCGCACGTCAGCGTCCGTGTCCTGGAGAAAAGCGCCGGCGTGCACGTCGGGTATGACGGGATGCTGGAACTGCTGACGGTGGACGCTCGCGACCTCGCGTACGCGGAGGCACCCCACGGAGGCGGACTAGTGACTGATCCCGCAGACGTCCAGGACTTCGAAGTAAGGTACGACCGGATAGGCAACATCGCCACCCCCGCCGGATCATCGCGCGCGGTGATCCACCACGCTATGGAGACATGCCGATGACCGTGTGGCGCAAGTCCAGTAAGAGCGCTACGTCCGACAACACGAGTTGTGTGGAGGTTGCAGCGCTCCCGTACAACATCGGTCTACGGGACTCTACGGACCCGCAGGGGCCCAAGATCGCCATCCCCTCCGCGGCCTTCCGTGACCTGCTCGACACGGTCAAGCGCGGCGAACTCGACATGCCCTGACGCTCGACGCAACGGACCCCGTCCAGGACACACCGTCCTAGGCGGGGTTCTCGCATGTCAGGGCAGGTAGTTACCTGTTACGCCAACCTGGCCGTCGGGGTTGACCATCGGCATGACGTAGATCTCGCGCGTGTTCACCAGGTTCGTGATCCGGCTGTTGGACCCGTAGCCCGCGGTGAGCTGCCCGATGTAGTCGAGCGCCTGCTCGGCGGTGAGCCGCTCGCGCGCGTGGATGTTGGCGATGACCAGCACCTCGGGCTCGTTCTCGTCGGCCGCCACGTTGTCGCTGATCTTCACGCCGACGATGTCGCGGCCCTGGTAGGACCTGCCGACGACGAACTGGCGGGCGATCTGCGGGTGGGCGGCGACGACGGAGTCGACCTCCTGCCGCATCTCGGCGAACGTGTGGTACGACGTCGCCGCGGTGCTGGGGGCCGCGGTCGGGTCCGCGGCCTGCGCGGGGGCCGGCCTCACGGTGAAGCCGAGCCGCCGGATGGCCCCGACCTCCGACGGGAGGGCGCTGACCTCCAGCCCGTCGGCCCGGACGGCGTTGACCGCCGCTCCGGTCCGGGCGACCTGGCTGCGCTGCTGGCCGGTCCGGGGACCGGTGACGACGTACTGTCCGGCGGTCTCGGGGCCGGGCGCCGAGGCGGCGGACGGCGCCGCGAGCCCGGTGAGGGCCAGCGCCAGCGCCGCCGGGACGGCGAGCAGGGAACGCAATCGGCGGGAGCTTCTCATGACGGGGTACCTGCCGTTCGGCTCTACGCGCCCGCTCGTCGCGCGGCGGGGTCTCCTGCGGACGCTCACGGACGCTCGCGATCCCCGTCACCATGAACCGGAACGGCCCGCCTGACAATGGCCGGTGTTGGGACTTTCCGATGTTCCCGGAAATCCGTACACGCGGAGAATCGCCAGATCAGAGATGCCGGGCCGCGGCGTCCGAAGCGTGTTTCCAGTGCCGATCAGAGTGGATGTGAAATTTCACAGCCGACTGAACGTTCCTCGCAACCGCGGCGCCTCGACCGCACTGTGTAACCGGTTCTCGCAAGTTTTGCCCCGGCGTTGGCCGCCGTTGCGGAAGAGGGCGTGACTGATGGGGCGGAACGAGCTCGTCGGCCGCTGATATATGTCTGTATCCTGCATGGATAGCGACTTACGGACGTTCGAAACGACGCTTTATGATCGGTGTCATCCCGAGATAACCGAAGAGTCGCGTTCGGGTATTGACCACTCTATGACCTTTGTCTATGGTCTGAGTTAGAACGCGTTCTACTCCGGTCGGAACCCATGTCGAAGGGGACAGGGCGGTTCCCGGCCCCGGTCCCTGAAACACGGCGACTTCCCCCACCGGCCATGGGCGGAGTCGCACATGGCTCAGCGGACCTCCCACCCCACCCTTCGGGTGCAGGCGCGACGCCCACCGTTCGAAATGAGGACCCCCCCTTGTCTCGCACCACGAAGATCGCAGCGATCGCCGCGGCCGCGGTCGCGGCCACCGGCACCGTCGCCCTGACGGCCTCCCCCGCGATGGCGGTCAACACCGGGTCGTTCACCGCCACCCTCAATGGCACCATGGTGATCGACGCGGGAATCCCGGCCAGCTGCACCAGCTCCGTGCTGAAGGGCACGGTCCTGTCGGGCGGCGTCAACGCGACCTACACCTCCGCCACCGCCGGCGGCTGCGGTGTCACCGTCACCCCCGGGGCCCTGCCCTGGACCGGCAGCAGCTTCAGCGGCACCACCGTCAAGATCAACAACTTCCAGATGAGCGCGATCGGCTGCGTCTACGGCGGGACCCTGACCGGCACCGCCTCGGCCACGAACTTCCCGTTCACCGCCACCTTCACCAACCAGGTCGTCCCCAAGCTGAGCGGCAGCTTCATCTGCCCGTCCTCGGCCAAGATCACGGCCAAGTACGACTACAAGCAGCCCTGATCCCCGGCGGGGACGGAGTCCGGTCCCGACGTCAACCGAACCCGCCCCCGCACCGTGACCCCGGCCCACCGCCGGGGTCACGGCGCTGGGCCGCACCGGCCGTCAGCGCAGTTCGTAGGCGCGGACGGTCTCCTGCGTGATCGCGTTGCCCCGGTCGTCCCCGGCGGTGACCCGCAGGGACACCGCCCCCTTCCCCCGGAGGCGGGCGACGCCGTCCCGCACCGCGACGTCCGTCCAGGTCCTGCCGTCGTCCAACGAGGTCTGGAGGGACAGGCCGCGCAGGCGCACGGACGAGCCGTCCTGGTGGCGGACCGTCAGCCGCAGCGTCTTCGAGCGGGTCCGGTTGTGCGGGTCGAGCGCCGCGTCGTAACCGATCTGGAGCAGTGGAAGGACGGTGTCGTCGGCCGTGTGCGCGGAGCGGAACGTCCAAGACGTCCTGGCCCGCGTGGAGAGCCGGGTCCCCGGGGTGTTGTTGGCGAAGTCGTACTCCACGCGGTATCCGGCGTCGCCCGGTGTCGTCGTCAGCACCCCGCTCGGCCTGTAGGCGGTCTGCGCGACGAGTTCGTCGTCCCGGTAGACGCGGAAGTCGGTGACGAAACCATTCGGGAAGAGGCTGGAATAGGCGTCGGAGAAATTCTGCGCGGCGTCCGCCATGCCGACGCGCAGGCGGATCTGGTCACCGGCGCGGACGATCGGTGACTGCGCGTTGATGCCGCCGGTGAGTGGTCCCTCGCCCCAACTGTGCGTGTCGTGCTCGCCTGCCCCGTATGCTCTGGATTTCGTCTCGACGAGCACGAAGTGCGGCGTCTCCGGGCCGGGGAAGGCGTTGTTGTAGGGCTGCTCCGGCGTGACCGCCATCGCGGACCACTCTGTTTCCGGATCGGCCGAAACGTATTCAGCGCGCGTTCGCGGGGTGCCGGTGACCGGGCGGCTGTAGGCGAGGGCGAAGTCCTCCCAGGGGCGCTTGCTGTAGCGCGCGGCGGTCATGGCGCCACCGCCGTGGTAGGCGCTGTCGATCCGCGCCAGATCCCTCGTGCGCGCGACGTAGTCCAGGTTCTCGGAGATCCGCCCCTTCTCCGGGAACACGAGGTCGTACTGGTAGGGACTGTCCACGGTGCCCTTGGCCGCGACCGTCGCCCGCTCCCGCAGAAGAGCCCGTCCTTCCTCATGGGACAGACGGACGGTGGGCACCTTCAGCGGCTTCCCGTACTCGCCCGGGTCGTCGTTCACGCCCGGAGCGTCGTTGTAGACGGCGACCATGCGCGCCCCCGCCCTGGCGGCCGTCTCGACCTGCTCGGCGACGGGCACGCCGTCCTTCCGCCGGACCAGGGCGAGCCGCCCGCGCAGGTCGGCGCCGGGCCGGTCCCCGTCCGCGACCGGCATGCGCGCGCTGCCGTCGAGACGGGGGAACTGGTCCGAGGTGTCGCTGAAGTAGGCCGCCGGATAGTACTCGGGACGCAGCGACCGGCTCCCCGCCCGCATCGTGATCGCGGGCGCCTCCAGCCGCCACCGGGTGTAGGCCTCGAACGTCCCGGTGCGGACCCGTCCGGTCGGCTGGAGGAACACCCGCTGCTCCAGCGTCGCGCCCTCGCCCAGGTAGACGCCCTCGTCCACGGCCGGCCCGTTCGCCGGCCCCCGCGTCCACATCAGGTGGCTGATCGCCCCCAGGCCGGGCGCGGTGGCGTGCTCGGGCGTCCGGACCGTCACCTCCTCGGCCTTGCGCGCGTCGAGGACGATCTCGGTGTCCCCGGTGATCTCGATCTCCGGTCGGCCGACGAGGCTGTAGTTGAGCGGCTTGCCGGGGCCGGTGCTCGGCGCCCATGACGGCATCGTCGCCACGACGCCCATGACGGAGTACGTCCCCGGCACCAGCCGCACGCAGTTCGAGCCGTTCCAGCGCTCGTCGGTGCAGGGCTCCTCCGGATCACCTGGCAGCGGGCGGTGCGCGTTGCCGATCGACGCGTCCTTCACGTTCAGGAAGCCGGCCGTGCCGAGGCCGGGCCGCCCGTCCCGCGCGATGCTCCTCACCCGCACCGTGACCAGCTCGCCGGACGCCTTCGGCTCCGGCGCCGCGGGCCGCCGCCGCTCGTGCAGCGCCGTCACGTTGTACCGCTCCGGGTCGTCGGCGAGCCGGTCGCCCGGGACGACGTAGAGGTCGCCCCCGCTGTTCCGGACGGAGAACGCGGGAGCGCGCCCCGCCGCGGGCGTCACCCTCGTGCCCCCGCTCCCGACATGCACCGTGTCGCCGGTGGGCAGCGTGACGTCGTAGGCTCCGGCCTCCGCCCGCAGTGCGGACGCGGGTCCGGGGGCAGCCGCCGCGGGCGCCGCGAACGCCAGCGCGCCGAGCCCCAGGGCCGCCGCGGTTCTCGACCACATGGGCATCCCTCCCTTAAGTGGATCTTGATTGTCGGACCGGCCGCCGCGGCCGATCCAGGGAAGGCGCTGGCGGCTTCCGCCATGGCGGGAACCCGTCAAACGGACCGGAAGCCCGTACATTTAGGACGTGTCCGATTCGCCGCTCCTGGAGGGGCTCGGGGTGACCGCCGCCGAGGAGGGGGCGTACCGCGCCCTTCTGCGGGAGGGGCCGTCCACCCTCGCCGACCTCGCCGCGCGCCACGGCGCGTCCGTCGCGGCCCTGCGCCGCCTCCTGCCGCGCCTCGAGGACCTCGGGCTCGTGACCCGCCTGGCCGGACGGCCGCTGCGCCTCCTCGCCACCCCGCCGCACGTCGCGGTGGAGGCCCTCGTCGCCAGCCGCCAGGAGGAGATCGCCCGCAGCCGCGCCGCCATCGGCCCGCTCCTGGCCGAGGCCGCCCCGCACCCGGAGGAGCTCGTCGAGGTCGTCAGCGGCCGGACGGCCGTGTCCCGCCGCTACCTGCAACTCCTGGACGGCGCCCGCGAGGAGCTGCTCGTCCTGGTCCAGCCGCCGTTCGCGACCGACGCCGCCGTGTCGAGCGACGAGCAGGAGCGCACCATGCGCCGCGGCATCGCGGTGCGCGGCATCTACGGCCCCGAGGCGCTCGACGAGCCGCACGCCCTGGAGTACGTCCGCCGCGCCGTCGCGTCCGGCGAGCAGGCCCGCCTCGGCGCCGTTCCCATCAAGCTCGCCGTCGCCGACCGCCGCACCGCGATGCTGCCGCTCACCTCCCAGCACGCCAGCTCGGTCGACAGCTCCCTGATCGTCCACCCGTCCGCCCTGCTGGACGCGCTGGTCTCCCTCTTCGAGGCCCTGTGGCGCTCCGCCGTCCCGCTGCCCGGCGAGGACGCCCCGGACGACGCCGTCCTCGCCCTCCTCGCCGCGGGCCTCACCGACGACGCCATCGCGCGCCGCCTCTCCATCAGCACCCGGACCGTCCAGCGCCGCGTCCGCGACCTCTGCGACCGCCTCGGCGCCCGCACCCGCTTCCAGGCCGGCGCCCTCTCCACCCACCACCTGGACCGCTGACACGCCCCGAGCCGGAGTCGTGCGGGGGAGCGCTTCGGAGTCTGGCTGACGATCCGCATCCGCCCCCGCATCCTGGGTGTGACGTGGGTCGCCCGTTGTGAGGCCAGGACCGGTTCGCCGCCCGACTTTTCCTGCTTTATCGACCGGTCTAGTTGATAAATCCGCGCCATCCCGCACGGTCCCTCATGCCGGTTTCCGAAGCCGGTGGTCGAACGCTCCCAGAGAGCTCCGGCCACCGGTTCGCGGAACCGGTGGCTTGTCGCTCGCGGAGCGCTCGGCCTCTCACAACCTAGAGGACCACGAACATGTCCTTCGTACCCGACCTCCGCCGGTGGTTCTCCGGCGGAAAGTTCATTTTGGTCAGCATGGTGTCGTCGGCCATCGGCTACGGCATCACCACCGGCCACAAGGCGCTGGAAGTGGCGGCACCGATGCAGGCGGCCGGCGGTCTCGCCCTCTGCCTGGCGATGTTCCTGGCGGGGCTCAACCCCTTCAGGCGGTACTCCCTCGTCATGTGGGGGTGGATCATCCTCCTCGCCGCCGGGAACGCGACCGTGGCGTACACCTATCCGTACGCCGTGGAGCACCTGACGGTGGGCACGGTCGCCGCCGTCGTGGTGATCGGCTACCTCTCGGTGGGCCTCAGGACGATCTGGAACCTGAGGGCCACCGCATATGGACTCCAGCACCTGTGCGGGCGCCTGCTCGTGCTGGGCGGGGTCGTCATGCTGAACCGGCCCTCGCCGGGTGAGTCGATGGGGATGGTGTGCGCTCTGATCAGCGCGGGCTGTGTCTACAACACGCTCACCGTGCTGGGGCAGATGAAGAAGCACGGACTGGAGTACCAGGGCGCCGCCCTCGCCAACCTGATCGCGGCACTTCCGCTCTTCGTGGTGGTGTTCAAGCTGCAGGGAAGCGGGTGGATGTCCGGGGACCTGCTGCTCGCGGCCGGTCCGGCGGGTCTGCTCACCCTGATGCTGCCGGTCTGGTTCACCAACGCCGCCCTGCGCCGCTGCTCAAGGCATGACGTGGGGATCATGCAGTCGTTCTCGTCGCCCGTCCACGCCCTGGTGGGGCTGGCCGGAGCCGCGCTCGGCTGGATCGATTCCGACCAGCGGCTCGCTCTCTTCCCGGAGTGGGCCGGCATCATCCTGATCAGCGTGACCGCCTTCGGGGTCTCCTTGCTGAAGGAGCCCGCCACGGACGCGGTCCGCGTCGGGACGCAACCCAGCGGCGCCTGACGCCGCCGCTGACCCAACCCGGCGGCGGCCGACGCCGCCGCCGACCCGCAACGGCGGAGAGGGCCACCCTTTCCGCCGTTGCACCTTGTTGTGGGTGGGTGGGGTCCAACGCGCGAAAACCTGACCAAGATGCTAACTGTTCGTTACTGATCGACTACTTGGTGACATGGTGGGGAAGGTGTCCTCGCATCCGATATCCGAGGTGCGCGGAGGCGATGCCCCGATGAGCGAGACCCCGACCCTGCCCAGCACGATCGTCCGGCCCGGTGACAAGCGGTATCCGGCGCTCAGCCGCGGCTTCAACCAGCGGTGGATCGGGGAGCCGGAGTACGTGCGGCTGGTGCGGTCGCCGCAGGAGGCGCGGGCGGCGCTGGCCGAGGCGGTGCGGGAGCGGCCGGCCGACCCGCGGCGGACGCGGATCACGGTGAAGGCGGGAGGGCACTGCTACGAGGACTTCGTCTGCGGGCCCGACGTGCGGGTCATCCTGGACGTGAGCCCGATGTGCGGCGTGTCCTACGACCCCGGGATGCAGGCGTACTGCGTGGAGGCCGGGGCGACGAACTGGCACGTCTACAGCCACCTGTACCCGATCAGCGGCAAGGCGCTGCCCGGCGGGTCGTGCTACTCGGTGGGGCTCGGCGGGCACATCCCGGCGGGCGGGTTCGGGCTGCTGTCGCGGCAGCACGGCCTCACCGTCGACTACCTCTACGCCGTGGAGGCGGCGGTGGTGGACGAGCACCGGAACGTCGAGCTGGTCGTGGCCCGGCGCGACGACGGCGACCGGTGGCTCCGCGACCTGCTGTGGGCCCACACAGGGGGAGGCGGCGGGAACTTCGGCGTGGTCACGCGGTTCTGGTTCCGCGGGCTGCCGCAACCGCCGAGGCAGGTGCTGCTGACGGCGCTCGCGTGGGACTGGAAGGACTTCACCAAGGCCGAGTTCGCCGCGCTGCTGGAGGCGTTCGGGGAGTACTTCCGCGACCACCAGGACCCGTCCACGGCGGCGGGGAAGCTCTTCGCGATGCTGAAGCTCAACCACGTCAGCAACGGCCAGATCGGGCTGCTGGCCCAGGTGGACGTCGACGACCCCGACGGGGCGAGGGCGATGACCGACTTCGTCGTGGCCCTCGACGGGCGGATCGGCCCGGCGGCGAGACCGATGCGCACGATGATGGGGGAGCACTTCGTGCACCTGGAGATCCCGCGCGTGATGCCGTGGCTGACCGCCACGCAGGCGCTGAACGCCAGCGGCGAGAACCGCTGCGGGAAGTACAAGTCGGCCTACCTGCGCAAACCGTTCACCAGTCAGCAGATCGACGCGATGTGGGCCTATCTCGGCAAGGAGAAGTACACCGACTACGTGAACAAACAGGCGCTCATCCAGGTCGACTCGTACGGCAGTGCCATCAACAGGCCGCTGCACAAGACGGCGGCCCGGCAGCGCGATTCCATTATGAAACTGCAATACCAGGTGTACTGGACGCAAAATGACGCCTACGAGGACACGCACATCGCGTGGATCCGGGACATCTACAAGGCGACCTTCGCCGCGACCGGGGGCGTCCCCGTCGCCGACGGCGAGACCACGGACGGCTGCTACATCGGATATCCCGACGCGGATCTGAACGACGGACGCTGGAACGAGTCGTCGCAGACGTGGGAGACCCTGTACTACAAGGACGCCTACGCGAAACTCCAGGAGGTCAAACGCCACTGGGATCCGGGAAACGTGTTCCGGCACGCCCAGTCCGTGCGCCCCGGGGGGTCTGAGTAGCGGCGAGGGGCCCGTGGCGCAGCGTCACGGATCATCTCGCCTTTATTGCATCCGCTGTTAATACTTGCGGCTGTGACGGCGGGGACAGTAGTTTCGTCGGGCGAGCGGAGCGTCGGGCCGGGCGTGGCCCGAGCGGCTGGGGAGTCATGAAGAAGCGTACCGACAGGAAGATCGCCATCGCGGGCACCGCGGCGGCGGCCGTGCTGCTGCCCGCCGTCATGGTCGGCCTCGCGCAGGCCGGCGTGGGAGTCCCGAAGGGCCGGTCGGAGGCCAGCGGGAACTCCAAGCCGATCCCCTCGTTCGGTCCCGCGACGCAGCCCTCGGTGCCGGGCGGCGCGTCCGCCTCCCCGACGAAGTCGCCCGGTGCGGCGAAGCTGCCCAGCGTCCCGTTGAACAGCAACCCGTTCCGCACCGGCGGAGGGTCGCCGAGCCCGTCGGACCCCGACAGCAACGCCGGCAACCGCGGCAAGAAGCCGCAGATGCCGTCCGGCGCCGCGCCGGGCAGGTACGCCAAGGCCCCCGACGGGGCCGCCATCACGGGCGTCAGAAAGATCAGTTCGCGGATCTTCGACGTCACGATCGCCTCGCCGGCGCTGGGCGCCGCCGTGAAGACCCGCGTCATGGTCCCCAAGGGGTGGAAGGCCGGCGCCACCAGGTCGTGGCCGGTCGTTTACGCCTACCACGGCGGCAACAACAACTACCAGTCCTGGACCAAGGACTCCAACATCGAGCAGGTCATCGGTCCCTACGACGCGATGGTCGTGATGCCCGAGGGCGGCTGGAACGGGTCCTACACCAACTGGTACAACGGCGGCAAGGGCGGCATCCCCGAGTGGGAGACCTTCCACATCGGCGAGGTCATCCCGCTGATGGAGCGCAACTTCCACGCCGGGGCGGTGCGCGCCGCGATCGGCCTGTCGTCCGGCGGGCAGGGCGCCATCACCTACGCCGAGCGCCACCGCATGTTCAAGTACGCCGCCTCCTACAGCGGCGCCCTCAACATCACCGCGCCCGGCATGCCGGTCATCCTGACGTCCATGAACCGCGACGCGGGCACCGCCATCTGGGGCGACCCGATCACCGCGCGGGCGAACTGGCGGGCGCACGACGCGACCGTCATGGTGTCCAAGCTCAAGGGCGTCGGCGTCTACGTCTCGTCCGGCAACGGGCAGCCCGGCCCCTACGACAAGGCCGACACCCCGCCCCACGACGCGGGACGCATCGGCGAGCAGCTGGCCGGCACGATGAACGACAACTTCGTCGCCGCCGCGAAGAAGGCGGGCGTGCCGGTCACCTCCCACCTGTACGGTCCCGGCATGCACAACTGGAAGTACTGGCGCATCGAGCTGGCCCGCAGCTGGCCGACCATCGCCAAGTCCATCGGCGCCCGCAAGTCCTGACCGCCCGCCCGGCGGCCCGGGGAGCGGCGCGGTGAAGGGGTTCGCCCGGCGGGAGTTCCAGCTCGTGCTGCTGCGGCGCATGGCCGACTACCAGCCGGGCCTCGTCGAGGACGCGCTCCGGTCGCTCGGCGCGTCCCGCACGGAGACGCGCGAGGTCAACGCCCGGTGGCAGCGCATCCTGCGGTCCCGGACGTTCCCGCGCGGCCGCCGCCGCTACGAGGCCGTCCTCGGCCCGCCCGCCGGGGTGCGGGAGCACCCGGTCGGCGACGTCGCCTGCGAGGTGGCGTGGTGGCCGCCCTTCCCCCTGTGGCCCGGCCTGCGCTTCGAGACCATGATGGGCCCGGACGGCACCGTCATGCAGGAGTGGCTCGTCCGGGACGACGGGGTGCCCGTGCCGCGGCTGGAGACCGCGGACGACCTCGTCCCCTGGTCCTGCGTCGTCGGGGACGTGGACGCGCGCTTCGGCGCGGTCGCGCACCAGGACGGCGAGGTCCCGAGCCGGTGGCACGCGACCCTCGCGGGCCCGGACGGCACCGCCCTCGTCGCGCACTTCGTCTGGGGGCTCCTCCAGACCGTCGAGAGCGTCTGAAACGGTCCAGCCCGGCGGTCCGCCACCATGATCTTCACCCTCGGCGACGTCCAGGGCCCCCGCCGCCCGCCGCACGGAGACGCGAACATTGGGGTGATCTTGGGGATTCGCGTCGGCGGGGATTGCGCGCCCGTTCCTAGCCTGGAGGCATGCGCGCCGCCAGGCGCGGCGATCCCGGAGGTGATCCGATGCCCGAGGTGACCGCATTCGCCCCCGGCCATCCGTCGTGGGCCGAACTCGCGAGCCCGGATCCGGAGGGGTCCAGGCGGTTCTACCGCGGGCTGTTCGGCTGGTACTCCTACACGCTGACCGTGGGCGACCTCGGCGACTACGAGGTCTTCACGCTGGGCGGCGTCAAGGGCCCGGAGGTCGCCGGGATGCAGGCGCTCGCCGACGACTCGGAGACGGCCTCCTGGACGTGCTACTTCCGGACCGACGACATCCCGGCCACGCTCGCCGCCGTGCGGGACGCGGGCGGCCTGGAGACGGTGGAGCCCACGGACATCGCGAACCTGGGGCGGATGGCCCTGTGCTCCGATCCCGAAGGCGCCGACTTCGCGCTCTGGTACCCCTACGACCTCAAGGGCGCGGGCGTCGTCGACGAGCCGTCCGCGATGGTCTGGGTGGAGCTGGCCGCCCGCGACATCGAGCGCGCCCGCCGCTTCTACGGCGAGGTCTTCGGCTGGAGGGCCGTCGACCGGGACTACTACGACTCCGTCTACACCCACTGGAAGGTCGGCGACTGGGCGGTGGCCGGCATGGTCTCCATGGACGAGCACTGGCCGCCCGGCCACCCCTCGCACTGGACGCCGTTCTTCTGGGTCTCCGACTGCGACGAGTCCGCGGCCCTGGCCGTCGAGCTCGGCGCCCGGGTCCGCATCCCGCCGACCGACATCAAGCCCTGCCGGTTCTGCGTGGTCACCGACCCGACCGGGGCCCGGCTGGGCCTGGTCACCCCCACGACGGACGTCCTGGCCGAGCGCGGGCGCCCCTGACGGCTCCGCGGCCCGTCAGCGCCCGAGGGGGCCGGTGCCGAGGGAGGCCCGTCCGGGCGCGGGCGGGGCGTCCTGGGAGTGCAGGCGGCCGAGGAGCATCAGCACGAGCTCGTCGATGACCTCGTCGAGGGTGGCCTCGACCCAGCCGGCGGTCCAGTCGTGCAGGAGGCCGTTGATGCTGCCGATGAAGGCGGTCGCGGCGATCCGGTAGTCGCGGTCGGTGATCTCGCCGCGCTCGGCGGCGGCGGCCGCCTCGCCGCAGATGAACTCGACCCAGCGGGCGCGGCGGGTGAGGCGCTGGCGGTCGAGCCGGGGGCTGACGCCGATGATCTCGACGAACGCGATCCGGATGCGGGCCCGGTCGGCGGTGATGCTGGCGGCGTAGGCGCGGAACAGGTGCGCCGTGCGCTCGGCGAGCCCGAGGCCCGCGACGGACGGCAGCGCGGCCAGGACGTCCCGCTCGGCCGCGTCGTTGACCTCCAGGTGCAGCTCGGCGAGGAGGTCCTCCAGCGTCCTGAACTCCTCGTAGAACTGGCGGGTGGACAGCCCGGCGGCCTCGCTGAGCGCGGCGATCGTGGTACCGCGGTAGCCGGGGCCGCGGCCGAACATCTCCAGCCCGGCGTCCAGGAACCGGCGGCGCCGCTCGGCGCGCCGCTCGTCGGCGGACCGGCCGCCGTACCTGCCCGTCGGTGTCGCGCGCCTGCCCGCCACGTGGCTCCCTCCGTCCGTCCGTTCGGCATTTTCCCGCAAACGGGTCGTGTGTCACACATCACCCCCTGTGGTCTCGCTCGCCGGGACCGGCCGGGCGCCGCCTCGCCGCGGCCTCCCGCGCGTCCCGGCCATGATTCGGAGCGCGGATGGCGGGAACCGCGAATCGGTGGTTTTTGGGATGATTCGAAGGCATCTGATGCCTTTTGCGGGACGCCGGTACTGGGACGAGCGCGCGAAGCTGACGCTCAAGGCCGTCCTCGCGGCGGTCACGGCATGGCTGGTCGCGAAGTACGTGTTCGGCCAGTCGCAGCCGTACTTCGCTCCCCTGGCCGCACTGCTCGGGGTGTACCCGACCGTCGTGCGGTCCGTGCGGGAGAGCCTCGCCTACGGGGGCGGATTCGTGATCGGCGCGGCGCTCGCGATCCCCGTCGGGCTGCTCGTCGGCCCGAACATCGCCGGCATCGCCCTCGTCGTCGTCCTCGCCATGATGGCGTCGGGATGGCGGCGGCTCGGCGAGCAGGCGTCGCAGGTCCCGTTCACGGCGCTGTTCGCGCTGCTGCTGGGCGGGCGCGAGGTCGTCGGCTACACGCTGCCGCGCATGGTCGACGTCGCCGTCGGCCTCGTGGTCGGCCTCGCCGTGAACGCGGCCGTCTTCCCGCCGCTGTTCCTGCGGCGCGGCGAGTACGCGGTCCGGGAGATGCGCGAGACCCTCGCGGACGCCCTCGGGACGCTCGCCGACGACGTCGTCGAGCCGGCCGAGTGGAGGTCGCTGTGGCAGGAGCGCGAGTCCCGGCTGGTGAGCGTCCAGGAGCAGGCGCGGTACGCGGTCGAGCAGGGCGAGGCGAGCCTGCGCGCCAACCCGCGCGCGAAGCTGCGCGGCTACCGGCTGCGCTGGCGGGACGTCCCCGGGCAGTGGCCGGCGCCGGAGCTGATGACGATGCTCGACCACGCGACGGCCCACAGCCGGTCGATCGCGGCGACGCTGCGCCGGCTCGCGGACGCCGACGAGGCGGTGGTGCCGGGAGACGGGTTCTGGCGGGAGTACGCGGAGCTCCTCCGCGCTCTCGGCGCCCTCGTCCTGGAACTGCCCGACGTGCCGGACGGCGCGGCGCTGGCGGAGGCCGAGAAGACGCAGTGCGAGATGGAGCGGCCCTTCCTCGGCCCGCGGACCGACGCCCCCGGGCTGTGGGACCCGCGCAAGGAGCTGCTGCGGCTCAGCCGCCTGCTGCTCGACGACCTGCGCGACCACCGCCCCTAGCGCGCGCCGTCCACCGCGCCGGAAAACCCTTCGCGCCCGTCTCCCGCGACCGTTACGGTCGGGCTGCCGCACGGCACGATCTTGTCCGGCGGCGGTCGTCATCAGAGAGAACCAGGAGGATTCCCGATGACAACAACCACAGCCCTTGCTCTGACCAAGGTTCGCAACATCGGGATCATGGCGCACATCGACGCCGGCAAGACGACGACCGCCGAGCGGATCCTCTTCTACACCGGTGTGTCGCACCGGATCGGCGAGGTGCACGACGGCAACACCGCGCTGGACTACACCAAGCAGGAGCGCGACCGGGGCATCACCATCACCTCGGCGGCGACGACCTGCCGCTGGACGGTCCGGGACGCGCCCGGCGGCGAACACACGATCAACCTGATCGACACGCCGGGCCACGTCGACTTCACGATCGAGGTCGAACGCTGCCTGCGCGTCCTCGACGGCGCCGTGGCCGTGTTCGACGGCGTCGCGGGCGTCGAGCCGCAGTCGGAGACGGTGTGGCGCCAGGCCGACCGCTACGGCGTGCCGCGCATCTGCTTCGTCAACAAGCTCGACCGCGCCGGCGCCGACTTCGAGCGCTGCGTCGACATGATCCGCGAGCGGCTCGGCGCCGTCCCGCTGGTCACGCAGCTGCCGATCGGCGCCGAGTCCGGTTTCGCGGGCGTCGTCGACCTCGTCACCGGGCGGGCGCACGTCTGGCCGGACGACCGGCACGCCGTCGTGGACGTCCCGGCCGGCATGGCCGAGGACGTCCGCCGATGGCGCGGCAGGCTCGTCGAGACGGTCGCCGAGCGCGACGAGGAGGTCATGGAGCTGTACGTGGGCGGTGCGGAGCCGTCGCCGGAGCAGCTGCACGCGGCGATCCGCCGGCTCACGGTCGCCTCCGCGGCCACCCCGGTGCTGTGCGGCAGCGCGTTCCGCAACAAGGGCGTCGAGCCCCTGCTGGACGCGGTGGTGCGGTACCTGCCGTCGCCGCTGGACGTCGCGCCGCCGGAGGCCCGGGACGCCCTGGAGCGGACCCCGCTCTCCGCGCTCGCGTTCAAGATCGTGAGTGACCGGCATCTGGGCCGGCTGACCTTCGTCCGGATCTACACCGGGCGGCTGGCGGCGGGCGCGAGCGTGCTCAACAGCGTCAAGGTGCGCAAGGAGCGGATCGGCAAGATCTACCGCATGCACGCCGACGCGCGCGAGGAGATCGCGTCGGCGGGCGCGGGCGACATCGTCGCGGTGATGGGGCTCAAGCAGACCACCACCGGCGAGACGCTCTGCGACGAGGCGCGCCCGGTGGTCCTGGAGTCCATGGACTTCCCCGCGCCGGTCATCGAGGTCGCGATCGAGCCGCGGTCCAAGGCCGACCGGGAGAAGCTGGGCGCCGCGATCCAGCGGCTCTCGGAGGAGGACCCGTCGTTCCAGGTCCA
This sequence comes from Actinomadura coerulea, assembly GCF_014208105.1. Lineage (NCBI taxonomy): Bacteria > Bacillati > Actinomycetota > Actinomycetes > Streptosporangiales > Thermomonosporaceae > Actinomadura > Actinomadura coerulea. Next base: position 8,032,791 of record NZ_JACHMQ010000001.1, read on the forward strand.
CGACGAGGAGGGGCAGACCGTCATCGGCGGCATGGGGGAACTCCATCTGGAGATCCTCATCGACCGCATGCGGGAGGAGTTCCACGTGGAGGCCAACGTTGGCCGGCCGCGTGTGGCCTACCGCGAGACGATCCGCACGGCCGTGGACCGGGTCGACCTGACCCACCGCAAGCAGACGGGAGGCAAGGGCCAGTACGCGAAGGTGCAGATCGCCGTCGAGCCCATCGAGGACGGGTACGAGTTCGTCAACCGGGTGACCGGCGGGCGGATCCCGAAGGAGTTCATCCCCTCGGTGGACGCGGGCTGCCAGGAGGCGATGCGCTTCGGCGTCCTCGCCGGGTACGAGATGACGGGCGTGCGGGTCACGCTGCTGGACGGCGACTTCCACCCCGTCGACTCGTCCGAGCTCGCCTTCAAGGTCGCCGGTTCGCTGGCGTTCGGGGAGGCGGTGCGGCGCGCGTCGCCCGTGCTGCTCGAACCGGTGATGACCGTCGAGGTCACCGCCCCCGAGGAGCACCTGGGCGCGGTGATCGGCGACCTGAACGGCCGCCGCGGCCGGATCGAGGGGACCGGCGAGCGCGCCGGCGCCCGGATCGTGCACGCCCTCGTGCCGCTGTCGGAGATGTTCGGCTACGTCGGGCACCTGCGCGGCATGACGTCGGGCCGCGGGGTGTTCACCATGCGGTTCGCCTCCTACGCGGAGGTCCCGGCCGCGGTCGCCCGGACCCTCGTCTCGGGCTGACGTGAAGGGGGGCCCGGCTCTCGCCGGGCCCCCCGTTGGCGCGACCGTTTCAGGACCTGGACGGTGCCGCCGCCGGTTCGCGGCGGCGGCCCGCCAGGAGGGCGTCCAGCGCCCAGGCGCCCGGTCCGAGCACCGCGATCAGCAGGAACGCCCAGCAGAACATCGCCGCGCTCTCGCCGCCGTTGCGCAGCGGCAGCAGCGCGTGCGGCTGGTGGACGGTGAAGTACGCGTACGCCATCGAGCCCGACGCCAGGACGGCCGCGGGCCGCGTGCACAGCCCGGCCAGCACCAGCGCGCCGCAGACGAGCTGGATGAGCGCCGCCCACCATCCCGGCCAGGCGGCGAGCGCGACCGCGTGGCCGCTGCCCCGGTTGCCGCCGAGCACCCCGAACAGCGACGCCGCCCCATGGCACAGGAACAGCAGGCCCACGACGGCGCGGAACAGCCCGAGCACCGGTTCGCCCAGTCGGTCCACCGGGATCATCCCTCGGTCACCCAGGCGTGCATGATGCCCATGACGTCCGTGAAGCCCTCGTCGGAGGACCGGTAGGACGCGGTGATCCTCAAGGTGTCGCCGAGGCCGATCCGGCCGATCGGTGAACCGCCGCACGACGGCATGTTCGACACCTCGGTCATGCCGTGGTGGTCGACGAACTCCGGCGTGCCGCCCTCCTCGGCCTCGCTGCGGCAGAACAGGCGCCCGGTGGTGACGTCCTCGGTCTGCACGGCGACCCCGCCGTGGTGCAGGTGCCCGCGGACGTGCACGACGTCGCCCGACACGGTGGAGCGCCACGTCCTGGACTTCTCGCTCCGGGGCCCGGCGGGGACGTCCCAGGTCGAGTCGGCGCAGCCGCCCGCGTCCAGCCACAGCGGGACCACCGGCCTGATGTGCGAGCCGAGCACCGGCTGGTAGGTGAAGGTGAACTGGACGTAGACGGTCTTCTCCTCGTGCGCGTGGTTCATCAGGTCGGCGAGGAGCGTCCAGCGGTCGAGGGGGCCCATCCGGAACCCGTAGCCGGCCGGGAAGACGCTCTCCATCCGCTCGTTGCCGGACGCCAGGACGCGCCGCGGCCCGCCGCACACGGTGTCCCACGCCGCCGGATTGAAGATGACGGCGTGGTGCAGCATCGGCCCGGTATTGATATTGGCGTTGCTTCCGTCGGCGTACACGAGATTCGGCTTGAAGCCCGTGACGAAGCAGCTCTCACACGGTTTCGCCACGTCCACGGCGATCTGGTTCGGCAGCTCGCCGTGCTCGCCGTTCGCCGCCTTCGGAATGGTGTAGGGCCCGTACCGCAGGGTGACGGTCCGCGCCGGCGCGGCCGGTGCGGCCTGCGCGGTGGCAAGGGGCGGCACGGCGCCGGTGAGCAGCGCGAAGGCGCCGAGCAGCGCGAGGAGCGTTCTTCGGAACAAGGGGGTCCTCCTTGGGGAGCCGCGCCGAGCGAGAACTGCGGCGCACTTTTCCGCATGCGGCGGCCAGACCCTGGAAGAATGGATTCCGCGTCCTTGCGGGAAAGGCCGTCCGCGACGCCCACACAGTGAACGCCGCCCGGCGCCAAGTCAATTGTGCCGGGACACAGCCGCGCCGATCAGGCCGATGAGCAGGGTGCTCGCCGGGGCCCCGGAATGGAGACCGGTGATTTCGCCGATACCGTCGCCGAGACGTGCGCCACACGGGGTGTACGGGGCGCGGACCCGGGAATCGTCGGTCGCGGAGCCACCGGCCCCACTAGTCTCTGCCGGGGCGGGACGCCGGGTCCCGCCGGTCCGCGAGGAGGATCCCCCAGGTGTTCGAGTCGGTGCTCGTGGCCAACCGCGGCGAGATCGCCGGGCGGATCGTGCACACCGCCCGCGCGATGGGGCTCAAGGCGATCGCGGTGTACTCCGCGGCCGACGCGGGCCTGCCCTTCGTCGCCGAGGCGGACGAGGCCGTCCTGATCGGGCCCGCCGAGCCGTCCGGCAGCTACCTCAACGCCGCCGCGATCCTGGAGGCCGCGCACCGGACCAACGCGCAGGCCGTCCACCCCGGCCACGGGTTCCTCGCCGAGAGCGCCGCGTTCGCCCGGCGGGTCGCCGAGCGCGGGCTGGTCTGGGTCGGCCCGCCGCCGCTCGCCATCGCCCGGATGGGCGACAAGATCAACGCCCGGAACCTGATGAAGGAGGCGGGCGTCCCCGTCGCGCCCGGGGTCTGGGAGCCCGTGCCCGACGCGGCGACGGCGGCCGAGGAGGCCGAGCGCATCGGCTACCCCGTCATGGTGAAGCCCGCCGCGGGCGGCGGGGGCATCGGCCTGGCCGCCGTCCACGACGAGGCGTCGCTGCGCAAGGCGTTCGAGGAGACCCGCGCCGCCGCCGAGCAGCTCTTCGGCCGGGGCGACATCCTGCTGGAGCGGTACGTCGAGGGCGCCCGGCACGTCGAGGTCCAGATCCTCGGTCTCGCCGACGGCACGGTGGTCGCGCTGGGCGAGCGCGAGTGCTCCGTCCAGCGCCGGTACCAGAAGGTCGTCGAGGAGTCCCCGTCCCCCGGAGTCACCCCCGCGCTGCGCGAGCGGATGCTGGCCGCCGCCGTCCGCGCGGGCGAGGCCGTCGGCTACCGCGGCGCCGGCACCGTCGAGTGCCTGGTCGACCCGGCCGCGCAGGAGTTCACCTTCCTGGAGATGGACACCCGCCTCCAGATCGAGCACCCGGTGACCGAGATGGTCACCGGCATCGACCTCGTCGAGCAGCAGTTCCGCGTCGCGGCGGGCGAACCCGTCTCGTTCACCTCCGCCGCGCCGCGCGGGCACGCCGTCGAGTTCCGCGTCCAGGCCGAGGACCCGGAGAGCTTCCTGCCCGGCACGGGCGAGATCACGGTGTGGGAGGAGCCCGTCGGGGACGGCATCCGCATCGACGCCGGCTACGCCGAGGGCACCACCGTCACCCGCCACTACGACCCGCTGCTGGCCAAGCTGTGCGTCCACGGCGACGACCGCGCCCACGCCCTGGCCCGCGCCCGCGCCGCCCTGGAGGCGTTCCACATCGAGGGCCCGCCGACGAACCTGCCCTTCCTGCGCGAACTACTCGACCGCCCGGAGTTCGCCGACGGCACCTACGACACCGGCCTGGTCGCGCGCATGCGCGGCCCCCAGGCCCCCTGAGCGCCGCCTCCGCGCCCGTCGTAGAGTGACGCCGTGTACTGCGACCGCTGCGGCGAGCCCGCCGAGGGCGACCACACCTCCTGCCGGACCGCCCGCCGGATGGAACCGCCCCGCTACTGCCCCGACTGCCGCCGCCGCCTGAAAGTCCAGGTGACCCCGACGGCCTGGACGGCCGAATGCTCCCAGCACGGCCCCCTCACGCCCGCCGATCAGGCCCCGTAGCGGGCTACTCGGTGAGAGGCCGCCCGGTTCCGCCTCCGCGTTCCAGCCGATCGATGGCGGCAAGCAGCCGCCGGGCGTTCTCAGGGCTCTTGAACAGGTAGGCGGTCTCCGTCAGTGACTCATCGTCGTCGGGCGCTTTTATGACGACCGGCTCATCACCGGTGTGGGGGTTGCTCACTCGCGACCCTTCATGGGTACGGGGGTTGAGTCCGCGTCCCGGAACGGCAGGGCGTAGGTGATGAGGTCTACGCCCGGGGCCGGGGTCCAGTCGTGGTCGGGGGTGCGGACGAAGCCCATGTTCTCGTACATGCGCTGCGCGGACTCCATGTTGCGCTGAGTCGAGAGGCGCAGGCCGGAAAGGCCGGCTCTGCGAGCCCTTTCGATGCAGGCGCGCACCATGGCGCGGCCCGCGCCCCTGCCCCGGGCGTCCTCCAGGACGGCGAGCATGCGGAACTCCGCCTCGTCCGGTCCGGCCAGATCCGCGTAGGGGGTGCCCGGCGGGCAGTACGCGACGGCACCGGCGATCCGCCCGGCGTCCTCGGCGACGAGCAGTTCGGCATTCGCGGCCCGGTCGGCGGCGTCGCGCAGCTTGCGCGCGTACGGGGACTCCGGACTGACCAGTCCGCCGCGCACGTAGACCTCCACGGTCAGTTCGCCGACGAGGTCGTACTCGTCCGGGCGCGCCGTCCGCACGATCACTTGACGTCCTGGCAGGAGGACTCGGCGGGGAGGAGGGGGCGCAGGCGGACGGAGTAGGTCTGGCCGCCGCTGCGCCACGCGGTCTCAGGGGTCGTGGCGGGGACCTTCCCGGCCGGGGCCACCGTGCAGATCGATCCGGCCACCGGGACGCCCCTGCCGAGCGGCTCCAGCGGCCACGCCTTGACCGTGGCGCTTCCCGTGGCCGGCCCGGCGAGGACGGCGGTCTTCTCCGGCTTGTACGGGGCCGGCTTCCCGACGAGGTCGGACGCGGGCCAGGCGGCCGGGTCGAGGCGCTTGAGGAAGCGGCCCTCCGGGCCCGACTGGGCCTCGGGCTGGACGATCCGGGTGGTCGCGCCGTCCATGGTGACCACGATCGTGATCGCGTCGGCGACGCCGCCGGGCCCGACCGAGTGGGAGCGGGCGAGCCCGGCCGCGCGGGCCCCGTCCAGCAGGCGCCGCATGGCTTCGGGGTTCAGGCGGTACTCCGTCGGCCCACCCTGGGCGGAGGCCACCGCGCGGCCCGTGGAGTAGAGCGAGAAGTCGGGGAGGCTTCCTGGGCCGCCGAGACCGGCGATGCCGCCGGTCCTGCGCCACCGCAGGACGAGATTCTCGCCCGCGGGGGTGCCGCCCGGCGAGGACGAGGACGAGGACGGGGCGGGCGCGGGGGAGGAGGGCTCGGCGGTGCCGGAGCCGTCACCGCAGGCGGCCAGCGCGGCACCGGCGGCCAGGGCGGCGCAGGCGAGTGCCGGCACCCGGCGGGAGCGTGTGTACGGACCGGCCATGACGGTTGGACGCTCGGCGGCCCGCCCGGGTTCCGCCGATCCCGGCAACACCCGGCGACGGGCCGGTTCCGGGCCCGCGCTAGGGTGCCGATCTGTGAGTGTGCTCGTTGTGACCGGGACCTGCACGGGTGTGGGGAAGACCGTCGTCACCGCGGCGCTGGCCGCGGTCGCCGCCGCGCGCGGCGCGTCGGTCGCCGTCGTCAAACCCGGCCAGACGGGCGTCGGCGGCGCGGAGCCGGGCGACCTCGACGAGGTCCGCAGGCTCGCCGGGATCGACGACGTGCACGAGTACGCGCGCTTCCCCGACCCGCTGTCCCCGGCCGCCGCGGCCCGCCACGCCGGGATGCCGCCCGTCCGGATGCCGGACGTCGCCGAGCGCGTCCGGGACCTGTCGTCCGGGCGGCGGCTGGTCCTCGTCGAGGGTGCGGGCGGGCTCCTCGTCCGCTACGACGAGGAGGGAAGCACGATCGCCGACCTCGCGCGCTGGCTCGGCGCCGCGGTCGTGGTGGTGGCCCGGCCCGACCTCGGCACGCTCAACCACACCGCGCTCACCCTGGAGGCGATGGCGCACCGCGGGGTGCAGCTCGCCGGGGTGGTGATCGGCGCCTGGCCGGACGACCCGGACCTCGCCATGCGCAGCAACATCCGCGACCTGGAGACCATCGCGGCCCGCCCGCTGTCGGGCGCGCTGCCCGCCGGCGCCGGGGCCCTGGACCCGGCGGAGTTCCTCGTGGCCGCGCACCGCGGCCTGGCGCCCTCGTTCGGCGGCGGATTCGACGCCGCCGCCTTCCGCGCCGCCTTCGGCCCCGACAAGGAGAACACGTGACGGACATCCTCGACATCGCGCGCCGCCAGGTCCTGGACGAGGGCGAGGGCCTGTCGCGGGGACAGGTGCTGGAGGTGCTGAACCTGCCGGACGACCGGCTCCAGGACCTGCTCGCGCTCGCCCACGACGTCCGGATGCGGTGGTGCGGGCCCGAGGTCGAGGTCGAGGGGATCGTGTCGCTGAAGACCGGCGGCTGCCCGGAGGACTGCCACTTCTGCTCGCAGTCCGGCAAGTTCGAGTCGCCCGTCCGGTCGGTGTGGCTGAACATCCCCGAGCTGGTCGAGGCGGCGAAGGAGACCGCCGCGACCGGCGCCACCGAGTTCTGCATCGTCGCCGCCGTGCGGGGGCCCGACGAGCGGCTGATGTCGCAGGTCCGCGACGGCGTCAAGGCCATCAACGACGCGGTCGAGATCAACATCGCGTGCTCGCTCGGCATGCTCACCCAGGAGCAGGTGGACGAGCTGGCCGCCATGGGCGTCCACCGCTACAACCACAACCTGGAGACGGCCCGCTCCCACTTCCCGAACGTGGTCACCACGCATTCGTGGGAGGAGCGGTGGGACACGCTCCGCATGGTCAAGGCCGCCGGGATGGAGGTGTGCTGCGGCGGCATCGTCGGCATGGGCGAGAGCGTCGAGCAGCGCGCCGAGTTCGCCGCGCAGCTCGCGGAGCTGGAGCCCGACGAGGTCCCGCTGAACTTCCTCGCGCCGCGCCCCGGCACGCCGTTCGCCGACCACCCCCTGGTCGAGGGCACCGAGGCGCTGAAGACGATCGCCGCGTTCCGGCTCGCCCTGCCCCGCACCATCCTGCGCTACGCCGGCGGCCGCGAGCTCACCCTCGGCGACCTCGGCACCCGCGAGGGCATGCTCGGCGGCATCAACGCCGTCATCGTCGGCAACTACCTCACCACCCTCGGCCGCCCCGCCCGGCAGGACCTGGAGCTGCTCACCGAACTGCAGATGCCGATCAAGGCCCTCGGCCGGACGCTCTGAGCCGCGCCCGCGCGGCCGGTCAGCGGCTCAGCCGGGTGATGAACTTGTAGCGGTCGCCCCGGTACAGGGACTGGGCCCACTCGACCGGCTGGCCCGTCGTGTCGAAGGCGTGGCGGGACAGCAGCAGCATCGGCAGGCCGACGTCGACGCCGAGGAGCTGCGCGTCGTGCGGGGTGGCGAGGACGGTCTCGATCGTCTCCTCGGCCTCGGTGAGGTGGACGTCGTAGGCGGTCGCGAGCGTCTCGTACAGGGAGTGGTGGCGCGGCAGTTCGCGGCGCAGGCCCGGGAAGCGGCGGGCCGGGAGGTGCGAGGTGTCGATCGACATCGGCTCGCCGTCGGCCAGCCGGAGGCGGTGGATCCGCAGCACCCGGCCGCCGGGGCGGATGCACAGGAGCGTGGCGAGGCGCTCGTCGGCGCTGACGTACCCGGCCTCCAGTATGCGGGTCTCGGGGCGCAGCCCGTGGTGCCGCATGTCCTCGGTGTAGCTGACGAGCTGGAGCTCCTGGGAGACCTTCGGCTTGGCGACGAAGGTGCCCTTGCCCTGGATGCGCTGGAGGCGCCCCTCGACGACCAGCTCGGCGAGGGCCTGCCGGACGGTGGTGCGGGACGTCTCGTACTTCTCGGCGAGCGTCCGCTCGGGCGGCAGCGGGCTGCCCGCGGGGAGCGACTGGATCAGCTCGACCAGCAGCTCCTTGAGCTTGTAGTACTTGGGGATCCGGGGCGCCTGGTTCGGGTGGCGCTTACCGAGGTCGCCGAGCGAGATTCGGTCGAAGCCGTGCTCGAACCCGCCCCCGTGCCGGGGCCCGCCTCTGACCTCCGTCACGGCGTCTCCTCACGTTCATCACCGGTTTCCCCGATGTTATGGGTGAAGACTACGGCCGGTAGAAGACGCGATTTCCGCCAGGGCCGCCCGCAATCGTGTGAGGTCCGACTCGTCCAGCGTGGCGCGTGCGGTGAGGCGCAGGCACGCGCGGCCCTTGGGGACCGAGGGCGGACGGAAGCACCCGACGCGGAGACCGTGCTCAGCGCAGATCCCGGCGGCCCGCACCGCGGCCTGCGGCTCGCCCAGGAACACCGGGACCACGGCCGCCGCGGGCCTGGCCGTTTCCAGGCCGGAACCGGCCGCCAGGTTTGAGATCGCCAGCGCCCGCTCGCGGGCGCGGCCGGGCAGGTCCGGGTCGGATCGCAGGACGTCCAGCGCGGCGAGGGCGGCGCCCGCGGCGGGCGGGTTCAGCCCGGTGTCGAAGATGAACGACCGCCCGGTGTCGACCAGGGTGTCGATCACCTCCGGGGCGCCGAGGACCGCCCCGCCCTGCGACGCCAGGGACTTCGACAGCGTGAGGGTGAGGACCACGTCGGGCTCGCCCGCGAGGCCCGCGGCGTGCGCGGCGCCGCGGCCCCCGTCGCCGACGACGCCGAGCGCGTGCGCCTCGTCGACCACCAGCAGCGCCCCGTGCGCCCGGACGGCGGCGTGCAGCGCGCCCAGCGGCGCGACGTCGCCGTCCACGGAGAACACCGCGTCGGTGACGACGAGGGCGTGGTCCTCCTCGCGCTCGGCGAGGGCCCGCTCCGCCGCGGCGGCGTCCCCGTGCGGGACGATCACGACGCGGGACCGCGACAGCCGGCACGCGTCCACGATCGAGGCGTGGTTGACCTGGTCGGACACCACGAGCGTGTCGGGCCCGGCGAGCGCGGTGACGGCGCCGAGGTTGGCCAGGAAGCCGGAGGAGAACACCAGGCCCGCGGCGCTGCCGGTGAACGCGGCGAGCCGCCGGTCCAGCTCGGCGTGCAGCTCCGTCGTCCCGGTGACGAGGCGGGACCCGGTGGAGCCGGTGCCCCACTCCCGCGCGGCCGCGACGGCGCCCTCGACGAGCCGCGGGTCGCCGGCCAGGCCGAGGTAGTCGTTGGACGCCAGATCGGTGAGCCCGTCGGGGCGGGGGCGCAGCGACCGGCGCAGTCCGGCGGCGGCGCGCCGCCCCGCCGCGTCCCGGAGCCTGGCCAGGGGGTCTCGTCCTGCGGTCATGCCGGGCATCCTGTCAGGCGGCCCCGGAGCCTGGGCCACCTGCCCCGGGACGGAAGGCCATCGGCGATGATGGTGGTGTGCCTACCTTGACCGATTTGGTCCGCGATCACACCGATCTCACCGACACCGATCTGGAGTGGCTCCACGCGCTGGTCTCGGACTGGCAGCTGCTGGCCGACCTGTCGTTCGCGGACCTGCTGCTGTGGGTGCCGCTCCGGTCGGCGGCCGCGCTGCCCGCCGACGGGGCGTCCCGCACGGGCCGGGGCAGGCCGGGCGTGCTCGACACCGGCGCGGCCGTCCCCGGCTGGGTCGCGATCGCGCAGATGCGGCCCACGACCGGGCCGACCGCCTACCCGGAGGACCTCGTCGGCAAGGTCGTCCGGACGGGGCGCCGCGGGCTGATCGACGTGGCGTGGCGGGAGCGCCGCATCGTCCGCGAGGGCGACCCGGAGTGGGGCAGCGGCATCCCCGTCCGCGAGGAGTCCATCCCGGTGCGCCGCGGCGCCAAGATCCTCGGGGTGATCCAGCGCAGCACCAACCTCAGCTCGGCGCGCACCCCGTCCCGGCTGGAGCTGACCTACCTGCAGAGCGCCAGCGACCTCGCCACGATGATCTCCGAGGGCCGGTTCCCGGTGCCGGGCGAGGAGCCGAACATGGTCCGCTCGCCGCGCGTCGGCGACGGCCTGATGCGGCTGGACCGCGCCGGCAAGGTCACCTACGCCAGCCCCAACGCCCAGTCCGCCTACCGGCGGCTCGGCTACCCGACGGACCTGGTCGGCGAGGCCCTCGGGAAGATCACCGCGGACCTGTGCGACACCGGCGAGCCGATGGAGGAGGCGCTGAGCGTCGTGCTGTCGGGCCGCGCGCCGCGCGAGGTCGAGGTCGAGTCCCGCGGGTCGATCATGCAGCTGCGCACGATCCCGCTCGTCGTCGGCGGGACGCGGATCGGCGCCATCGTCCTGTGCCGGGACGTGACCGAGCTGCGCTGGCGCGACCGGGAGCTGCTGACCAAGGACGCCACCATCCGGGAGATCCACCACCGGGTGAAGAACAACCTGCAGACGGTCGCGGCGCTGCTGCGGCTCCAGGCGCGGCGCCTGCGGATCCCGGAGGGGCGGGCCGCGCTGGACGAGGCCGTCCGGCGCGTCGGGTCGATCGCGATCGTGCACGAGACGCTGTCGCACACCCCCGACGAGCTGATCGACTTCGACGACATCGCGGACCGGGTCATCACGATGGCGGGGGAGGTGTCCACCCCGGAGACCAAGGTGACCCCCAAGCGGACCGGCAGCTTCGGCGTCCTGCCCGCCGAGATCGCGACGCCGCTCGCGATGGCGCTCACCGAGCTGCTGCAGAACGCCCTGGAGCACGGCCTGGCCAGCCGCTTCGGGACCCTGGAGGTGGTGGCGCACCGCTACGGCGAGGGGGAGGTCTCGCACGAGCCGGCCGGCGTCTCGCTGTGGGGAGAGTGGACGGCGCCCGGCGCGGACGAGCCCCGCGCCCCGGGCGCCGAGCCCGAGCGCCCGTCCGGCCGCCGCCTCGTCACGGTCGTCGCGGACGACGGCGTCGGCCTGCCCGCCGACTTCGACATGGAGAGCACCGAGAGCCTGGGCCTGCAGATCGTCCGCACCCTCATCGTCGGCGAACTCGGCGGCCACCTGGACTTCCGCCCAAGAGAAGGCGGCGGCACGGAAGTAGTGGTCGACATCCCCCTGGACCACCACCATCGTCCGACACGCCCCTGATCAGCGGCCGTTCTCACTATCGGTGAGGCACCGAGAGCAGCCGGCGCCTCAGCCGTCAGAAAGCCGAAGGTGGGCGATCGCGTGCGAAGCCAGTTTCAAGCGAAGCAAGAAACTGATCGCGCAGCGAGTCGAAGCGATGCTAGCGATCGCCGCAGTGCTCGACGATGGAGGGCCGCCAAGGCCCGAAGGAGGAGAGCACTGCAGTAAGCTCAGCGCCTGACGCTAAGGGCTCGGCGATGAGAACGGCGGAGTGCTCGGCGTTCGTCCTCGCCCATGCCGCCCCAGACGCCGGACTCCTGGCCGGACTCCAGCGCCCAGCGCAGGCAGGCGTCGCTCACGTCGCAGCGGCGGCAGACCTGCTTGGCCTCCTCGATCTGGAGGATCGCGGGGCCGGTGTTTCCGATGGGGAAGAAGAGCTCGGGGTCCACGTCACGGCAGGCTGCGCGGTGGCGCCAGTCCATGCGGTCCACTCCTTCGTCAGGTGGTGGAGTTGCTCCACTCTTTGTGAACGGGTTCACATGTCGCGAACGCCCGGGGTGGCTGTGGCCAGGTCCAGGGGTTGTTGTTCGACGGCGCCGCGAGCAGGTGACCGGCGGCGTTGGGGCCCCTGTCGGCTGGCGCACTTTGAGCGTTTCAGTAGGGTGCGGGCAGACGCAAGACCTTTGAGAAAGGATTCTCAAAGTATGGGTGTCGCATGTGTCACACCCATCGGTCGGGCGTGTTACTTGGCTCTCACATGCGCGCTCGCGCGCCTCAAATGACGATGCGGATCGCCTTCGGCACGGAGCGGAACGTGACCGCCCGCTGCTCGCCCAGGTAGTCGCCGTCCAGCTGGAACGCCACCGGACGGTCCGCGCGCACCGTGACCTCGGCCTCATCGTGCAGGTTGAGGACGTGCCGCCCCTGAATGGGGTGCGCTCTCGGAGTCAGCATCTGGGTCAGCGCCCCCAACGTCGCGCCGAGTTCCAGCGACCGCATCCCGAACACGTCCAGCCCGCGCGCGAAGTTCGCCTTCGGACTCGGATTCACCGGCACCCGCCCCATGAAAGTCCACGGAGACGTATTGGAGATGAACGCCAGGAACAGCCCCGATTTCGGCGGCCTTCCGGGCTGTTCCAAAGTGAGCGCCGGATGGCGCCGATCGGTACCGGAGAAGAAATGCCGTATCGCCGTCCGCACATACAGCGAAGGGTCCGCCCGCAAGCCCGCCTCGCGGCGCCGCTCCACCTCCCGCACGACCTCCGCGTCCAGCCCCACACCCGCGCAGAACGTGAAGTACCGCTCCGGGGCGCCGGGATGGGAGGCCGTGCCGAGCCCGACCGACCGGTGCCGGCCCGCCCGCAGCGCCTCCAGGACGGACCGCGTCGCGCCGATCGGGTCGTCTGGCAGGCCGAGCGCGCGGGCGAACACGTTCGCGCTCCCGCACGGCAGCACCGCCAGCGACGGCAGATCGGGGGACGGGCCTTCCGCGAGCAGCCCGTTGACGGTCTCGTTCACCGTCCCGTCCCCGCCGAGGGCGACCACGACGTCATAGCCCTCGACGGCCGCCTGCCGGGCCAGTTCGGTCGCGTGGCCGCGATGGCCGGTCTCGGCGAGGACGAGGTCGAGGTCGCCGGTGAAGGCCCGCACGAGGATGTCGCGGGCCCGCCGGGAGGTGGAGGTCGCCTTGGGGTTGGCGATGAGCATGGCGCGCACGGCGTCAGGGTATCGATCGTTCCGGATGCGTTCGCCCGCCGTTTCCCCTGGGAGCGGCCCGCCGCGGGGGGCGAGTAGGGTTTCTGGGTGTGACCAAGCGTCCCTTCACCGTGCAGGCCGCCGCCGCCCTCCAGGCCGCCGAGGGTGCCGCCGCCGTCGGATTCGGCGTCTTCACCGGCGTCGAGACGGCCACAGGCGCCGCAGTCGACCCGGCCAGCGCGATCGGGGTCACCGTCCTCGCCCTCGCCGGCGGCCTCGGCATGCTGGGCTGCGCGCGCGGGCTGCTGCGCGCCGACCAGTGGAGCCGCGCCCCCACGGTCCTGACCCAGCTGTTCGCCCTGCCGATCGCCTGGTCGCTGTGGCAGAGCGACCAGCCCGCGATCGCCGTCCCGCTCGGCGTCGTCGCGGTCCTCGCGCTCATCGCCGCCCTCAGCCCCCCGAGCACCGCCTGGCTCATCGAAGACCACGACGAGGACGACGAGGACGACGAGGACGCGCCGGAGGCCCCCGAACCCGCCGAACCCGCCGAACCGGCCGCCGGCACACCGACCGCGGAGCCGCGCTCCCTCGGACGGCGCCTTAAAGACCGCCTCAACGAGCAGCCCGCCAAGAACAGCGGGAACTGACCGGACGCCGAAAGGGCCCTGAGGACGCGTCCTCGGGGCCCTTTCGGCACGTCACCCGCTACTCGTCGGCGGTCAGGCCGTCCCGCAGCTGCGCGAGCGTCCGCGCCAGCAGCCGGGACACGTGCATCTGGGAGATGCCGAGCTCCGCGGCGATCTGCGACTGCGTCATGTTGCCGAAGAAACGCAGCAGAAGAATCTTCTTCTCGCGCGCCGGGAGCTTCTCCAGCAGCGGCTTGAGGGACTCGCGGTACTCCACGCCCTCCAGCGACTCGTCCACCATGCCGAGCGAGTCGGCCACCGCCGGCGCGTCCTCGTCACCGGAGTCGGGCGCGTCGAGGGACACCGTGGAATAGGCGTTCGCCGACTCCAGCCCCTCCAGCACCTCCTCCTCGGTCATCTGCAGGTGCGCCGCCAGCTCGCTCACCGTCGGGGCGCGGCCCTCCCGCTGCGCGAGATCACTGATCGCCTTCGTCAGCGACAGCTTCAGCTCCTGCAGCCGGCGCGGCACGCGCACCGCCCAGCCCTTGTCGCGGAAGTGCCGCTTGATCTCACCGACGATCGTCGGGGTGGCATAGGTGGAGAACTCCACCCCCCGCTCCAGATCGAACCGGTCGATCGACTTGATCAGACCGATCGTGGCGACCTGGATCAGATCGTCCAGCCACTCCCCGCGGTTGCGGAAGCGCCGGGCGAGATACTCCACCAGCGGCAGATGCAGCTCCACGAGCTGATCGCGGATCCGCTGGCGCTCCGGGTCGCCCTCCGGCAGCTGGGAGAGACGCTCGAAGAGCGCGCGCGCCCGAGCCCGGTCCGGGACGGCGCTGCTGTCCGAACGCTCGGTGCTCGCCCCCGCGACCGTCGTCTGCTCCGTCGTCGTCTTCTCCGTCACGGGGCCCCCGCCGCACCGCGCCGCTTCTGCAGCGTCACGGTGACCCGGTCGTCGGAGCCCACCCTGGCGTCCACCTCGCCCGCCAGGGACGACAGCACCGTCCAGGCGAACGTGTCGCGGCTCGGCTCCTCACCGTCCACCGTCAGGACCGACACGGAGATGCGCATCGCCTCTCCGGTCAGCTCGAACTCGCACGTCAGGTCGGTGCCCGGCACCGCCTGAGCGAGCAGCATCGCGCACGCCTCGTCAACGGCGATGCGCAGGTCTTCTATCTCGTCCAGCGTGAAGTCCAACCTGGCCGCCAGGCCCGCGGTCGCGGTCCGCAGCACGGACAGGTAGGCACTCGCGGCAGGCAGCTTCACCGTGACCACGTCACGGACGGACAACTTCGTACTGGCCGGCATTGCAGCGGTTTCCTCGGTCACGTCACTCCCTCGCAGGATGGTCCCGCTGTCATCGAAACTACCGCCTACGAGCCGTGCATCGAGACTTCGGCGCGCTGTGTTTATTTGCGTTGCGTTGGTTGGGGCGCCTGGGGCGCCCCAACCAACGCAACGCGTGCGATCGCTGCATCGCTCCGGCTCGCCTTGCGGCTCGCTCCGCGATCAGTTTCCTGCTTCGCTCGAAACTGCCTTCGGACGCGATCGCGATGGTGGGCCCTCGTTCGGGGTGCTGTGGTGGCTGGTGATGTGTGCGGAGCGGGGGGTTTCGGTGAGGCGTGGTTGTGGGGGTCTACCGCGGGTTGTGGGGGGTTGCTGTGGCGCTTCGGCTCGCTTTGCGGCTCGCTTCGCGGTTGGCCCTCGCTTCGCTCGTGCCGTGCGTGTGGGGGGATCAGGTTTTGGCGGGGTGGGGAGGTGGGGGGAGTAGGGCGCCCTGGTGGGTTATCACCTGGGCGGCCAGGGTGGTGGCGGCTTCGGCTGCTTGTTTCCGGGTGGCGCCGGACAGGCGGGTGGCCAGGTAGGCGCCGTTGAAGGCGTCGCCTGCGGCTGTGGTGTCGATCACTTGGACGTGGGGGACGGCGGGGATCGGGAGGTTCGTCATCCTGTCGGCGATCACGCAGCCTCGGGGGCCCTGTTTGACCGCTATCTCGGTCACTCCGGCTCGTCTCAGGCGTCTGATCGTGTCGGCCGGGGTCCGGTCGCCGAAGACGGCCTGGTCGTCGGTGAGGGTGGGGAGGGCTATGTCCGTCCTGGTCAGGACGGCGGACATGGCTTCGGCGGCGGCCGCGGGGGAGGGCCAGCCCGCCGGGCGGTAGTTGGTGTCGAAGGCCACCCGGCCTCCGCGGCGGCGGGTCTCGTCCAGGACGGTGATGAGCCTTCTGCGGGCGCCGGTGCCGAGGATCGACAACGTGATGCCGGAGAGGTAGACGAGGTCGTGGCCGGCGATCGCGTCGTCGATCTCCGGGGGGTGGGCGGGGCCGAACAGGCCGCGGGCCGCCGACTGGGATCGGTAGTAGTGGAACGTCCGCTCACCGGTCTCGTCGGTGCGGATCAGGTAGAGGCCGGCCTGGCCGCCGGGGACGGTGCGGGTGTGGTCGGCGTGCACGCCGTGGGCGGCCCAGGCCTCGCGCATCCGGGTGCTGTAGGGGTCGTCGCCGATGAGGGTGACGAACTGGACGTCGGCCGTGCCGGGGGCGGCGGTGCGGGCCAGGTAGGCGGCGACGTTGAAGGCGTCGCCGGCGTAGCCGACGGCCAGGCGGTCGGGGGCGAGGTGGCTCAGTTCGATCATGCATTCGCCGATCAGGGCGATCCGGTTCCGCATGGCGCGACACGATACATCTAGACAACAAGTGATCTGATGACTGAAACTGCGGGTGTCGCGCCGCATCGAGAAGGGACGCCCATGCACGACCCGCTGCGAGGTTACGACGAGGACGGCTACGCGGTCTTCCGGAACGTGCTGGATCCGGCGCTCGTGGCGGAGGCGGACGAGCATGTCCGCTGGCTGGAGGCCCGCCATCCCGACCGGACCGGCGAGGAGCTCTCCACCGAGCTGGTCGCCAGGGATCCCTTCTGGGTGCGGCTGGTGTCCGACGGGCGGCTTCTCGACGTCGCCGAGCGGTTCATCGGGCCCGACATCGCTCTGTTCGCGTCCGCCTACATCTCCAAGCCGCCCTTCACCGGCAAGGCCGTGCTGTGGCACCAGGACGGGGCGTTCTGGCCGCTCGAACCGATGCGCGTGGTGACGCTGTGGCTCGCCATCGACCGGTCGACGCCGGAGAACGGGTGCCTCCGGGTCATTCCCGGGAGCCACAGGGAAGTGCTGCACGAGGTGCGGGAGCGGGAGGACGCGGAGGCCGTCTTCGGGGTGGAGAGCGCCGTGGGCGTGGACGAGTCGCGCGCCGTGGACCTCGCTCTCGAACCCGGCGACGTGGAGGTCCACCACCCGAACATCATGCACGGCAGCAACGCCAACGAGTCGCCGCACCGGCGGTGCGGGCTGACCATCCGGTACATACCGACCTCGACGCGGATCACCGCGGAGCCGCTGCCGTTCCCGTCCGCGCTGCTGCTGCGCGGCGACCCGGGCGTGAACGAGTACCAGCCGCGGCCCCGGTACGAGGCGGGGGAGCACTTCGCCTTCAGCGGCGCGGAGAACTGGAGCTGATGCGGCGGCATCGGCCGTCCCGCAACTGGGGCGCCCGCGTCCACGAGATCACCTGGGCCGGGATCGAGGCCCTGGTCCTGGAGAACGAGCTGCTTCGGGTGACGGTGCTGGTGGGCAAGGGCGGCGATGTCGCCGAGTTCTGCTACAAGCCGCGCGACATGGACTTCGTGTGGCTTTCGCCTGACGGGCTGCGCGATCCGCGTGACGTGGCCGGGGGAGCGGGCGATGACGTCGCGCTCTTCCTCGACGGCTACGAGGGCGGGTGGCAGGAGGTCCTGCCCAACGGGGGCGCGCCCAGCACGTACCGGGGGGCTTCGTTCGCGCAGCACGGGGAGGTGGCCGGGCTGCCGTGGGACTCCGAGATCGTGGTCGACGAGGCTCGGGAGGTCGCGGTCCGGCTCACCGTCCGGGGGCGGCGGATGCCGCTGCGGGTCGTCAAGACGCTGCGGCTGAGGGCGGGCGAGGCCGAGCTTCTCGTCGACGAGGAGCTGGTCAACGAGTCGGGGGTGGCGCTGGACGCGATGTGGGGGCACCACATCGTGTTCGGGGCGCCGTTTCTGCGGCCCGGGCACCGGGTCAGGGTCGGTGAGGGGGCCCTGGTGGTGCCGCACGAGACGGCGATCGCCCCCGGTGGGCGGCGGGTGAGGGGCGGTGGGCCGCACGCCTGGCCGCGTGTGCCGGGGGAGGGAGGCGGGTTCGTCGATCTCGATGTGGTGCCCGGCGCCGGGGTGCCCAGTGAGATCGTCTACCTCACCGGGCTGGAGGAGGGGCGGTACGAGGTCGTCGATCCGGCCGGCTTCGGGATGCGCGTGCGCTGGGACGTCGACGTCCTGCCGCATCTGTGGCTGTGGCAGGAGTTCGGGGCCACCACGGGGCATCCGTGGTGGGGCCGCGCGTACGTGATGGGCCTGGAGCCGTTCGCCGGATACCCGACGGACGGCCTGGCCGCCGCCGTCGCGAACGGCACCGCTCTGACGCTGGAACCGCATGCGCGGCGGAGCCTGTGGCTGCGCGCCGCGGTCATCGAGGAGGGTCTGTGAAGGAGTTCGAGGGCAAGGCCGCCGTCGTGACCGGCGGGTCGCTGGGGATCGGCCGGGCCGTGGTGGAGCGGCTCGCGCGCGACGGCGCCGCCGTGGTGTTCTGCGGGATCGGCGAGGACGAGGTCCGCCGGGCGGAGGCGGACCTGCGGGGAGAGGGGCTGGAGGTCGCCGGCGCCGTCGCCGACGTGACCGACGCCGCGCGGATGGACGGGCTGGTCGGGGAGGCCGTGTCCCGGTACGGCGGCCTGGACGTGCTGGTGACGTGCGCGGGCGTGCAGCGGTACGGGACGGTCGAGGAGACGTCCGAGGAGTTGTGGGACGAGGTGCTCGGCGTCAACGTCAAGGGCGTCTTCCTCGCCTGCCGCGCCGCCGTGCCGGAGCTGCGGCGCCGGGGCGGCGGCACGATCGTCACGGTGTCGTCGGTGCAGGCGTTCGTCTCGCAGGACCGGGTCGCCGCCTACAGCGCGAGCAAGGCCGCGATCAACGCGCTGACGCGGGCGGTGGCGCTGGACCACGCGGCCGACGGCATCCGCGCGAACGTGGTGTGCCCGGGGTCGGTCGACACGCCCATGCTGCGCTGGGCCGCCGACCTGTTCCGCGGGGCGAGGGGGCAGGACGCGCAGGTCGCCGAGTGGGGGCGCGCGCATCCGCTCGGGCGGGTCGCGGCCCCTGCGGAGGTGGCCGAGGTCGTGGCCTTCCTCGCCGGACCCCGCTCGTCGTTCGTGACCGGCGCGGAGCACCGGGTGGACGGCGGGCTGCTGGCCCGCAATCCGGCGGCCCTTCCGGAAATCTCCTAGAAGATCTAGACACCAAGTCATTTGATGACTCAAAATGTGGGGCGCACGACCAGCGTGTGATCGTGACCTCGCGGAGGTTTCCATGCAGGCGTCCGTCCCTCCCCCTCTCTTCTCTACCGATCGCCCCTCGTCCGTTCGCGGGGGGTGGCGGCGGCGCGCCGGGGTCTTCGCGTCCGTCCTCGTGCTCGTCGCCGCGCCCGCCGCGCCCGCGGGCGCCGACACGCACGGCAAGCCCCGGGGCCGCGCGGGTGCCGGGCCCACGTGCTCCGGAACCGCCGCGCCGGCCTTCGGCACCGCCTCGCAGAACCCCGCTCTCAACGGCAAGTTCACGTCCTACGGAAACAGCAACACGCTGCTGGACGACTGGACCGGCGCGGACACGACCTACTCGCTGAAGCTCTCGGACGGGCGGATCGTCTACGCCTACTCCGACACCTTCCTCGGCAAGGTCAACGCGGACGGCTCGCGGCCGGTCGTCGTCGAGGAGGGCGGGACGACCCCGTTCATCAACAACTCGTTCGTCGTCCAGGGCGCGGGCGGGGGGCTCACCACCGTGCACGGCGGGACGGCCGCCGCCCCGAAGGCGGTCATGCCGCCCGCGCGGCCGGCCCACTGGTACTGGGCGGGCGACCTCACCCAGAGCGGGTCGGAGGTGCAGCAGCTCTACCGCGAGTACTACGACCCCGACCCCGACAACGGGACCGGGTGGGACATGAAGTTCAAGGACAACGTCCTCGCCCGGTTCTCCAGCGCGAACCTCGCCGCGCCGACCGTGCGGGCGATGCCCTCGGCGTCGGGCGTGCAGTGGGGGTCGGCGCTGCTCAGGGACGGCGGCTACACCTACGTCTACGGCACCGAGGACTACACCGACCCCCAGACGCAGGTGAACACCAAGTACCTGCGCGTCGCGCGGGTCAGCGGCACGGACCTGCGGGGCGCCTGGCAGTACCGCACCGCGAGCGGCTGGTCGTCCGCCGAGACGGACTCGGTGCGGCTGATGAGCGGGGTGTCGAACGAGTTCAGCGTCACCAAGCGCGGATCGCACTACATCATGGTCAACCAGGACGCGAACATCGCCTTCGGCGGTGAGATCGACGTCTGGCTGTCGTGCTCGGCGGCCGGGCCGTTCAGCGGCGAGCGGACCGTGTACCAGACGCCCGAGACCGGGCCCCTCGGCTCCTACGGCGACCCTGACATCTTCACCTACAACGCCCACCAGCACGCCGCGCTGTCGTCCAGCGGCACGCTGGTCATCTCCTACAACGTCAACAGCCTGGACACCACCGCCGGCCCGGCCAACGACAACTACCGGGATGTCAGCATCTACCGGGCGCGCTACATCAACCTGCCGGTCACCGGCTAGCACGAGGCCGCGGTGCCGTCGTCCCGTCCACGGCGGTACCGCTTCCCGCGCCCCCGGGTGACCTCCCGCCCGGGGGCGCGTCCCGTCCGCCCCCTCGGAGGTGCCGACCATGCCCCTTGACGCCGAACTCGCCGCCGCGCTCGGCGGCATGCCCTACGTCGGGCTCGCGGATCCGGTGCGGGCCCGCGCCGCCATGAACGATCTGGTGCGCGCCCTCGCTCGGCCCGCGGGTGAAGGGAGGGCGGTCGTGGAGGACCGGCTCGTCGCCGGCGGGGTGCCCGTGCGGATCTACCGGCCGCGCGAGACGCCGGCGCCCGTGCTCGTGTACTTCCACGGCGGCGGGTTCGTGACCGGCGGGCTGGAGAACGAGCACGAGCGGTGCCTGCGGTTCGCCGGGGAGGACGGGATCGCGGTCGTCTCGGTCGACTACCGGCTCGCGCCCGAGCATCCCTTCCCGGTCGGGTTCGAGGACTGCTACGCCGCGACCGTGTGGGCCCATGAGCACGCGGAGGAGTTCGGCGGGGACGCGGAGCGGGTCGCGGTCGGCGGCGGGAGCGCGGGCGGGGCGCTGGCCGCCGCCGTGGCGCTGCGGGCGCGGGACGAGGGCGGGCCGCCGCTGGTGTTCCAGATGCTGCTCTACCCCGTCCTGGACGACCGGATGGCCACGCCGTCGATGCGGGCGTTCACCGAGCCGCCGCTGTTCAACAGCGGCGACGTGCGGCACATGTGGCGCCACTACCTCGGCGGGCGGGCGGACGTCCCCGCCTACGCCGCCCCGGCACGGGCGGAGGACCTGAGCGGCCTGCCGCGCGCCTACGTGCTCGTTCCCGAGCACGACCCGCTGCGGGACGAGGGGCTCGCCTACGCGCACCGGCTGATCGTCTCCGGGGTTCCCACGGAACTGCACCATGTGCCGGGCGCCTGCCACGGTTTCGACGGCATCATGTCGGCGCGGCTCGGGCGGCTCGCGTTCGAGGAGGAGCGCGCCGTCCTGCGGCGATGTCTGTCCGGGAGGGGCTCTCCGGAGGGTGGACACGCCAATCGCTAAGTGATTAGATGACTTTACTTCTTGGGAACGAGGTGGCGATGTCACAGGATGTGGCCCGGCCGAGCCTGGCGGACGCCCTCACGGAGCGCATGCTGGACCTGATCAGGTCCGGCGGCCTGCGCGCCGGCGACCGGCTGCCGTCGGCGCGGGAGCTGTCCCAGCGCTTCGCGGTGACCACCCCGACGCTGCGGGAGGCGCTGCGCCGCCTGGAGGCGACGGGGGCGATCCAGCTCCGGCACGGGTCGGGCATCTACGTGGGCGCCGACCTCGAACGCGTGGTCATCCCCAACCCCAACGTCCGGGAGCTGGAGGCCGACCGGCTGCTCCAGCTGCTGGACGCGCGGCTGCTCATCGAGCCGCCGCTGGCCGGACGGGCGGCGCGGCGGTCGCGGCCCGCCGACATCGAGCTGCTCCGGGCCCTCCTCGACCAGGCGGGCGCGGACCTCGGCACGGACGAGCCGGAGGCGGAGACCCGCCTGCACAAGGCGAACATGGCCTTCCACCGGGAGGTCGCCGGCGTCGCGGGCAACTCCGTGCTCTGCGAGGTCATCGACTCCCTGCTGTCGGTGCACGCCTCCGAGCAGCGCGCGATACAGCGGATCTTCGACGACCGCGTCCGCGACTTCGACGAGCACACCGCGATCCTCGCCGCCATCGAGGCGGGCGCGGAGCGCGACGCCGAGTCGCTCATGCGGTCCCACCTCGCCGACGTCAAGCACGTGATCGAGCAGCGGCTCGCCTGAGCGGGCCGTCCCCCCGCCGCCGGTGAGAGCGCCGCGCGGCCGGTTCACCCTTCTCCGATTCCATCCTTCGACCACCCCGATCGGGCATCGCCGCCCGATGAAGGAGGCTCACCATGGTGCCGTCCAAGCGACTCCAGGTGACCGCGCTCACCGTGGGCGCGCTGCTGCTCGCCGCCGGCTGCGGGTCCGGCGACTCGGGCGGGAGCAGGTCCGAGCTCAAGCTCTACAACGACAAGGGCGCGTGGAAGCCCTTCTTCGCGCAGATGGGCGCCCTCGGCAAGCAGCAGACCGGCCTCGGCATGACGCCGGTCGGCTACACCGACGAGCCGACCTACACCGCGTTCATCAAGACCTCGTTCCGCACGAACGTCAAGCCCGACCTGTTCACCTGGACGACCGGCGGGCGCCTGGAAGAGATCGTCAAGCAGAACCAGGTCGCCGAGACAACGAAGATCTGGCAGGACGCCATCGGCAGCGGCGACCTCACCGAGGATCTGAAGAAGTACTACACCGTCGACGGCAAGCAGTACTGCGTCCCCCTGAACACCGCCTACTGGGGCATGTTCTACAACAGGAAGGTCTTCGACAAGTACGACCTGAAGCCGCCCACGACGTGGGCGGAACTGGAGAAGACGGCGCAGACGCTGAAGTCGAAGGGCCAGGTGCCCTTCAACCAGACCACCCCGACGTCGCTGTTCTCCTTCGCCTGGTTCGAGCAGATCCTCGCCGGCACCGACCCCGACCTCTACGAGCGGCTGTCGAAGGGCCAGGCGTCCTACACCGACCCCGGCGTCGTGAAGGCCATGGAGCGCTGGAAGTCGATGATCGACGCCGGGTGGTTCAGCAAGCCGGGCGACAAGTCCGACCCCGCCGACCACTTCAAGTCCGGCGACGCGGCCATGGTCATCAACGGCACCTGGTTCAACACGAGCATGACCCAGCGCGGCCTCAAGCAGGGCAGGGACTACGGGTTCTTCTTCATCCCGAACGCCGACCCGGCGCTGCCCAAGCGGTCGCTGGTGTTCGAGAGCGGCCCGCTGTGCTCGCTGCGCAAGGCCCCCGACGCGGCAGCCAGCACCAAGTACCTCAAGTGGTGGGTCACGCCCGCCGCGCAGGAGAAGTGGGCGAACGCGCGCGGCGACGTGTCCGGCAACCCGAAGGTCAAGGTCGCCGACCCCGAGCTGGACAAGGTCACCAAGGAGGCCGCGTCGGGCGGCAACCGCCTGGTCCTGCGCTACTTCGAGGCGGCGCCCGCGCCCGTGCTCACCGAGGCGCTCAGCGGCTTCGACAAGTTCCTCAACAAGCCGGAGACCTACATGGACGTGCTCAAGGGCATCCAGAAGGTCAACGAGGACTACTGGAAGTCGCACTGATCCATGAGCACGCACAAGGCCACCGCCGACCGTCCCCAGCTGACGGTGGTGCCTCCCGGGGGCGGTGGGCGCCGCAGGGCGTCCGCCGCCCGCCCCGGCAAGGGGTTCGCGCTGCACGGCCGGTTCCGGCACGTCTACATCTCGCCTGCCGTGCTGTTCGTCGCCGTCCTGCTCTACCTGCCGTTCCTGTGGACGGCGTACCTGAGCTTCACCAGCTACGACGGGCTGGCCTCACCCGAGTTCACGGGCCTCGACAACTACAGACGGCTCCTTGAGGACGACGCGCTCGTCACCTCGATCCGCAACACGCTGCTGTGGGTCGCCGGCACCGTCGTCCTGCCGGTGGGGCTCGGCCTGCTCGTCGCCGTCCTGTCCTACGACCTCAGGCGGGGCGCCTGGTTCCGGCTGCCGTTCCTGCTCCCGTACGCCATGTCGGGCGCCGGCCTCGGCGTCATCTGGGGCTTCATCCTCCAGCCGGACGGGATGGCGAACCAGGTCCTGACCCTGTTCGGGATGCCCGGCGGCGACACCGCGTTCCTTCAGGACGGCCCCCGCAACACCGTCGCCATGATCGTGGTGTGGACGTGGCAGCAGCTCGGCGTCAACATGCTGCTGTTCGTCGTCGGCCTCCAGTCGATCCCCAAGGGGCCGATCGAGGCCGCCCGCATCGACGGCGCGTCCGGGTGGGCGATGTTCCGGCACGTCATCTGGCCGCTGATGCGCCCGATCACCACCGTGGTTTTCGGTCTCGCGCTCGTCGCCGGCCTGAAGAACTTCGACATCGTGTGGGTGATGACGCAGGGCGGTCCCGGACGCTCATCCGAGACCCTCGCCGTGACCATGTACCGGGACGTGTTCGTCGCCAACGAGTACGGCTACGGGTCGGCGGTCGCGGTCCTGCTCACCACCGTCACGGGCCTGGCCTCGTACGTGTACCTGCGCCGCCAGGCGAGCAGGGAGGAGATGCCGCGATGAGCGGACCCGGACTCGTCCACGTGCGCCGCGCCGTGCTGGCGGTGCTGGGCCTGGTGTGGCTCTTCCCCACCTACCTGATCGTCGCGAACGCGGTGCGGCCCGCGGGCGACTACGACCCCTCGGACGCCGTGAGGCCGCCGTCCTCCATCGGCCTGTTCGACAACATCGCGCAGGCCTGGGACCGCACCGCCGTCGGCGACACCCTGCTCAGCACGCTGCTGTACAGCGTCGTCTCGCCCGCGCTGGCCGTCCTGATGGGCGCGCTCGCCGGGTACGCGATCGTGGTGCTGCGGCTCAGGCACGGCTTCGCCTGGTTCGTGGTCATCTTCGCCGGGACGGTCGTGCCGTTCCAGATGCTGCTGGTGCCGCTGTTCGTCGGCTACAGCAAGGTGGCGCTGTACGACGGCCGCCTCGGGCTGATCATCATCTACTCGGCGGTCAACGTGCCGCTGGCCGCGCTGGTGATGCGCAACTTCTTCGGCAACGTCGCCGTGTCCATCTTCGAGGCGGCCCGGCTGGACGGCGCCTCCACCTTCCGGATCTTCTGGCGGATCTACCTGCCGCTGTCGGCCGCGGCCCTCGCCGCGGTGTTCATCCTGGAGTTCACCTTCGTCTGGAACGACCTGCTGTTCGGCCTGACGCTCTCGCAGTCGCCGGCCGTCCGGCCCGTGTGGGCCGAGCTGTCCGCGCTGACCACCGACGTCTACGCCGGGACGCCGGTCCCGATCGCGCTGGCCGCCGGCCTGGTGGTCTCCCTGCCGACCGTCGCGATCTTCCTCGCGACCCAGCGCCTGTTCACCCGAGGCCTCACCCTCGCCCAGTTCTGATGGCTCCCGACAGAGAGATTGACGCATAACGATGACGAGTCGCCTGCTGCAGGCGAGCCTCGGCTCGCCCGACTACGACGGGATCCGCGACGCGCTGCGCCAGGACACCTCCACCGAGGTGCTCGCCGTGCGCGGGCTGTCGGTGCGCGCCGCCGTGCTGCCGCTGTTCAGGCGGGACGAGGGCGGCGCCCTCCTCCAGGCCGTCCGGCTGACACTGTCCGGCGGGGGCCCGGTGGAGGCGGTCCTCAAGGACGGCGACGCCGAGGTCGCGTCCGCGACGGCGGAGGACGGCGGCGCCACGCTGCTCGTTCCCGAGGTGGACGCCCCCCGCCGCCTCACCCTGGAGGTGCGCGACTCCGGCGGGCTCGTCGGGGCCGCGCCGCTCGACGTCACCCCGCAGCGCAAGTGGAACGTCTTCGTCGTCCACCACTCGCACCTCGACATCGGCTACACCGACACGCAGGGCACCGTCCTGCGGCACCACCTCGACTACCTCGACGCGGCGCTGCGGCTGGCGCGCGAGACCGACGGGCGGCCGGACGACGCGCGGTTCCGCTGGTCGGTCGAGTCGTCCATGCCCGCGCTGCGGTGGCTCGCGACCCGCCCCGACGACCAGGTCGCCGAGTTCGCCGAGCGGGCCCGCGCGGGCGACATCGAGGTCACCGCGTTCCCGATGCAGCTGCACACCGAGGCGTGCTCGACCGAGGAGCTGTACCGGCAGCTCCGCTTCGTCGAGCAGCTGCGCCGCGAGCACGGCATCGAGGTCCGGTCGGCGATGCACACCGACATCCCGGGCGCGGTCGTCGGGACGGTCGACGCCCTCAACGCGGCCGGCGTCCGGTACCTCGCCGCCGCGCACAACTGGGCGGGGCGCTCCGTCCCGTACATCACGGGCGGCGACCGGCTCGCCCGCCCGTTCCGGTGGCGCTCGCCGGGCGGCGGCGAGCTGATCGTCTGGTTCACCGACACCCCGCACGGCATGGCCTACATGGAGGGCAACACCGTCGGGCTCGTCGACGGCTACGACCTCGCCGAGGACCTGCTGCCCCGCTACCTCGGGTCCCTCGCCGACCGGCCCTACCCCTACGGGCCCGGCACGTTCGGCTGGTACGCCGCGCCCGGCCAGGTCGGCGCCGCCAAGGACCCCGACTTCCTGGACGCCGTCCACCTGCGCGTCCAGGGCGCGCACGCCGACAACGCCGGGCCGTCGATCGTCCCCGCCGACATCGCGCACCGGTGGAACGAGACCTGGGCGTACCCGCGCCTGCGGATGGCCACCAACGCCGACTTCTTCGAGTACGTCGAGGAGCACCACGGCGACCGGCTCCAGACCCACGAGGGGGACTGGACGGACTGGTGGGCCGACGGCCTCGGCTCCGGCGCCCGGCCGCTCGGCTACGTGCGGCGGGCGCAGAACGTCCTGCGGGCCGCCGAGACGCTGCACGCCCTCGCCGACGAGCGCGGCGGCGAGGGCGCCGGCGCGTCCCTGTCGGCCGGCAGGGCGATCGACGAGGCCTACGACCGGGCCGCGCTGTTCGACGAGCACACCTGGGGTGCCGCCAACCCGTGGGAGGACGCGGAGGAGGGCGGCGACTCCGGCGGCCTGCAGTGGACCCGCAAGTCCCAGGTCGGCTACCAGGCCCACGACGACGCCCTCGACCTGCTCCAGGCCGGCGCGCGGCGGATCGGCGCGACGTTCGGGGCCGCGCCGGACGCGCTCGCCTCGTTCCTCGTCGTCAACCCCGGCACGGCCGCCCGCACCGACGTGGCCCGCGCGTTCCTGCCCCGCGACGTCGTCGCCGTGGACGTCCCCGTCGCCCTGGTGGACGCCCGCACCGGCGAACGCGTCCCGCACCGCGAGGAGGAGGTCGACCCGGACGAGTGGCCCACCCGCCCCATCGGCCGCCACCTGGAGGCGGTCGTGCCGGACGTCCCCGGCCACGGCCACGTCCGGGTGGACGTCGTCCGCGCCGGGACGGGCGCGCCGGAGCCGGTCGACCTCGGCTTCGACGGCACGATCGAGAACGAGTTCTACCGGGTCGTCTACGACCTGAGGGAGGGGCACATCGGCTCGGTCTTCGACAAGACCGCCGGCCGCGAGCTGGTGAACGCCGACGCCGTCGCCGGGTTCGGGCAGTACGTCTACGACCGGTACGCGACCGCGCCCCACTTCAACCACATGTCCGGGCACATGCTCGTGCACGACAAGACGATGCTCGGCGACCGTGCCGTCGCCACCCACGCCACCGTCACCGAGTGCAGCCGGACCCCCGCCGGGGAGCGGCTCGTCGTCGAGCTGCACGGCAAGGGCGTCGACTGGCTGCGCACGACGATCGACCTGTACGCGGGGGTGCCGCGCGTGGACGTCCGCTTCCAGCTCGGCAAGCAGCCCACCGCGGCCAAGGAGGCGGTCTTCTTCGCGTTCCCGTTCGCCGTGGACGGCCCGCCCGCCGCGTGGGAGCTGACCGGCGGCGTCGGCGGCACCGGCGTCCCGAGCGTCCCGGGATCGGCCGAGCACATGCGCCCGATCCGCCACTGGGTCGCCTTCGAGGACCCCGAACTGACCGTCGCGTGGGCGACGCTGGAGGCGCCGCTCGTCCAGTTCGGCTCCATCCACATGCCCTACGCGCCGTTCCCGCCCACGCTCGACAACGAGGACGGCACCGTCTACTCGTGGGCGCTGAACAACATCTGGGACACCAACTTCCCGTCCCAGCAGCAGGGCGAGACCACGTTCCGGTACGCGCTCGCGTCCGGCGCGGCGGGCTCGGGCCGCCGGCTCGGCGCCCGCACGGCCGCCGGGATCACCGACCCGTTCGTCGCCACCCTCGCGACCGGCGACATGCCCGCCGCGGATTCGGGGACCTTCCTGCGCGTGGACGACCCGGACGTGCTCGTCACCTCCGTGGGCCGCGCCCGCGACGGCGGCGGGCTGGCCGTCCGGCTCCAGTCCCTCGCCGCGGGACCCGTGGAGACGGGCCTGCACGTGCCGGGCGCCACCGGCGCGTCACTGAGCGGCGGTCTGGAGCGTGACCCGGCGGAGCTGCCTGTCCGGGACGGCACCATGACGGTGCGGCTGCCCGCCTGCGGCGTCGCCACCGTCACGGTTCGGCGTTGAGTACGGATCGGGGACACATGAAGATCACAGGTATCCGCGCCACCACGGTCACCGTGCCGCTGGAGGCCCCCCTCCTGCACAGCAACGGCGCGCACTGGGGCCGCTTCGTCCGGACGATCGTCGAGGTCGAGGCCGACAACGGCCTGGTCGGGCTCGGCGAGATGGGCGGCGGCGGGCAGAGCGCCGAGGCCGCCTTCGAGGCCCTCGCCCCGCACCTGGAGGGCCACGACCCGTTCGAGCTGGAGGCGCTCCGCTTCAAGATCGCCAACCCGACGGCGAGCCTGTACAACAACCGCACCCAGATGCTCGCCGCCATCGAGTTCGCCTGCCTCGACCTCGTCGGCCAGCACCTCGGCGTCCCGGTGCACGACCTGCTCGGCGGACGCATCCGCGACTCCGTCCCGTTCGCGTCCTACCTGTTCTACCGCTACCCGGGCGCGGGAGGCTCGCCGGAGGTCCGCACCCCCGAGCAGCTCGTCGAGCACGCCCGCGCGCTGAAGGACGCGCACGGGTTCACCGTCCACAAGCTGAAGGGCGGGGTGTTCCCGCCGGGCCACGAACTGGAGTGCTACAAGGCGCTGGCCGGCGCGTTCCCCGGCGACCGCCTGCGCTACGACCCGAACTCCGTGCTGAGCCTGGAGGAGGGCCTGCGGTTCGGGAAGGCCATCGAGGACCTGCCCAACGACTACCTGGAGGACCCCGTCCTCGGGCTGGAGGGGCTGCGCCTCGTCCGCGAGCGCGTCAACGTCCCGCTCGCGACCAACACCGTCGTCGTGAACTTCGAGCAGCTCGCCGCGAACGTGCTGCGCCGCAGCGCGGACGTCGTCCTGCTCGACACCACGTTCTGGGGCGGCATCCGGGCGTGCGTGAAGGCCGCCGGGGTGTGCGAGACGTTCCAGATCGGCGTCGCCGTCCACTCCTCCGGGGAGCTCGGCATCCAGCTCGCCACCATGCTGCACCTCGGCGCCGTCCTGCCCAACCTCACCTACGCCGCCGACGCGCACTACCACCACCTCGCCGACGACGTCATCGAGGGCGGGCCGATGCGGTACTCCGGCGGAAGGATCCCCGTACCGTCGGGCCCCGGCCTGGGCGTCCGCCTGGACCGCGACAAGATGGCCGAGTACGCGGAGCTGTACAGGGAGCTCGGGGGCTACCCCTACGACCGCGACCCCGGCCGCCCGGGCTGGTACCCGCTCGTCCCCAACGACCGGTGGGCCGATCCCGACGCCGCACTGCCGCCGCTCGATTAGCCTGCCACGTGTGATTCGTTACGCGACGGACGGCGACGTCCCGGAGATATTGCGGCTCATCCGCGAGCTGGCGGAGTACGAGCGCGCCCCCCACGAGGTGAAGGCGACCGAGGACCAGCTGCGGGAGCGGCTGTTCGGCGACGACCCCAGGGTCTTCGCCCACGTCGCCGAGCACGACGGCCGGGTCGTCGGGTTCGCCGTGTGGTTCCTCTCGTTCTCCACGTGGAACGGCACGCACGGCATCTACCTGGAGGACCTGTTCGTCGAGCCGGAGTACCGCGGCCACGGCTACGGCAGGGCGCTGCTCACCGAGCTGGCCCGCGTCGCCGACGACCGCGGCTACGGGCGCGTCGAGTGGTCGGTCCTCGACTGGAACGAGCCGGCGATCGGGTTCTACAAGGCCCTCGGCGCCCGCCCGCAGGACGAGTGGACGGTGTACCGCCTCACCGGCGACGCCCTCACCCGGGCCCCCCGCTCCGGCGGCTGACTTGCGTCCGGTACCGGGGTACGGGCCTACGGTCGGTCCATGGAGCTTCAGCGGGTTCCGGCCGGGCCGGACGACGATGGATGGGCGCCGGAGGCGTGCGCGCTGCCGACGGCCGAGCGGCCGTTGCGGGTCGCCGAGTTCGACGCCCTGTTCGCCGAGGAGGTGACCGCCGTGCGGCCCGCCGGGACGGGCCGGGTGCGGATGGAACTGCGCCCGGAGCCGCGGGCCGCCGCGCGGGCCGCCGAGCTCGCCGCCCGGGAGACGGGCTGCTGCTCGTTCTTCACCTTCACCCTCGTCGCGACCGGCGGCGCGCTGGCCCTGGAGATCAGCGCCGGCGACCGCCGCACCGCGGTCCTGGACGCCCTGGCGGCCCGCGCCGCCCGGATGGCCGCCCCCTGACACGCCGCCGCCCCCTGACACGCCGCGAGGGCCGTCCGGCAGCGGACGGCCCTCGCGGTGAGCTGGACGCGCTCAGCCCTGCTTGGTCTCCCAGAAGATCTTGTCGATTTCGGCGATCTTCGCGAGCAGGTCCTCGGCGGCCTTGGTGTCCATGCTGCCCTTGGTGCCGGCCGCCCCGGCGAGCTTGGTGGCCTCGTTGAACAGCTGGTGCAGCTGCGGGTACTTCTCGAAGTGCGGCGGCTTGAAGTAGTCGGTCCACAGCACCCAGAGGTGCTCCTTGACCAGCTGCGAGCGCTGCTCCTTGATCAGGATCGCCCGGGCGCGGAACTCCGGGTCCTCGTTGGCGGCGTACTTCTCACAGATCGCCTTCACGGACTCGGCCTCGATCCGGGCCTGCGCCGGGTCGTAGACGCCGCACGGCAGGTCGCAGTGCGCAGACACCGTGGTCTTCGGGCGCAGAAGATTGAGCAACACCTGCTAGTCCCTTCCCTCGTTGCGGATCATGCTCAGGTCACCGACATTACCCTTGTGCACCGGGGCCCGTCCGGGCAGGGCACTCGGTAATTCGGCCTAAGACCCGGGCCGTCCGGCCCGGAACCTCTCCAGCAGTGTTTGTGACCGCCGCCCGGCGAAGTATGCGGGCCGACGAGGAGGACCATGCGGACCCGGACCACGGTGCTGTGCGGCCTCGCGGGCGCGGCGGCGCTCGCGCTCGCGGGAGCGCGCAGGCTCGCGGTCGTGGAGGTCAGTGGCGACTCGATGCTCCCGGGCCTGCGGCCGGGGGACTGGCTCGTCGTCCGCGACGGCGCCCGTCCCGCCCCGGGCGACGTGGTCGTGGCCGAGCACCCGGAGCGGCGCGGCCTGCTCATCGTCAAACGCGTCGCGCACCGAACCGCTGGCGGCTGGTGGCTGGAGAGCGACAACCAGCGGGCCCCGGGCCGCCAGGACAGCTGGGACTTCGGCCCCGTCCCCGACGCCCTGGTGAGGGGACGCGTCATCGCCCGCTACTGGCCCCTCCCGCGCCTGATCCCGCGACGGGACGCGAAGACCTGAGCCGCCCGCGTCCCGCGGAGCCGGGGCCGAACCGGCCGAAAGTACGACCACCGCCGGCGTGAACCGTGCTTTGGGTCGGTGCCCCGAGGCGGCGCCGCCGACGACGATGCCGTCATGCCACTTGAAGATCCGGTCCCGATGCTGCACGCCGAGGGACTGACGAAAAGGTACGGACGCCGGGAGGCGCTGAGCGACGTCGATCTGCGCGTTCCGGCCGGTCGCGTCGTGGGCCTGGTGGGTCCCAACGGGGCCGGCAAGTCGACGCTGCTGAACCTGGCCTGCGGACTGCTGGAGCCGACGTCGGGCTCGCTCCGCGTTCTGGGGTCCCGCCCGGCGGCGAGCGCCGCGCACCTGGCCAAAGTCGGGTTCGTGGCGCAGAACACGCCGGTGTACCCGTCGTTCAGCGTGGCCGACCACCTGCGCCTTGGGGCGCGCCTGAACCCGTCCTGGGACCAGGGGCTGGCCGAACGGCGCATCGGGCAGGTCGGGCTGAACCCGAACCAGAAGGCGGGACGGCTGTCGGGCGGTCAGCGCGCGCAGCTGGCGCTGACCGTCGCCGCCGCCAAGCGGCCCGAACTGCTGATCTTCGACGAGCCGGCCGCCGCGCTGGACCCGCTGGCGCGCCAGGGGTTCCTGGCGAACCTGATGGAGTTCGTCGCGGAGCTCGGCGCCAGTGCCGTGCTGTCCTCGCACCTGCTCGGCGACATCGAGCAGGTCTGCGACTACCTCATCGTGCTGTGCGACTCGCGGGTCCAGGTGGCCGGCGACGTCCGTGACCTGCTGGCCCGCCATCACCGGCTGGCCGCGCCCGGCGGCGGCCCCGGGCCCCTGCCTGCGGGGGTCGAGGTCGTCCGCGAGGAGCACGGCGGCGCGGTGGTGCGCACCGGGCTTCCGGCGTCGGAGCTTCCGTTCCGGGCCGGGCCCGTCACGCTCGAAGAGCTGGTGCTCGCGTACATGTCGCGGGCGGGCGCGCCCGCCGCCCAGGTCCGGGAGGGAGCACGATGATCTGGTTGAACTGGCGCCAGTTCCGCCTCCAGGCGATCGCCGGCGCGGCCGGGCTCGTCCTGATCGCCGCCTATCTGCTGTACCTGGGCATGGACATCCGGGACGCGCACGACGCCTACCGGTCCCGGTGCGGCGACGCCGCCGCCTGCGCGCAGGCCGCCGTCCAGTTCCAGGGCGCCTACCGGAACACGCTGCTGTTCCTGGCCGCCGGGCTCCAGCTGATCGCCGTCGTCATCGGCGTGTTCTGGGGAGCACCGCTCATCGCCCGGGAACTGGAACTCGGCACCCACCGGCTGGTGTGGAACCAGAGCGTGACGCGCGGCCGCTGGCTGATCGGCAGGATGGCGTTCGTCGGCCTGGCCGCGATGGTCCTGACGGGCCTGGCCGCGCTGCTGCTCACCTGGGCCGCCTCCCCGTACGACGAGGTCGCCGCCGACCGGTTCGGGACGATCGAGTTCGGCGCCCGCAACATCGCCCCGATCGGCTACGCCCTCCTCTCCTTCGCCCTCGGCACCACCGTCGGCCTGCTCGTCCGCCGGACGCTTCCGGCGATGGCCGTCACGGGCGCCCTCTTCCTCGTCGTCCAGTTCGCGGTGCCGAACCTGGTGCGACCGCACCTCATGCCGTCCGAGAAGACGTCCCTGCCGATGACGGCGCAGACCGTCAACCAGGCCAGGAACCTGGGCAGTATCACCGGCGCCCCCGTCATCGGGGGGCTGCAGGTGCCCGGCGCACCGGACGCGTGGATCAGCGAGACCAGCCCGCTGCGCACCCGGGACGGACGGACGCTCAGCGCGAGCAAGTTCAACGCGTGTCTCGACACCCCGGCGAAGACCGGCGCGGGCGGAACGTTCGGCGACACCGCCGTGTGCCTGTCCGCCCTCGACCTCCACGTCGACGTCGAATACCAGCCCAGCGGCCGCTACTGGAGCTTCCAGCTGGCCGAAACAGGGTTGTACCTATTGGCCTGCGCACTCCTCACCGCCGTTTCGCTGCGGCGCGTCCGGCGTGCGTGAAGCGACGATTCCCGACAGCGAAACCAGGTCTCTCATGTCGCTTGCGAACAGTCATCAGAATGGTTCCGGCGGGTCTCCGGCGAAAATGGACGCGCTGGTCAACGCGGGGCTGGGCGTGGTGTTCGCCCTGGGCATCGCCCTCACGGCGTTCATGCTCATCCGCAGCTGGGGCGGCGCCTCCTGGCTCTACACCACCGCCGTCGCGGTGGTGATGTGCGGGCTGGCGCTGGTCCGGCGGCGAGGCGCCTGGCCCGCGGCCGCGGGCGTCGCCGTGGCGGCCTGTGCGGTGGGGGTCTCCATGGCCGCCGCCCTGCCGCAGGAGCCGTCCCCGGCGGCGGCGCTGGCCCTCGCCGTGCTCGTCGGCTCCTCGCTCAGAGTGCTGCCGCTGCCGACGGCCGCCGCCGTCGCCGCGGGCGGCGTCGCAGTGGTCGCGCTCGCCTGGTTCTCGGGTCCCACGTCCTCGACGGCCTCGACGGCCCTGGCCACGGTCCTGGTGGCCGGCGCTCTCGTGGTGGGGCCGCTGCTTCGCGCGTTCGCCCCCGTCCGGTAGCGATGGGACGCGACGTGGACGCGCCGGGCGCGGACGCGCCCGGCTGGGCCGCCGGACGGTGCGTCGATAATCTGGCCCGCATGACCGATCCGGGTGCGTGGGGCCGGGGCGTCTCCGTGGCCGGGCTGGCCGCCGTGTTCCTCGCGGCGATCACCGCGCAGGCCGTCGCCATCACGCGGAGCTGGGGTCCCTGGTACTGGGTGCCGGGCGGTGTCGCCGCGGCGGCGGTGTGCGTCCCGGCGCTGCTGGGGCTGCGCAGGCCGCTGTGGCCGGCGGTCGCCGGGTTCGGCCTCGCGGCGGCGGCCATCGCCGCCGTCCGCGCGGCCGGTCCCGACCTTCCCGCCGAACCGAGCCCGGCGATGGCCCTCGGGCTGGCGGTGCTGACCGGCTCCGCGATCCGGAGCCTCCCGCCGGCGCCGGCCGCCGCCGTCACGGCCGCCGGACCAGTGGTGATCATCGCCGGTCAGTTCGCCGCGGGCCCGCCCGCCGCCGGCCTCGCGGCGGTGACCGCGCTGGACGGCCTGGTCTGGTCGGCCGCCGTCGGCGCCGGGCTGGCGGTGCGGCTGCTGGACGCGCGGGCGCGCGGGCGCGCGGGGCGGGTCCGCCGGGACGAGCGGCTGGAGCTCGCCAGGGAACTGCACGACGTCGTGGCCCACCACATCACGGGCATGGTCCTCCAGGCGCAGGGCGCCCAGGTCGTCGCGCGGCGGAACCCGGAGCAGGTGAGCGGGTACCTCGGCGAGATGGAGGCCGCGGGCACCGAGGCCCTGGCCGCGATGCGGCGGGTCGTCGGGCTGCTGCGCGACGCCGACGACGCGGCGCCCGCGTCCCCCGGGCCGGAGCGCCTCGGCGCGCTGGTGGAGCGTTTCCGCGGGCAGGGCCCGGAGGTGCGGCTGAGCCTGCCGGACGGGCTCGCGGACGACGCATGGCCGCCGGAGGTGACGACCACCGTGTACCGCGTCGCCCGGGAGGCGTTGACGAACGTGCTGCGGCACGCACCCGGGGCCCGGTCCGTCACGGTCACCGTCGGGCAGGGCCCGGAGGGCGTCACCGTCGAGATCGCCGACGACGCCCCGGACTCCCCGGCCCGGCACCCGCATCGCGGCGGTTACGGACTGATCGGCATGCGCGAACGCGTCGAGTCGCTGGGGGGCTCGCTGCGCGCCGGACCGCGGCCCGGCGGCGGCGGCTGGTCCGTGCGGGCCGCCCTGCCCGTCCCCGCGGGGCGGTCCCGGTGACCATCTCCGTCCTCATCGCCGACGACCAGGCGATGGTCCGCCGCGGGCTGCGGCTGATCCTGGAGGACCAGCCCGACATCAGCGTCGTCGGGGAGGCGGCCGACGGGGCCGAGGCGGTCGACCTGGCGCGGCGGCTGCGCCCGGACGTGTGCCTGGTGGACATCAGGATGCCCCGGCTCGACGGCATCGCGGTGACCCGCGCGCTGGCCGGGCCGAAAGTGCCCGACCCGATGCGGGTCGTCGTGGTCACCACGTTCGACCTGGACGAGTACGTGTACGGGGCGCTGCGCGGCGGCGCGGTCGGCTTCGTCCTCAAGGACGCCGGGCCCGCGCTGCTCGTCGAGGCGGTCCGCGCCGCCCGCAACGGCGAGGCGCTGGTCTCGCCCGCCGTCACCGTCCGGCTGCTGCGGCACCTGGCGGCCGCCGCGGCCCCGCCGCGCGCCGTTCGGCCCCCGCCCCTGTCGGACCGCGAACTCGAGGTCGTCCGGGCCCTGGCGCGCGGCCGCACCAACCAGGAGATCGCGGCCGAGCTGTTCATCTCGCTCAGCACCGTCAAGAGTCACCTGTCGGGCATCCAGAGCAAACTGGGGGTGCGCAACCGGGTCGGGATCGTCACCTGGGCCTGGGAGAACAACCACGTCGACCCGTCCTGACGAGGGCCTGACGGCCCTGCGGCCCGTGTTCCGGGAGTGGAACACGGGCCGCCGGGAGCGTCAGACGCGGGCGACGCCCTCCTCGCGGGCCTTGGCGGCCACCGCGGCCGTGACGGCCGGGGCGACGCGGTCGTCGAACGGGCCGGGGACGACGTAGTCGGCGGTCAGGTCGTCGCCGACGATGCCGGCCAGGGCGTTCGCCGCCGCCAGCTTCATCCCCTCGGTGATCGTGTGGGCCCGGACGTCCAGCGCGCCGCGGAAGATGCCGGGGAAGGCCAGCACGTTGTTGATCTGGTTCGGGAAGTCGCTGCGGCCGGTCGCGACGACCTTGGCGTGCCGGCGGGCGACCTCGGGGTGGACCTCGGGGGTCGGGTTGGAGAGGGCGAAGACGATCGCGCTGTCCGACATCGTGGCGACGCACGACTCGTGGACGGTGCTGCCGGACAGGCCGATGAACACGTCGGCGCCGCGCAGCGCCTCCTCCGTGGAGCCCTTCAGGTGCGAGCGGTTGGTGATCGCGGCGATGCGCTCCTTGACGGGGTTCAGGCCGTCGCGCCCCTCGTGGATGATGCCCTTGCTGTCGGACAGGGCGATGTCGCCGATGCCCGCCTCGATCAGGATCTGCGAGACCGCGATGCCGGACGCGCCCGCGCCCGCCACGACCGCGCGCAGTTCCGACAGCGGCTTGCCGACGAAGCGCGCCGCGTTGGTGAGGGCGGCGAGCGCCACGATCGCGGTGCCGTGCTGGTCGTCGTGGAAGACGGGGATGTCGAGGGCGGCGCGCAGCCGGTCCTCGATCTCGAAGCAGCGGGGGGCGCTGATGTCCTCCAGGTTGATGCCGCCGAAGCTCGGGGCCATCCGGATCACGGTGTCGACGATCTCGTCCACGTCCGTGCAGTTCAGCGCGATCGGCACGGAGTCGACGTTCGCGAACTCCTTGAACAGCAGCGACTTGCCCTCCATGACGGGCATGGACGCCGCCGGGCCGATGTCGCCGAGCCCGAGCACCGCGGTGCCGTCGGTCACGACGGCGACGACCTTGGAGGTCCAGGTGTACTCGTAGGCGAGCTCGGGGTTGTCGGCGATGGCGGTGCACACGCGGGCGACGCCCGGCGTGTAGGCCAGCGAGAGGTCGTCCTTGTTGCGGACGGGAATGGTCGAGCGCATCTCCAGCTTGCCGCCGCGGTGCAGCGGGAAGGCCGGATCGTCGTCCAGTGAGGGTGGTTCAGTGGGAATGGGCTCAGCAGCCACAGCGACCCCTGTCTGTGAAAGTTGGCTTTCTTGAGATGCCGCCGCGTGGTGGTGTGGTGTGGCCGGTCACCCGGTGGATCTCGCGACGCACGGGGGTCACCCGTTGTCTGATTGTGCCACAGGGGGTCGGGCCCGCCCGGGGGCCGGGGTGGGTGGTGACCGTCACGTGACCGTGCCCACACGGTGGTGGGTCGGTCGCGTTGCGTAGGGCATACCCCTTGAGCGCTGGCGGATCCGGGTTCGCCTCGTTGCGTGATTGTTTCGCACCCTTTATCCAGATCAGGGACGTTGTGCGCCAAACTATGCACCTGACCTTCGGATCTACGCGGATCCGACGAAACCACCAGGAGGGGGACCAGTGACCACCGGTTCTCTGCGCCGCCGCGCCCTCGCGGCGAGCGCGCTCGTACTGACGGGCGCGCTCGCGCTGTCCGCATGCGGCGACAGCAACGACTCCGGCGACTCGGGCTCCGCGGCCTCGAACACGAGCGTGGACAGCAAGCTCGCGGCGATGGTCCCGGCCGCGATCAAGAGCGACGGGAAGCTCTCGATCGGCACGGACGCCTCGTACCCGCCCAACGAGTCCGTCGACCCGGCCTCCCAGAAGATCGTCGGATGGGACGTCGACCTCTTCAACGCCGTCGCGGCCAAGCTCGGCCTGAAGACCCAGTACAGCAACGCGGGCTTCGACACGATCATCCCCGGCGTCCAGTCCGGCAAGTACGAGGCGGGCGTCTCCTCCTTCACCGACACCAAGGAGCGCGAGGGGGCCGTCGACTTCGTCACCTACTACTCGGCCGGAACGACCTGGGCCGTGCTGAAGGGCAACCCGAAGGGCGTCAACCCCGACGACGCCTGCGGCAAGTCGATCGGCGTCCAGCAGGGCACCGTGCAGGTCGACGACCTCGCGGCGCGCAGCAAGAAGTGCACCGACGCGGGCAAGCCGGCCATCAAGAGCGTCGTCCGCAAGCAGCAGACCGAGGTCAACAACGACCTCGTCGCGGGCAAGGTCGACGGCATGGCCGCCGACTCGCCCATCGTCGGCGACGCGGTGAAGAAGACCGGCGGCAAGCTGGAGATCATCGGCCAGACCTACGACACCGCGCCCTACGGGTACGCGATCGGCAAGAACTCCGGCCAGCTCAAGGAGGCCGTCCAGGGCGCGCTGAAGGCGCTGATCGCCGACGGCACCTACAAGAAGATCCTCACCGACGCCGGGGTGGAGAGCGGCGCGATCACGGATCCGAAGATCAACGGGGCGCAGAGCTGATCGCATGACGGTCGACAACGACGCCGGCAAGGGGCGGCCTGAGGCGATCAAGGCCGTCCCCGTCCGGCATCCGGGGCGCTGGCTCGGGGCGGCGGTCGTCCTCGTGCTGGTCGCCATGTTCATCCACTTCCTCCTGACCAGCAAGGCGCTCGACTGGTCGGAGCAGTGGAAGTACCTCTTCTCGGATCCGGTGCTCAAGGGCGTCCGGAACACCATCTGGCTCACCCTCGCCGCCATGGTCGGCGCCGTCGTGCTCGGCATCGGGCTCGCCCTGATGCGGCTGTCGGCCAACCCCCTGCTGAGCGGCGCCGCCTGGGTGTACCTGTGGTTCTTCCGCGGCACGCCGCTCTACACGCAGCTGCTCATCTGGGGCGCGATCGGCTCGCTGTTCCCCACGGTCGGGATCGGCATCCCCTTCGGCCCCGAGTTCGACACGTGGAAGACGCAGGAGCTGGTCAACGCCGCGCTCGCCGCGTCGCTCGGGCTGATCCTCAACGAGGCCGCCTACATGGCCGAGATCGTCCGGGCCGGCATCCTGTCGGTGGACGAGGGCCAGCAGGAGGCCGCGAGCGCGCTCGGCATGTCCCGGATGCAGACGATGCGGCGGATCGTGCTGCCGCAGTCGATGCGCGTCATCGTCCCGCCGACGGGCAACGAGGCGATCTCGATGCTGAAGAACACCTCGCTCGTCGTGGCCGTCCCGTACTCGGAGCTGACCTTCACCGCGCAGACCATCTACGCCAGCACGTACAAGATCATTCCGATGCTGGTGATGGCCTGCCTGTGGTACCTGCTCATCTCCTCGCTCATGATGATCGGGCAGCACTACCTGGAGCGGTACTACAGCAGGGGCACCAGCAAGGGGGCGGAGGCCAGGCAGCGGCTCCGCTTCCGCGGCGGAGGAGGCGGCCAGTGAGCGGAGGCGAGGACATCGTGGGCGACGCCCCGGCCGGCGTCCCGGAGTCCGCGAGCGGCGGGCTGATGGTCAAGGCCGAGGCGGTGCACAAGTCGTTCGGACGCCTGGAGGTGCTGAAGGGCATCGACCTGGAGGTCAAGCCCGGCGAGGTGATGTGCGTCGTCGGCCCGTCCGGGTCGGGCAAGTCGACGTTCCTGCGCTGCGTCAACCACCTGGAGAAGATCAACGCGGGGCGGCTGTGGGTGAACGGCCACCTCGTCGGCTACCGGGAGAAGGGCGGCAAGCTCTACGAGCTGCGCGACCGGGAGGTCGCCGCCCAGCGCCGCGAGATCGGCATGGTCTTCCAGCGGTTCAACCTCTTCCCCCACATGACGGCGCTGGAGAACGTCATGGAGGCGCCGGTGCGGGTGAAGAGGCAGCCGAAGGCGCAGGCCAGGGAGCGGGCCGTCGCCCTGCTCACCCGCGTCGGGCTCGGCGACAAGGTGAACAGCTACCCGGCGCAGCTGTCCGGCGGGCAGCAGCAGCGGGTCGCGATCGCGCGGGCCCTCGCCATGGAGCCCGCGCTGATGCTGTTCGACGAGCCGACCTCCGCGCTGGACCCCGAGCTCGTCGGCGAGGTCCTGGAGGTCATGAAGCAGCTCGCCCTCGACGGCATGACCATGGTCGTGGTCACCCACGAGATGGGCTTCGCCCGCGAGGTCGGCGACTCGCTGGTCTTCATGGACGGCGGCGTCGTGGTGGAGGAGGGCACTCCCCGGGAGGTCCTCGCGAACCCCAAGCACCCCCGCACCCAGGACTTCCTTTCCAAGGTGCTGTGACGCCCGGCCGAGCGGCCCGTCCCCGACACGCCCGGGGGCGGGCCGTTCCGCTCGCCGGCCGGCGGTTAGTGTGCGTTCATGTTCGCTGTCACGGCCACACAGATCGACGCAGACCATCCGCTGAACGGGCTCACGCTCGGGGAGCGGCCCGATCCCGAGGTACCGGACGGCTGGACGACCGTCACGGTGAAGGCCGCCGCGCTCAACCACCACGACCTGTGGTCGCTGAAGGGCGTCGGCCTGCCCGCCGACCGGCTCCCCATGATCCTCGGCGGTGACGCGGCCGGGGTGGACGAGGACGGCAACGAGGTCATCGTGCACTCGGTGATCGGCGACCCGGACCGGGGCGGCGGCGACGAGACCCTCGACCCCAAGCGGTCGCTGCTGTCGGAGGTCCACCCCGGGACGCTCGCGGAGAAGGTGGCGGTGCCTCGCCGCAACCTCGTCCCCAAACCGGCCGGGCTGTCGTTCGAGGAGGCGGCCTGCCTGCCGACCGCGTGGCTCACCGCGTACCGGATGCTGTTCGGCAAGGCCGGGCTCCAGCCCGGCGGGTCCGTGCTGGTGCAGGGCGCGGGCGGGGGCGTCGCGACCGCGGCGATCACGCTGGCGGCCGCCGCCGGGTACCGCGTCTACGCGACCAGCCGCAGCGAGGCCAAGCGCAGGCGCGCCGAGGAGATCGGGGCGGACGCCGCCTTCGAGACGGGCGCGCGGCTGCCCGAGCGGGTCGACGCCGTGATCGAGACCGTCGGCCAGGCGACCTGGTCGCACTCGCTGAAGTCGCTGCGCCCCGGCGGGCGCGTCGTGGTGTCCGGCGCGACCAGCGGCCAGGTGCCGCCCGCCGAGCTGAACCGCGTGTTCTTCCTCCAGCTACAGATCGTCGGCTCCACCATGGGGACCCGCGACCAGCTGGAGCGGCTCGCGCGGTTCCTGGTCAAGACCGGCGTGCGCCCGCAGATCGACCGGGTCCTGCCGCTCGGCCGGGCGGAGGAGGGCTTCGCCGCGATGGCCGAGGGCGACCTCTTCGGCAAGATCGTCTTCACGCCGTGACGCCGTGACGCCGTGCGGGAGCCCGTGGCCGGGACGCCCCGGTCACGGCTCCCGGTCGAAGATCTCCTTCCGCAGCCGCTCGCGCGCCTCGTCGAGGACGGCCTGCGCCGCGGCGAGGCCGTCGTCGTCCAACCGGGCGCTCTTCGCGGACCCGCGGACGTCCTCGACGAACCCGCGCAGCAGGCGCTCCAGCTTGAGGCGGGCGACGTCCTCGCGGGTCCCCGTCGCGGTCTTCCAGGCGTCGTCCCAGTTCTGCCGCCACTCCTCCTTCCACGCCTGCGTCTGCTCCCGCCAGTGCTCCTTCTGCCGGCGCCACTCGTCCTTTTGGCGCTCGGTGGTCTCCTTCCACGCGTCCTTGGACGTGGTCTTGCCCTGGTCGCGCATCGTCCGGGCGGCCTGCGTCAGCTCCTCGCGCAGCGTCCGCACGGTCTGGCGGACGTCCTCCTGCACGCCGCGCGCGAACTCCTGCGCCGAGGCGGCGATCTCCTCCTCCAGCTCGGCCAGCTCGTCCATCCGGCGCTCCAGCTCCTCGCGTCCCTTGTCGGTCAGCGAGTACACCTTCTTGCCCTTGACCACCTCATGGGTGACCAGGCCCTCGGCCTCCAGCCGGGCCAGCCGCGGGTAGATCGTGCCGGGGGAGGGCGAGTACACCCCGAGGAACCGGTCCTGCAGGAGCCGGATCACCTCGTAGCCGTGCCGCGGGCTCTCCTCCAGCAGCTTGAGCAGGTACAGCCGCAGGCGACCGTGGCCGAAGACGGGGCTCACGTCGTCACTTCTCCATTCGGGGTGTGGTGATCTCGGGGGCGTCGTCGTCGCGGCCGAGGAGGGCGATCGTGCCGGACACCGTGTTGACCGCGACCCGCCCCGAGCCGTCCCCCATCTTCCCGCTGACGGAGCGCGAGACGGCACGCTCCTGCCGGTCGAGCGGGAAGGGCGTCTCGATCCGCCCGGCGGCCGAGTTCAGCGTCACCTGCGCGCCCGTGGACGCCGGGACGCGCAGCGCGACCTCGCCCGAGACCGTGTTCACCTCGACGCCCCCGCTGCCCGACAGGTCGACGTCGGCGGCGACGCGGCCGCTGACCGTGCGGGCCGCCAGCCGCTCGACGGACGCGCCGGCGAGCGTCAGGTCGCCGGACACGGAGGTGAACGACACCGTCCCGTCCAGGCCCTGCGCCTCGACCGCGCCGGAGACCGTGTTGGCGTCGATCGCGCCCGCCACTCCGTCGAGCGTCACCCCGCCCGAGGCGCTCTTGATCGACGTGCGGGCCGTCGTGCCGGTCACCACCGCGTCCGCCGACACCAGGTTGAGGCTGACCGGGCAGTCGCGCGGGACGGTCACGGTGATCTCCGCGCGGACCTTCTGGTTGCGCAGCCAGCCGAGCACGCCCTCCCAGAGCTTCTCGTGGGTGACGGTCAGCATCCCCGCCTCGTGCGTGACCACCAGCGGCGGCCCCTCGACGCCGCCGACCATGACCGAGGGGCGCTCGTCGGAGGCGAGCACCGAGACGCTGCCCGCGATCAGCGTGACCCGCAGCGCGACCACGCCGTCGAAGTCGAGGGTGGTGGGTTCGTCGATCGTCCAGCGCGACATCACGATGTGCCCTTCGTCCAGGAGGCGTGCCGTCGGTTATCACGATATGTCGCGTTTCCGGGAAGTCAAGACATATCGCGTTCAGCCTCCGGAGGGCGGACCCCCGGACCTCCCGGAGGGACCCGCCGGCGCCCTCCGCTCCGCGGTCAGTCGTCCTCCTCGTCGTCGAGGCGCGCGAGCCAGGTGGCGAGGCGGTCGACGGGGGTCTCGAACTCGGGGTTCAGGTCCACGAACTCGCGCAACCGGCCCGCCAGCCACTCCAGGCTGACCTCCTCGGCGCCGCGCCGGTCCGCCAGCTCCTCGATGCCGCGGTCGGTGAAGTACATCGCGTCCCCTCCCCATGGACGCCGAGGGCCCCGGCGCTGTGCACCGGAGCCCTCGGATCGATCGGTTACCGCTCTACTTCTGCTCGCCGAACAGGCGCGCGAGCAGCGCCTCCTGCTCCGCCTGGTGCAGCTTGTTCGAACCCACCGCCGGGGACGAGGACGCCGGGCGCGACACCCGCGACATCTTGAGCCCGTCGATGTGGCGCGGCAGCTTGAGCGCCATGAACGGCCAGGCGCCCATGTTGGCGGGCTCGTCCTGCACCCAGACGACCTCGACGTCGTCCGGGTACTTGGCCAGCTCTTCCTTGATCTCGTCGACCGGCGGCGGGTAGAGACGCTCGACCCGCACGACCGCGGTGTCGTTCGCGCCCGTCGCCTGCCGGGCCTTCACCACCTCGTAGTAGATCTTGCCGGTGGTGAGCAGCACCCGCCGCACGCCCGCCGGGTCGATCGCCGGGTCGCTCTCCGGGATCACCGGCTGGAACGCGCCAGCGGTGATCTCCTCGACCGGGGAGGCGGCCGCCTTCAGCCGCAGCAGCACCTTCGGCGTGAACACGACCAGCGGCTTGTGCCGGTTCGACAGCACCTGCCAGCGCAGCAGGTGGAAGTAGTTCGCCGAAGTGGTCGGGTAGGCGACCGTCATGTTGTCCTGCGCGCACAGCTGCAGGTACCGCTCGATCCGCGCGGACGAGTGGTCGGGCCCCTGGCCCTCGTAGCCGTGCGGCAGCAGCAGCACGACGCCCGAGTGCTGGCCCCACTTCTGCTCGCCGGAGGAGATGTACTCGTCCACGATCGACTGGGCGCCGTTGGCGAAGTCGCCGAACTGGGCCTCCCAGCACACGAGCGCGTCGGGCCGCGTCATCGAGTAGCCGTACTCGAAGCCCATCGCGGCGTACTCGCTGAGCAGCGAGTCGTGCACGTAGAACTTCGACACGCCCTGCCCGAACTGCTTGAGCGGCGTGTACTCCTCGCCCGTCTTGCGGTCGACGAGCACCGCGTGCCGCTGGCCGAACGTGCCGCGCCGGGTGTCCTGCCCGACGAGCCGCACCGGGTGGCCGTCGATCAGCAGCGAGCCCATCGCCAGCAGCTCGCCGGTGGCCCAGTCGATCGCGTCGTCCTCGATCATCTGGGCGCGGCGCTGCAGGATCGGCTGGAGCCGCGGGTGCGGCGTGAAGCCGTCCGGCAGGCTGACCTGCGTGTCGATGATCCGCTTCACGGTCTCCAGCGG
The DNA here is from genome assembly GCF_014208105.1 of Actinomadura coerulea. Taxonomy (NCBI): domain Bacteria; kingdom Bacillati; phylum Actinomycetota; class Actinomycetes; order Streptosporangiales; family Thermomonosporaceae; genus Actinomadura; species Actinomadura coerulea. Next base: position 8,077,158 of record NZ_JACHMQ010000001.1, read on the forward strand.
GATCGCCGAGCCGGCGCTGCCGTGGTCGATCGGGATGCGCTCCTCGACGTCGGGCTTCACGACCGAGCCCGGTTCGAGGGGCTTCTTCACGGCCTCGCGGGTCTCGGTGAAGGCCCGCTCCAGCTGCTCCTGGTAGTCGCGGAGCGCCTGCTCGGCCTCCTCCACCGTGATGTCGCCGCGGCCGATCAGGGCCTCGGTGTAGAGCTTGCGCACCGACCGCTTGGCATCGATCAGGTCGTACATGAGCGGCTGCGTGAACGAGGGGTTCTCACCCTCGTTGTGACCCCGCCGCCGGTAGCAGATCATGTCGATGACGACGTCCTTCTTGAACGTCTGCCGGTACTCGAACGCCAGCCGCGCCACCCGCGCGCACGCCTCGGGGTCGTCCCCGTTCACGTGGAAGATCGGCGCCTGGATCATCCGCGCGACGTCGGTGGCGTAGACGCTGGAGCGCGAGTACTCCGGCGCCGTGGTGAAGCCCACCTGGTTGTTGATGATGACGTGCACGCTGCCGCCGGTGCGGTAGCCGCGCAGCTGCGACAGGTTCAGCGTCTCGGCCACCACGCCCTGCCCGGCGAACGCGGCGTCGCCGTGGAGCAGGACCGGCAGCACGGTGAAGCCGGCCTCGCCGACGTCCAGCAGGTCCTGCTTGGCGCGGACGACGCCCTCCAGCACCGGGTCGACCGTCTCCAGGTGGGAGGGGTTCGCGACCAGCTCGGTGTGGATCTTGGAACCGTCGCTCGCGACGAAGTCGCCGGACGCCCCGAGGTGGTACTTGACGTCGCCCGAGCCCTGGGCGCTGCGCGGGTCGAGGTTGCCCTCGAACTCGCCGAAGATCTGCCCGTAGGACTTGCCGACGATGTTGGCGAGGACGTTCAGCCGGCCGCGGTGCGCCATGCCGATCACGACCTCGTCCAGGCTGGCCTTGGCCGCCGCCGAGATCACCGAGTCGAGCAGCGGGATGACCGACTCGCCGCCCTCCAGCGAGAACCGCTTCTGCCCGACGAACTTCGTCTGCAGGAACGTCTCGAAGGCCTCGGCGCTGTTCAGCCGCCGCAGGACGTGGAGCTGCTCCTCGCGCGAGGGCTTGTCGTGCGGGACCTCGACGCGCTCCTGGATCCAGGCGCGCTCCTCCGGGTCCTGGATGTGCATGTACTCGATGCCGACGGTCCGGCAGTACGCCATCCGCAGCACGCCGAGGATGTCGCGCAGCTTCATCGTCGGCTTGCCGCCGAACCCGCCCGTCGCGAACTCGCGCTCAAGGTCCCACAGGGTGAGGCCGTGCTTGAGGATGTCGAGGTCGGGGTGGCGGCGCTGCTTGTACTCCAGCGGGTCGGTGTCGGCCATCAGGTGGCCCCGGACCCGGTAGGCGTGGATCAGCTCGTGGACGCGGGCGACCTTGGCGACGTCGTCCTCGTGGGTGGCGGAGATGTCCTTGACCCAGCGCACCGGCTCGTACGGGATGCGGAGGGCCTCGAAGATCTCGTCGTAGAAGCCGTCCTCGCCGAGCAGCAGCTGGTGGATGCGGCGCAGGAAGTCGCCGGACTGCGCGCCCTGGATGATGCGGTGGTCGTAGGTGGAGGTCAGCGTCATCACCTTGCTGATCCCCATGCGCGACAGGGTGTCGCTCGACGCGCCCGCGAACTCGGCCGGGTACTCCATGGCGCCGACGCCGATGATCGTGCCCTGGCCGGGCATCAGCCGCGGCACCGAGTGGACGGTGCCGATCGTGCCCGGGTTCGTCAGGCTGATCGTGGTGCCCTGGAAGTCCTCCAGGGTGAGCTTGCCGCCGCGGGCCTTGCGGACGATCTCCTCGTAGCCGGCCCAGAACTGGCGGAAGTCCAGCGTCTCGGCGGCCTTGATGCTCGGCACCACCAGCTGGCGGGAGCCGTCGCCCTTCTGCAGGTCGATGGCCAGCCCGAAGTTCACGTGCTCCGGCCTGATCAGCACCGGCTTGCCGTCCACCTCGGTGAACGCGGCGTTCATCTCGGGCATCGAGGCCAGCGCCCTGACGATCGCGTACCCGATCAGGTGCGTGAACGACACCTTGCCGCCGCGGCCGCGCTTGAGGTGGTTGTTGATGACGATGCGGTTGTCGATCAGCAGCTTGGCCGGGACGGCGCGCACGCTCGTCGCCGTCGGCACGGCGAGGCTGGCCTCCATGTTGGTGGCCGTCCGGGCGGCGACGCCGCGCAGCCGGACCTCCTCGGCGCCCGCCGGCACCGGCGGGGGCGCCGGCCTGTCCGCCTTCGGGGCGGGGGCCTTGGCGGCCTGCCCGGCCGGAGCCTTCGGCGGTGCCACCGGCGGCTGCGGTGTCGGCGGAGCGGCCGCCGTGCCGTTGGCGGCCTTCGGGGCCGCGCCGTCGGCCTGGGGGGTGGCGGACACGGGCCGGCTGCCCGGCTGGTAGTCCGCGAAAAAGTTCCACCAGGCTTCGTCAACGGAGTTGGGGTCGTCGAGGTACTTCTGGTACAGCTCGTCGACCAGCCACTCGTTGGCGCCGAAATCGGTCAGCATCGGGTCGGCACTAGTATGCGACGACTCTGTCGACACGGCGGAGATCGCCCTCTTCCGCAGCTCGCAGGTAAGTTCTGAGACGCATCAAGGCTACTCGCACTTGCCCCCGCACCACGCCAGCGTGTCCCAACCCCGCCCACACCGCCCCGTCCATTGGCGGGACCAGCCGAAGGCAGGGCCGTGCCTTCGGCAAGATCTACCAGGGGAAACGCGGCTCAGTGCGTGTGCGGGGCGACGGTCGGGCCTTCGGAAGCCTGGATCAAGACGAAACCCTGGCCCTGGTAGGCGAGCTGCATCGCCTCGCCGCTGCCGCGGCCGATGAGGGCGCTGGCCTTGAACGTGCGGTTGACGCCGACCTGGAGGCTCGTGCTCCACGCGACGGCGGACTGGCCGTCGGCGAACGTGGGGGCGCGGCCGCAGTCGAGCATCACCGGGGTGCCGTGCGTGGTGAGCGCCACCCATCCGGTGCCCTGGAGGGTGGTGTTGAACAGGCCGCCCGCGGCGATGCCGGCGCCCTGGACGCGCTGGATGTCGGACTGCAGGTGGGAGTCGTAGGCGAGGATGTTCTTGCCGTTGACGGTGATGCCCTCGTTCTCCAGGTAGAACAGGTGGATGTCGTCGGCGTCGTTGGCGACGAACAGCAGGCCCTGGCCCTTGACGCGCATGAGGGGGACGCCCTCGCCGGTCAGGGCCTTCTTCATAAACTTGCCGATGCCGCCCGCGCCCTCGTAGTCGAACTCCATCTGCCCCTGGAAGGCGACCATGGAGCCCTGCCGGGCGAGGACGTCGCCGTTCAGGTGGACCCGGAGCATCTTGGAGTTCTGGAGGGCGAAGTGGCCGGGGAGCTGCTGCCCCTGTTCGAGGTTGCCGAAGAACTGGCTGCGCATGGTGGGGTCGTGCCTCTCGTGCGGATTACTGGAGGTGCGCCAGCATAACCACGGAGACGCGGTCAACGTCCCCTGTCATGCGGGGCGGTCCAGTCCACGAGCGGGCCCTTGGCGACGACGCCGGAGGGGTTGATGTTCCGCTGGGTCACGTAGTAGTGCCGCTTGATGTGGTCGAAGTCCGTGGTCTCGCCGAACGCGGGGATCGAGTACAGGTCGCGGGCGTAGCCCCACAGGTTCTCGTAGTCGGCCAGGCGCCTCAGGTTGCACTTGAAGTGGCCGTGGTAGACGGCGTCGAAGCGGGCGAGCGTGGGGTAGAGCCGGACGTCGGCCTCGGTGATCTCGTCGCCGAACAGGTAGCGGCGGGTGGACAGGCGCTCCTCCAGCCGGCCGAGGGTCTCGAAGAGGGCGTCGAAGGCCTCCTCGTAGGCGCCCTGCGAGGTGGCGAACCCAGCCTTGTACACGCCGTTGTTGACCGTCTGGTAGACGAGCTCGTTCAGCTCGTCGATCTCGGGCCGCAGCGCCTCGGGGTACAGCTCGGGCGCGCCGGGGCGGTGGTGGGCGGTGAACTCCGTCTCGAACATCGTGGTGATGTTCGGGAAGTCGTTGGTGACCAGGCGCTCGGTCTCGGTGTCCCAGACGCAGGGCACGGTGTAGCGGCCCTGGAACCCGGGGTCGGTGGACAGGTACAGCTCGGAGAGGAAGACGGCGCCGGTCACCGGGTCGCGGTCGGGGAACCGCCAGCCCCGCTCGTCCCGGATGGGGTCGACGACCCCGACGCCGATCGCGTCCTCCAGTCCGAGGAGCCGCCGCACGATCAGGGTGCGGTGCGCCCACGGGCACGCGTAGGAGACGAAGAGCCGGTACCGCCCGGGCTCGGCGGGCAGGCCGCTCGACCCGTCCGCCGTGATCCGCTCGGTGAACCGGTTCGCCTGCCGGACGAAGCGGCCTCCCTCGACCTCCTGCACGCTCATGCCCGTCTCCCTCTGAAGTAGGTGAGGACGGCCCCGAGGCCGGCACCTGAGAGCGATCCGGATACGGGAACCTCGCGGCTACCATAACCGTCGGTATCCAGTGTGAAACGGCCGCGACGGCCGGCCGGCCGATCGACGAGGTGGCGGGGGTCCATGCTCGAACAGTTCAACGCCCTGGTGGACGGCCTGCCACCGGCGATGATCTATCTGATCATCGCGGCGCTGGTGTTCGCGGAGGCCGCGCTGTTCGTCGGCTTCGTGTTCCCGGGCGAGACCGCGATCGTGGTCGGCGGCGTCCTGGCCAGCCAGCACGTGCTGTCGCTGCCGCTGCTGCTGGTCATCGCGGTGGTCGCGGCCGTGGCCGGCGACTCCGTGGGCTACGAGATCGGCCGCAGGTACGGGCCGCGGCTGCTGGACGTCCAGATGATGCGAAGACACCGGGCGAAGGTCGCGGCCGCGCACGACATGATCCGCCGCCGCGGCGCGTTCGCGGTGTTCATCGGACGGTTCACGGCGCTGCTGCGGGCGCTCATGCCGGCGCTCGCGGGCAGTTCGCGGCTGCCGTATCCGAAGTTCCTGCTGTTCAACGTCATCGGCGGCGTCACGTGGGTGGTGACGTTCACGCTCGGCGGCTTCTTCGCGGGCACGGCGTTCGAGCACGCGGCCAAGCTCGCGGGCCGGGGCCTGGCGATCGGGCTGGCGGCGGCGGCCGTCGTCGCGCTGGTGGTGTGGAGCGTCCGCAGGCACCGCCGCGAGGCCCGCGAGGAGGCCGAGGCCCAGGCCGCCGAGGACGTCTCCGAGGACGAGGACGAGTCGGCGCCGACGCTGCCGTCCTGACGCCGGGAGCGCCTGGCTGGCCCAGTGCGGGTGACCGGTGCCGCCGAGGGCCGGCAGGATGACGGCGGCGGCCAGAAGGGCGAGCTGCCAGGTGCGGTCGACGACGGCCCACACCAGGGCGATGAGCTCCTGCTCGGCGGGCGTCGTCAGCCGCTGCCCACTTGAGGTCAACTGCGGTGATTGTCGTTTTTGGGGTGTTCTCGTCCCACCCTTTACGGAGGTTCGTGCGACGCTCGACAGGGCCGCAACGACCGTCTGGGGGGTTGATGAAGGCGCTGCTGAACTCGCTGAACGAGCCCGAGAAGGCTCTTGTCCGGGAGACCGGGAGTGCCGAACTCTCCGACCTCACCGAGGACGGGCTCGTCGATCTGCACACGCGGATCCGGCGCGCCCGCAACAAGTACAGCAAGCTGTACCGCCGCACCGCGAGCGCGCGGATCGAGGAGCACGGCGGACGGGGCAAGGCCCGTCCGAAGAACACCCGCGACGCCCAGAAGGCAGAGGTGTTCGAGGACGCCCTGGCCCGCGTGAGCTGGTATCTGGCCAGGGCCGCAAGGCGCAGCGCCTCAGAGATCAAGGCCGAGCGCATCGCCGCGGCCAACCCGTCCCGCCCAGGCCCGCCTCAGCCCGGCGCCCCGCAACCCGAGTCGATGACGCCCCAAACGACAGCTCGCCGCAGACCCACGACCGCCGACCCGGCCCTGAACCGCCGCCACGCCGCCACCCGCGCCAAGGGCGCCCGACGCCAAGCCCGCCGCGACGCCCGCTGAGGACGCGGGGCCTAGAGGTGCATCCGCCCGCTGATCATCGGCAGGTCCAGGTAGGTGCGGATGCCGGGGTCGGCGCCGCACACGGCCGGGACGGAGTTCAGGGCGTGCGCGGACGCGGCGGAGATCGCGTCGCGGACCCACTCCTCGCCGGCCGTCAGCGTGAGCGGCGGCCGGCCGTCCACGCGCAGCGAGTACCCGGGCCGCCCCCACACGTCGGGCATCCGCGCGGCGTCGGCCTTGTGCACGATCTCCACGGTGATCACCGGCCGGCCGGCGGCGAAGCCGTTGAACGTCCAGCGGTCCGCGGCGACGGTGCCGCGCGGGATCGGCCCGGCGGCGGTGGCGAGGTCGGCGCCGGCCAGCCGGTGGTCGACGTCCACGTCGATCTCGTCGAGCTCGACGCCGAGCCCGGCGGCGACCAGGTGCAGGCTCTCGGAGAACAGCGTCCGCATCGCGGCGCGGTGCGGGCGCAGCGCGCGCAGGTACTCCTCCTCGTCCTTGCCGAACCCGAGCAGGTCGTGGACCAACCGCCAGGACGGGTGCCGGGCGAAGTCGGAGCACTCGCGGGCGTAGACGTGGGTGATCCGGCGCGACAGCCGCGACAGCACCAGCGGCATCACGTCGGCCATGAAGCCGTGGCTGACGCCGCTGCCGTGCACCGTCACGCCGCCGCGCTTGCAGGCCTGCTCCAGTTCGTTCACGAAGAGCGGGCCGTGCGCCCGCGGGTAGACCAGCCCGGTGAGGGAGACCAGGTTCTTGCCGGACGCCAGCAGCGCGCAGATCGTGTCCAGCTCGGCGAAGCGGTCGGGCTTCGGGCTCGGGGCGTACAGGACGCAGTCGGCCTCCAGGCCGAGGATCTCGCCGAGGTCGCCGGTCGCGGCGACGCCGACCGGGTCGCGTCCCGCGAGCGTCCCGGCGTCGGCGCCCACCTTGGCCGGGGTGTGCACCCACGCGCCGGCGAGCTCCATGTCGTCGCGGTCCAGGACGCCCCGGATCGCGCTGCGCCCGAGCGCGCCCGTCGCCCACTGCACCACCCGGTAGCGGCGTCCGGACGCGGACGCGGCGGCGGGGCTCATCGCACGGGACCTCCGTTGCTCCTCGTGATGCCGACGGGTGAGGAGACTACGCGGTGGGCAGGGCGGGAATTGCGGCGATTGGCGCAATTTCCTCCCACGTCCCATCGTACGCGGGACCGTCCCGGCGTCCAGCCGGGAAGGAACCCCGGGGGCCGCGGCCGAGCGGGATTCGGTTCAGTGGTACCACTGGGTAACGCCTTGATGATTTCCTGGGGGCGTAGTCGGTGCGATGTGAGGAGACACGAGATGTCGGAACTGCGCTACGACGGCCGCGTGGCGGTCGTGACCGGGGCTGGCCACGGCCTCGGCCGGCAGCACGCGCTGGAGCTCGCGGCGCGCGGCGCCAAGGTCGTCGTCAACGACCTCGGCGGTGACCGGACCGGTACCGGCGCCTCCGCCGGCCCGGCCCAGGAGGTCGTGGACGAGATCAAGAAGAACGGCGGCGAGGCCGTCGCCAACCCCGACAACGTCGCCACCCCCGAGGGCGCGCGGGCGATCGTGCAGACCGCGCTCGACGCGTTCGGCAAGGTCGACATCGTCGTCAACAACGCGGGCATCCTGCGCGACAAGTCGTTCAAGAACATGTCGGTCGAGGAGTTCGACTCGGTCATCGCCGTCCACCTGCGCGGCTCGTTCCTGGTCTCCAGCGCCGCCTGGCCGCACCTGCGCGAGCAGGGCTACGGCCGGATCGTGAACACCTCCTCGCCCGCGGGCCTGTTCGGCAACTTCGGCCAGGCGAACTACTCCACGGCCAAGATGGGGCTGGTCGGGTTCACCAAGACCCTCGCCCAGGAGGGCGCCAAGTACAACATCAAGGCCAACGCGATCGCCCCGGTCGCCTGGACCCGGATGACCGAGGACCTGCTGCCCGCCGACTTCGCCGACAAGCTCGGCGTCGACCAGGTCACCCCGCTCGTGGCCTACCTCGTGCACGACTCCGTCGAGGACTCCGGCCAGGTCTACACGGTCGGCGGCGGCCGGATCGCGAAGATCTTCGTGGCGGAGGGCCCCGGCTACGGGCAGAAGGCGACGCTGTCGGTCGAGGACGTCCGGGACAACTGGGCGGCCATCAGCGCGGCGGAGCCGCTGACCGTGTTCGGCAACGTGGGCGAGCAGATGGGCCCGCTGATCCAGCAGCTCACGTCCTGAGCCGTTGGCCGGGATCGAGCTCGACCGGCGGGACGGGGTGCTCACGATCACCCTGTCCCGCCCGGAGCGCCTGAACGCGGTGGACGGCGCGCTGACCGAGGAGATGCTGGACGTCCTCAACGGGCTGATGCGCGACCCGTCCACCCGGGTGGTGGTGCTGACCGGCGCCGGCCGCGGCTTCTGCTCGGGCATGGACCTGCAGGGCGGCGACCCGGGCGGCGCGTCCGGCGAGGGCCGCGTCCAGCGGCTCTACCGGGGCATCGCCCGGGGCGGCGAGGTCACCGCGCGGCTGCGGGAGATCCCGCAGCCGGTGATCGCGGCGCTGCACGGCCCCGTCGCGGGCATGGGCGTGTCCTGGGCGCTGGCCTGCGACCTGCGGGTCGCCGACCCGACGACCCGCTTCGTGGTGCCGTTCGTCGACCTCGGGCTGTCGGCCGGCGACTGCGGCCTGTCCTGGCTGCTGCCGCGCCTGGTCGGGCCGGCGAGGGCCGCGGAGATCTGCTACCGGGCGCAGCGCCTGGACGCGGCGCGCGCCGACGCCCTCGGCCTGATCACCGAGACCGCCCCCGAGGGCGGGGACCTGGCCGCCGCCCAGGCCCTCGCCGACGAGCTGCTCGGCCGGTCGCCCTACGGCCTGAGCCGCACGAAGGAACTGCTCAACGCGTCCCTGGACGTCCCCGGCCTGCGCCGGCAGCTCATGGCGGAGACGGCCGTGCAGACCCTGGCCTTCTTCAGCGAGGACCTCGCCGAAGGGATGGCGGCCACGATGGAGAGACGCCGTCCGGAGTTCAGGAACCGCTAGCCCTGGAACTGCCGGAGGGGCGAAGAGTCGCTTCCCGGCGGATCGCCGGCGCCGTGACCGGCCCAAGGGGGGTGAGCCCCCCTTGGGCCAGGGCCGGTCTCGAATGGCCCCGGCCACGTGCGCGAACGCGTGAACTGCCCGGTGTCGCGACGCCGAAGGCGAGCGACACCGGGCAGATCGCGAAGCGATGCCGCGGTCGCCCAGGCCCGGTCACGTAGCGAGCCGCCAGGCGAGCGAAGTGGGCCGGGACTTCGAGAACACCGCCTAGTCGGCGAGTGCGGTGGAGAGCGCCTCGACGTAGCGGAGGGCGGCCAGGCGCGCCAGGGCCGGGTGGGCGCCCAGGGGCGCGGAGTGGGCGGAGCCCACGCTGGCGGCGGCCGCCCCGATCAGCGCGGCCTCGGGCTCGGGCCCGATCAGGTGCGGGGCGACGGCGATGGACGCCGCGCCCGCCGCGCGCAGCTGCTCGTAGGCCGCCTTCACCGACGCCTCGTCGTTCAGCGAGGCGGTGAACACGGGGGCCGCGAGCCGGGAGGCCAGGAGCACGCCGGTGACCTCGGCCTGCCGGACGGCGGCCGCGTCGCCCGGAGTGGCGACGATCACACCGGACGCGGCCGTCACCATCGTCATCAGCCTGATCCGGTCGGCGCGGGCGAGGCCCGCGTCGGCGAGCCGGTCGTGCAGCGCCTCGGCGATGAGCGGGTGCGGGCCGAGCGGCTCGGCGGCGACGGTGCGCACGGGCGCGCCCGCCACGGCGGCGCGCACGGCGGCGTCCAGTGCCGGGTCGGGCCCGGTGGACAGCGGCACCACCACGGCCGCCAGCTCGTCGCCCTGCTGCCGGATTCCGGCGAGCACGGCGTGCAGGCTCGCCTCGCCGCCCTCCAGGTGCCCGACGTAGGCCGGCTGCCCGGTGTGCTCGAGTTCGACGAGCCGGGCGAGCTCGGCGGCGAGGTCGGTGCCGGCCGGCCGGGCGGGTCCGGGGACGGCGAGGACGAGCGTGGGGGATCCGGGGGGCAGCAGGAAGGACTCGTCGCCGCGGTGACGGCCGCCGCGGGGTGTGCGGCGCCGTCGCGACGGCAATGCCTCGGATGCCTGGCTTTCGGGACTCACGGCGGGCATCGTAACGCCCTCCGGCCCGGGAGCCGTCCTCCCGGCCCGGCCGTCGTCGTTGCCTGTAGGAATCGCTGATCTCCTTCCCGGACCGGTCGCGGCGCGAGCGGTGATGAAGAAGCAGAGTATGGCGCATTGTCGCTGAGCGACAGGGGGAAATGAAGCAAATTGTCCGGATTTGCCGCTATCCACTTGCGCCGGGTTCGACAAGATCGTCTTGCCTCCGCGCATCGCCGCAGGTGGCAAGGAATTGCAGCAATGCGACCGAATGCCGTCAAAGGGGTTGCGGGAGCGTTGCCGGCGGCCTTTATGATCCAGGGGCCCTCCGTGCCGGAACGTTCGAGGTCACATGAAATCCCCCCGTAGGCGGTCGATCCGCTCGAAGGTCACCGCACTGCTGCTCGTGCCGCTGCTCTCGCTCGTGGCGCTCTGGGGATACGCCGCGGTCGTCACCGGCGGCGAAGCGCTGGCCCAGCGCCGCTACCACACGCTCGACCGCGAGTTCGCGCCGGGCGGCCAGGGCGTCCTGGTCGAGCTTGGCAAGGAGCGGCAGGCCTCGGCGGTGTTCCTCAGCACCCCGCGCCAGGCGGCGGGCGGCATCCCCGCCGCCCTGGTGACGCAGCGCTCGCGCCTCGACGCGGCCGTCGAGAACTTCCGCCGCAAGGCCACCTCGGCCGCCGCGCGCAGCGCCACCAACGCCGAGATGGAGGCCCGCGTCGCCGAGGTCCTGCGGGCGCTCGGCGGGCTCGGCGGGCTGCGCGCCGCGGTGGACGCCCGGTCCGTCGACCGGTTGGCCGCGGTCAACGGGTACGGCACGATGGTCGACAACATGCACCGGCTCTACGACAGCCTCGTCGCCATCGACGACTCCGCGCTCTACGACTGGACCCAGTCCACCCGGCACGCCGGCCGCGCCATGGAGCTGCTGCAGCGCGAGAACGCGCTCGTCGCCGGGGCGTTCATCACCAAGGGCCGGATGACGGCGGCCGAGCACCGGATGTTCGTGGAGATGGTCGGCGAGCAGCGCTGGCAGTGGACCAAGCAGCGCTCGCTGCTCGACCCGGTGGTCTACCGGACCGGCACCGCGCAGGTCTTCGCGTCCCCGGAGTACCAGACGTTCAAGGCGATGGAGGACCGGATCGCCGACGCCGACCCGCGCCGGCCGATCCCCGTCCAGCCCGCCGAGTGGCAGCGGACGGCGCAGCCGCTCGTGCTGTCGGTCAACGCGATGGTGCTCGGCAACTCCAGGCGCGCCGGGGAGCACGCCGACGACCTCGGCCGCGAGGCCTACCTCAGGCTCGCCGCCGTCGGCGGCCTCGGCCTGCTGTCGATCCTGGTGTCGGTGCTGCTGTCGCTGCGGTTCGCGCGCGGGTTCGTCCGCGAGCTGGTCGGGCTGCGCGGGTCGGCCGAGGAGCTGGCCGAGCGGCGGCTGCCCGGCGTCGTCGAGCGGCTCGGCCGCAACGAGAGCGTCGACGTCGCCGCGGAGGCCCCGCCCCTGGACGCCGGCCGGACCGCCGAGGTCGCCCGGCTGGCCGAGGCGTTCGCCAAGGTGCAGCGGACCGCCGTCGACGCCGCCGTCGGCCAGGCCGAGCTGCGCGCCGGGGTCAGCCGCATCTTCCTCAACATCGCCCGCCGCAACCAGTCGCTCCTGCACCGCCAGCTGACGCTGCTGGACGGACTGGAGAGCCGCGCCGAGGCCGACGACCTCGAGGACCTGTTCCGCATCGACCACCTCACCACCCGCATGCGGCGGCACGCCGAGAGCCTGATCATCCTGTCCGGCGCGACACCGGGGCGGGGCTGGCGGCGGCCGGTGCGCTTCGCCGACGTGCTGCGCGCCGCCGTCTCGGAGATCGAGGACTACACCCGCGCGACGGTGCTGACCGACTCCGAGGACGGCCTGGTCGGCGCGGCCGTCACCGACGTCGTGCACCTGCTGGCCGAGCTGATCGAGAACGCGGCGGCGTTCTCCCCGCCCAACACCGAGGTGCGGGTGATGGCCGAGCGGGTCGGCACCGGGTTCGCGGTCGAGGTCGAGGACCGCGGCCTCGGTGTGCGGCCGGAGCAGCTCGCCGAGGCCAACCGGCGGCTCGCCGAGCCGCCCGAGTACGACCTGGTCGACACCGACCAGCTCGGGCTGTTCGTCGTCGCGCGCCTGGCCGCCCGCCACGACATCACGGTGACGCTGCAGCGGTCCCCGTACGGCGGCGTCACCGCGATCGTCCTGTTCCCGCACGAGCTGGTGGTGCCGGCCGAGGAGATGGCCGCCGGGGTGCGGCCGCCCGCGGACGCGTCCTGGGACGAGGCCGCGGCCCTGACCGCGACCGCCGTCGAGGGCCCCCCGGAGCGGGAGCCGGTGCTCATGGCCGCGCCGGTCCCCGACGGGGTCGTCCCGCTCCGCGACGCCGGAGCCCCGGGAGCGCTGCCCGCCGTGCCCGCGGACGATTCGGAGCAGTGGCAGCGGAACGCTCCAGGGCATCTGGAGGGCGCCGGCGGCCATCTGGAGGCACCGCCCGCGCTGCCCGCGCTCACCGGCCCCGCGGCGCCGCGTCCCGCCCCGAACCCCTGGTCGGACGACGCCCACACGCGGGCGCCCGAGGGCCCCGGCGGCGGCGCGGCCGAGGACACCGCCGAGGCCGCCGGTGAGGACTGGGAGCCCGCGGGCACCCACGCCGGGTTGCCCCGCCGCGTCAGGCAGAGGAACCTGGCCCCGCAACTGCGCAAGGGGCCCCCGTCGCCTCCGCCGGCCGGCGGAGGCGCGACCGGGGCCGTCGCACGCTCGCCCGAGGAGGCACGCTCGCTGATGGCATCGATACAGCAGGGATGGCGGCGCGGACGCGCGTCCGGCATGGGGGATGAGGGGACCCGATGATGCACAACACCGTGACCGGTGAGCTGAACTGGCTGCTCAACGACTTCGCCCAGCGGGTCACGACGGTGCGGCAGGCGGTGATCCTGTCGCGCGACGGGCTGGCCGTGGCCGCCTCGAACGAGCTCGCCCGCGAGGACGCCGAGCACCTGTCGGCGCTGGCGTCCGGCGTGCAGAGCCTCGCGCGCGGCGCCGGGCGGCACTTCGCGGGCGGCAACGTCCGGCAGACCATCATCGAGATGGACGCGCTGCTGCTGTTCGTGACGGCGGCGGGCGACGGCACCTGCCTGGCGGTGCTGGCCGAGGCGGAGGCCGACGCCGGACTGGTGGCCTACGAGATGGCGGTCCTGGTCAAGCGGGTCGGCCAGCACCTGCAGGCGAGCCCGAGGTTCGGGGCGGAGGCGGGCGGTCAGGGGTTCGGAGGCGCCGGGGGGTCCGCGCCGCGGGGCTTTTGACCGATGACCCCGCCGGGAGAGCGCTGGCTGGACCGCGAGGCCGGTCCGCTCGTGCGCCCCTACGCGATGACCCGGGGACGGACCCGTCCCGAGGGCGCGGGCTTCGAGCTGATCGCGGTGGTCGCGGCCACCGGCGTCCCCCCGGGCGACCGGCTGCGCTACAGCCCCGACCACGCGCGGGTGCTGCGCGGCTGCGCGCGGCCGGTGACGGTGGTCGACCTCGCGGCCGACCTCGGCCTGCCCCTCGGCGTCGTGCGGGTGCTGCTCGGCGACCTGCGCGACAAGGGGCTGATCGCGGTGGTGGACGAGGCGCGCCCGGCCGAGGGCCGGCGGCCCTCGTCCGGGGTGCTGAGGGAGGTGCTCAATGGACTCCGCGCGCTATGACCGGGCGGCGGCCGGGCCGGGCTTCGCGGCCCGGCCGCCGATCACCACCAAGATCCTGATCGCGGGCGGGTTCGGCGCGGGCAAGACCACCATGGTCGGCTCGGTCAGCGAGATCCGGCCGCTGCACACCGAGGAGCCTCTGACCGACCGCGGCACCGGGGTCGACGACGTCGCGGGCGTCGCCGCGAAGGCGACCACGACCGTCGCCATGGACTTCGGCCGGATCACGCTCTCGGACCAGCTGCTGCTCTACCTGTTCGGCACGCCCGGCCAGGAGCGGTTCTGGTTCATGTGGGACGAGCTGGCGGCGGGCGCGATCGGCGCCGTCGTGCTCGCCGACACGCGCCGGCTGACCGGCTGCTTCCCCGCGATCGACTACTTCGAGCGCCGCGGCGTCCCGTTCGTGGTGGCCGTGAACTGCTTCGACGGCGAGCGGACGCACCGGCCCCGAGACATCGCCATCGCGCTCGACCTGGACCCCGGCGTCCCGGTGGTGCTGTGCGACGCGCGCCGCCGGGAGTCGTCCAAGGAGGTGCTCGTCGCGCTGATGGAGCACGTGCTGAGCTGGCCGGACGACGAGGACCAGGCACCCGGCGGCCGGAAGTCCGATCATCGTGAACCCGCGACGTAGTAGGCTCCCGCACACCCCCGTACTCCACGCATCGGGAGGTTTCCCCCGCATGTCCCGCCCCCCAATGCCGACCGCGACACACGTGAGCAGGGTCCGCCAGCCGTGATGGGCCCCCGTTTCTCCTCCATCCGGGCGAGGATCAGCCTGCTGGTCCTCGTGCCGCTGCTGGCCCTCGCCTCGCTGTGGGTGTTCCTCACGGGCTTCACCTACGGCGACGCGAACCAGTTGCTGCGGAGCCGCGAGTTCCAGGAGAAGACCGTGCTGCCGACGCAGCACCTCATCGACGCGCTGCAGAAGGAGCGGCGGCTGACGATGGCCGAGCTCGGCGGCGCCCGCCCCGACGCCGGCGTGATGCGGACGCAGCGGCAGACCACCGACGACGCGGCCGAGAAGGTCCGCGAGGGCGCGCGCGACAAGGGGCTGCGCGGCTCGATCCTGCCCCAGGTCGCCGACCGGCTCGGCGCCTTCGTGAAGCGGATCGACACGCTGCGCGGCGTCCGCCAGGGCATCGACCAGCGCGTCGCCGACCGCGAACGCGTCCTGCGCGAGTACAGCGACATCATCGACGCGGGCTTCGCCGTCTACAACGCGACCACGCCGGGGGACGGGTCCATCACCGCGCACGCCCGCACGCTCGCGTCGTTCGGACGCGCCCGCGAGTTCATGTCGCGCGAGGACGCCCTGCTGTCCGGCGCCCTGGCCGCCGGGCACATCACGACCGCCGAGCGGGGCCAGTTCGCGCAGCTCGTCGGCGCCCAGCGGATGCTGTACGCCGACAACGCGCCCAACCTGCACCACGACTACGAACGCTACGAGCGGCTCGCGGCGTCACCGCCGTTCGTCCAGCTGCGGACGCTGGAGGACCAGGTCATCCGCGGCGCCGAACCGCCGCGCGCCACCGTGCGCAAGACCCGCGAGACGGGCACCCGGCCCGCAGCGGGCGCCCGCACCGGGCAGACCGCCGCCCGCGCCCCGCACACGCCGGTCATCGAGCCCGCCATCTGGCGGTCCCTCGCCGACACCGCCAACGGCCGGCTGTTCGAGCTGGAGAACAGGGTCCTCGACGACGTCGTCGACCACGGGCAGCGCATCGCGATCGGCGCCTTCACCCGCCTCGCCCTCGCCGGCGGCGTCGGCCTTCTCGCGATCGTGCTGTCGGCGCTGCTCGCGGTCCGGGTGTCGCGGCGGCTGCTGGAGGAGTGCCGCACGCTCGCCTCCGGCGTCGTGGACTTCACCCGCATGCGGCTGCCGCTGCTGGCCGAGCAGATCCGCGCCGGCGCCCCCGTCGAGCCCGAGGCCGCGCCCGACATCGACTACCGCATCACCGAGATCCGGCAGATCGCCGAGTCGTTCGACCGCGCCCGCGAGGCCGTGCTCGTCGCCGCCGAGGGCGAGGTCGCGGCCCGGCGCGGCATCAGCGAGGTGTTCGTCAACCTCGCGCGCCGCAACCAGGCGCTGCTGCACCGGCAGCTCAGCCTGCTCGACACCATGGAGCGCCGCACCGAGGACCCCTCGGAACTGTCGGACCTGTTCCGCCTCGACCACCTCGCCACGCGCATGCGCCGGCACGCCGAGGGCCTCGTCATCCTGGCGGGCAAGACCGCCGGGCGCGGCTGGCGCCGTCCCGTCCCGCTGGTGGACGTGGTGCGCGGCGCGGTCGCCGAGGTCGAGGACTACCCGCGCGTGCGGGTGCAGCCGCTGCCGCGCGTCTCGCTGCTCGGCTCCGCGGTCGCCGACGTCATCCACCTGCTCGCCGAGGTGGTGGAGAACGCCACCACGTTCTCGCCGCCGCAGTCGCCGGTGCGGGTCAGCGGCCACGCGGTCGCCAGCGGGTTCGCGATCGAGGTCGAGGACCGCGGCCTCGGGATGACCGAGGAGGCGCTGCGCAGGGCCAACGAGCGGCTCGCCCACCCGCCAGAGTTCGACCCGTCCGACAGCGCCCAGCTCGGGCTGTTCGTCGTCGCCCGGCTGGCCGAGAGACAGGACATCACCGTCACCCTCCGCCCGTCCCCGTACGGGGGCACGACGGCGATCGCGCTGATCCCGAGCTCGCTCATCGTGGAGAGCGCCGAGCCGGAGCACGCCGCCGTGCGCCGCGCCACCGGGCCCATGCCGAAACTGCCGAGCCCCGCCGCGGCGCTCCCGGCGTCGGCCCGCCCGGCGGCCGAGTCCCGGGGCGGCGAGTCCGGCGGGTTCGTCCGGCTCGTCGCCGAGGCCGAGCCCTACAGGCCCGAGCCGGCGCGCCCGGCCGAGGAGCCGGCGCCCGCGCTGGCCGCGACGCCGCCCGTACGGCCGGCGCAGCCGCCGGCGCCCGCCCCGGCCGAGGCGCCGGCGGAGCCCGCCCCGCCACCGCGGGACGGAGAGCTGCCGAGGCGCAGGCGGCAGCAGCACCTCGCGCCCCAGCTCAAGGAACGGGTGGACGCGCACCTCGCCGCGCAGGGGCAGGCCCCGCCGCCGGCTCCGGAACCGGCCGCGCCCCCGGCGCCGCCGGCCCCGGAGCCGGAGGGGACGCCGCTCGCCGCGCCCGTCCCCATGGACGCTCCCGCGGACGGGGCCGGCCGCGACGCGGCCGGGACCGCTCCCGCGGGCGAGGACCCGGACGGCGGCGCCGCCCGCTCGCCCGAGTCGATGCGAACGATGCTGTCCAGCATGCAGCGCGGCTGGCAGCGCGGCAGGCAGGACGCGGCCGACGCGGAGGCCGCTGGAAACGTAGGCGACCAGGAGGACGACGCCCCATGACACAGCCCCAGCACTCCGGCGCGGAGGTCCCGGGCGGAGCCGGAGGTGAGCTCAACTGGCTCCTGGACAGCCTCGTCCAGCGGGTCGCCCCGGTGCAGAACGCCGTCGTGCTGTCCAGCGACGGGCTGCGGATCGCCGCGTCCAGCGGGCTGGCCCGTGAGGAGTCCGACCACCTGTCCGCGGTGGCCGCCAGCTTCCAGAGCCTCGCGCGCGGGGCCGGGGAGTCCTTCGGCGGCGGGCCCGTCCGGCAGACGATCGTGGAGATGGAGTCGTCGTTCCTGTTCGTCACCGCCGCCGGCCGGGGCGCCTGCCTGGCCGTCCTCGCCGACGCCGAGGCCGACCTCGGGATCATCGCCTACGAGATGGCGATGCTGGTCACCCGGGTCGGCCAGCACCTGTCGGCCAACCCGCGCGTCGTCGCGGCCGAGTCCGGCGGAGCGTGAGGTGGGCGGCACGGCCTGGTACGACGACGCGGCGGGCCCCGTCGTGCGCCCGTACGCGCTCACCCGAGGCCGCACGCACTACGACGGCGTCGAGTTCGACCTGGTCGCGCTGATCGTCGCGGCCGACCCGCCCGAGCCCGCGGAGGACGCCCACGCACTCCCGGCGACCCCATGGGCGCCGGAGCCCGAACATGACATGATCCTGGAGCTTTGCCGCACCCCGTTGTCGGTCGCCGAGATAGCGTCGGATCTGGAACTTCCCCTCGGGGTCGTCCGTGTCCTGCTCGGCGACCTGCTCGACCACTCGCTGATACAGGTCCGGCGCCCCGCGCCGGTGGCGCAGTTCCCCAGCGAGCGCGTACTCAAGGAAGTGATCGATGGAATCCGTGCGCTCTGACGCGGCCGCCCAGCAGGGCGACTCGGCGCTGACGGTAAAGATCCTCGTCGCCGGCGGTTTCGGCGTCGGCAAGACCACCCTGGTCAGCGCGGTCAGTGAGATCCGCCCGCTGCGCACCGAGGAGGCGCTGACCGAGAAGAGCATCGGGATCGACGACACCACCGCCGTCGCGTCCAAGACCACCACGACCGTGGCGATGGACTTCGGGCGCATCACCCTGCCCAACGGCCTGGTGCTGTTCGTGTTCGGTACCCCCGGTCAGGACCGCTTCTGGTTCATGTGGGACGAACTGGCCAAGGGCGCGCTCGGGGCCGTCGTCCTCGTCGACACCCGCCGCCTCGCCGACTGCTTCGCCTCGGTCGACTACTTCGAACGCCGCGGCGTCCCGTTCATCATCGGGGTCAACCGCTTCGACGGCGCCGGGCAGCACTCGGCCGACCAGGTCCGCGACGCCCTCGACCTGGCCCCCGAGATCCCCGTGATCTCCTGCGACGTCCGCGACCGCGAGGACGCCAAGCGCGTCCTCATCAGCCTCGTCGAACACATCATGCGAACCATGAGCACGGGACGACAGACTGTGTCTTATTAGTTTTATCTCCTCCCTCGGGCCTGGCGGCCCTGCTGTGCCTATTGCAGTGCTCTCCTCCTTCGGGCCCGGAGGGCCCTCCATCGTCGGGCACTGCGGCGATCGCTGGCATCGCTCCGTCTCGCCTTGGCGGCTCGCTGCGCGATCAGGTTCTCGCTCCGCTCGAACCTGCCTTCGGACGCGATCACGGGGGGTGAGGTCGTCGCGGGGTTGCGGTGGGGCTGAGGTAGGCGTGTAGAGGGGAGCGACCCCGCTTGGTGCGCTGTGCGCGCTGGGCGGGGTCGTTTCGTGTGTGCGGCTTTGTCCTCTGAGTGGGGAAAGTTTGAGGGATTTGGGGGAAAGGTCTTCTCAAGGCGGCGAAAGCGGGTTACGGTCTCGGCCATGAGACCGGCGTCACACGGCGCCGGTCCGATCCCGAGAGGACGGCGTGATGCGCATGTCGGCTCGCCCGCAGAACGTGCACCAGGCACGCCTGCTGCGGCTGCTGCGTGACGAGGGGCCGCGCTCGCGCGCCGAGCTGGGCGACGTCGTCCGGCTGTCGCGGTCCAAGCTGGCGGTCGAGCTGGACCGGCTGGTCGAGCTCGGCCTCGTGGAGGGCGCCGGGCTGGCGGCCTCCCGGGGCGGGCGGCGGTCGGGGATCGTCCGGCTCTCGCCGCGGCTGCGGTTCGTCGCCTTCGACATCGGGGCGACCTCGATCGACGTGGCGGTGACCGACGGAGAGCTGGAGGTCCTCGGGCACGTCAGCGAGCGGTGCGACGTCCGGCAGGGCGCGACCGTGGTGCTGGAGCGGGCGCTGGACCTGCTCGGCAAGCTGCGCGACGAGGGCCTGATCCCGCAGGTGCACGGGGCGGGCATCGGGGTGCCGGGGCCGGTCAGCTTCCGCGACGGCATGCCGGTCGTCCCGCCGATCATGCCCGGCTGGGACCGGTTCCCGGTGCGGGACGCGATCGGCCAGGAGCTCGGCTGCCCGGTGCTCGTCGACAACGACGTGAACCTCATGGCCCTCGGCGAGCTGCACGCCGGACTCGCCCGGTCGGTGGACGACTTCCTGCTCGTGAAGATCGGCACCGGGATCGGCTGCGGCATCGTCGTGGACGGCGCCATCTACCGCGGCGTGTCCGGCAGCGCGGGGGACATCGGCCACATCCGGGTCGACGACGACGGCCCGACCTGCGCCTGCGGCAACGCCGGGTGCCTGGAGGCGTTCTTCGGCGGCGCGGCGCTCGCGCGGGACGCCGAGGCGGCGGCGCGGTCCGGCCGCTCGCCCGCGCTCGCGGCCCTGCTGGAGACCCACGGGGCGCTGACGGCCGAGCACGTCGGCGAGGCGGCCGCCGCGGGCGACCCGAGCGCGGTGCAGATCATCCGGGAGGGCGGCCGGCACGTCGGCCAGGTCCTCGCCGGGCTCGTCAGCTTCTTCAACCCCGGCCTCGTCATCATCGCCGGCGGCGTCGCGGGTCTCGGCCACGCGCTGCTCGCCGAGATCCGCAGCGTCGTGTACCGGCGGTCCGCGCCGCTCGCGACCGGCAACCTCCCGATCGTGCTGTCCGAGCTCGCCGGCGCCGCCGGCGTGGTCGGCGGCGCCCGGCTCATCAGCGACCACGTCTTCTCCGCGTCCTGACCCCCTCTCCGGCCCCGAGGAGGCCCGATGGGCCCGCCCGAACCCGAACCGCTGCTGCGGATGCGCGGCATCGTCAAGCAGTTCCCCGGCGTCCGCGCCCTGGACGGCGTCGACCTCGACGTCCGCCCCGGCGAGGTGCACTGCCTGCTCGGCCAGAACGGCGCCGGCAAGTCCACGCTCATCAAGGTGCTCGCCGGCGCGCACCAGCCCGACCAGGGCGAGATCGTGTTCGGCGGGGAGCCGGTGCGGCTCGCCGGGCCCACCGCCGCCATGCGCGCCGGGATCGCCACGATCTACCAGGAACTGGACCTGGTGGACGGCCTGTCGGTCGCCGAGAACATCTTCCTCGGGCACGAGAAGGCTCGTTTCGGCTTCACCCGCCGCGGCGAGGCCGAGCGGGCGGCGCGGGAGCTGCTCGGGCGGCTCGGGCACGGGGAGATACCCCCGCGCCGCGAGGTCGGGCGGCTGCCGGCGGCGGGCAAGCAGGTCGTCAGCATGGCCCGCGCCCTGTCGCACGACGCCCGCCTCATCGTGATGGACGAGCCGTCCGCCGCGCTCGCCCACGACGAGGTCGCCAACCTCTTCCGCATCATCCGGGAGGTGACCGCCGCCGGCGTCGCGGTCGTCTACATCTCGCACCGGCTGGAGGAGATCCGCGAGATCGGCGACCGGGTCACCGTCCTCAAGGACGGCCGGTCGGTCGCGGGCGGGCTGCCCGCGCGGGGCACCTCCACCGACGAGATCGTGTCGCTGATGACCGGCCGGGACGTGGAGTACGTGTTCCCCCCGCGGCCCGAGCCCGAGGACGGCCGCCCCGAGGTGCTCCGGGTCGAGGAGCTCGCGCTGCCCGGCGCGTTCGAGGACGTGTCGCTCACCGTCCACGCGGGCGAGATCGTCGGGCTCGCCGGGCTGGTCGGGTCCGGGCGCTCGGAGATCCTGGAGACCGTCTACGGGGCCCGGCGCCCCGCGCGGGGACGGGTGCTCGTGGACGGCCGCCCGGTCCGCCCCGGCGACACGGGCGCGGCGGTGCGGCGCGGCATGGGCATGGCGCCCGAGGAGCGCAAGAGCCAGGCGCTGCTGCTGAACGAGACCGTCGCCGCGAACGTCAGCGTCGCCTCGCTGCCGCGCTATGCCTCGTTCGGCTGGCTCAGCCGCCGCCGCGAGCTCGCCGACGTGCGGCGCCAGATCGAGTCGCTGGACATCCGGCCGCCCGACCCGCGCCGCCCGGTCGTGACGCTGTCGGGCGGCAACCAGCAGAAGGTCGTGCTGGCCCGCTGGCTGCTCGGCTCGGCCGGGCTGCGGCTGCTGATCCTCGACGAGCCCACCCGCGGCGTGGACGTCGGCGCCCGCGCCGAGCTGTACGCCGTGATCCGCGAGCTGGCCGGGCGCGGGATCGGGGTGCTGCTGGTGTCCAGCGAGGTGCCCGAGGTGCTCGGGCTCGCCGACCGCGTCCTCGTCGTCCGGGAGGGGCGCGTCGTGCACACCGGCGACGCCCGCGACCTCGACGAGGCCGCCGTGCTCAACATGATCATGGAGGGGAGTGCCCTGTGACCGGCACCTTTCACTCCGGAGGGTCGGCCCCCCGGACCGAGAAGAACACGGGCGAGCGCGGCGGGGCGCTCGCCCGCCCCGCCGGCGGGAGCGGGAAGCCGCGGCTGCCGTTCGGGCGGGGCGGCGCCGCGGGGAGCCGCGAGGTCCACCACCTCGGGCTCGTCGCCGCGCTGGTGCTGCTGGCGGTCGTCGGCCTGGTGACCGAGCCCGGCAACTTCGCGACGTCGGGCAACGTCGTCGGCATCCTCGCGCTCGCCGCCACCATCGGCGTGATCACCGTCGGCCAGACGTTCGTCATCATCGGCGGCGGGATCGACCTGTCCGTCGGGTCGGTCATGGCGCTGGCGTCGGTGTGGGCGACGACGGTGGCGACGCAGTCCTACGGCCCGGCGGTGATGGCGCTGTGCGCGGTCCTCGTCGGCACCGGCGCGGGCGTCCTCACCGGGCTGCTGATCTCCTACGGGCGGCTGGTCCCGTTCATCGCCACCCTCGCGATGCTCGTCGCGGCGCGCGGGCTGGCGCAGCGGATGTCGGACCGCAGGACCCAGCTCGTCCGGCCGGAGAACGACGCGATCGAGGCGCTGTCCACCACCAAGGTGCTCGGGCTCCCGCTCGTCGTGTACATCTTCGCCGCGGTCGCCGCCGCCGGATGGCTGGTGCTCAACCGCACCACGTTCGGCCGCCGGACGTTCGCGGTCGGCGGCAACCCCGAGGCGGCGCGCCTGGCCGGCATCGACGTCCGCCGGCACACCCTGACGCTGTACGCGCTGTCCGGTTTCTGCTGCGGCGTCGCCGCGCTCATCATCATGGCCCGCACCACCACCGGCTCCAGCACCCACGGCGACCTGTACGAGCTGGACGCGATCGCCGCCGTCATCATCGGCGGGACGCTGCTCACCGGCGGGCGCGGCACCATAGCCGGGTCGATCCTCGGCGTGCTGGTGTTCACGCTCATCACCAACCTGTTCATCCTGAACGGCCTGCAGACCAGCGACCAGCTGATCGCCAAGGGCGCGATCATCGTGATCGCCGTGCTGCTGCAGCGCCGCGGGCTCCG